>JAJPJW010000220.1 GCA_021324075.1 Pseudomonadota bacterium | reverse complement strand
GATTGAGAGATGGGGCGGGGCTTTTCCCACCTGGCTTTCACCGGTGCAGGTTAGGCTCGTTCCGGTCGCCGAGGACTTCATGGGCTATGCGGAGAACATCGCCCAGGGTCTGCGGGAACAAATGGTCCGGGTCGAGGTGGATGCCACGAACGATTCATTCGGAAAAAAGGTCCGTAACGCCATTACCCGGAAGATCCCCAATATTTGGATTGTCGGTGCCAACGAGGTCAAGGACGGAACCATCACTTGGCGCCGTTACGCGGTGGAAAAGCAAATCCAAGTATTGTCTGAAAAGGCAAAAACGGCGCTTTTTCAAATGATCCAATCCAGGGCCATGGATAATTTTGCGGACGTGGATTTACCCCTCTAACCAACCCGTGAAACCCTTTGACAATAAATGGCCAAAAAGCTAATATTCTGCCCTCGCACAGTTCCTCCTTTGGGAGGGTTGATTGTGCCTTTCTTGTGCCCCGAGGGTACAAGGACAAGCAGGGGCCTCCGTCCCTCACCCTAAGCCCAACTGGCGCGAACGGGTTCTTGATGGTATCCACGCCGGCGGATTTGGATATTTTCATTTAAAGGACGGATTTTGCCCTGCGCAAGATCCGTCCTTTTTTATTTTCAACACAGTTACGGAGGTAGCTCACATTTCTACAAAAGAATTGAGAATCAACCACCAAATCCGCGCCCGCCAAGTGCGCCTGGTCGACGACGCCGGAGGACAGCTCGGAATCGTCGATTTAAGCAAGGCCCTCCAGATCGCAAGGGAAAAAAACCTGGACCTGGTGGAAGTGGCTCCGGACGGGGTTCCGCCGGTCTGCCGCATCCTGAATTACGGCAAGTTCAAGTATGCCCAGCGGAAGCAGGAAAAAGAAGCCGCCAAGAAACAACGTATCATCCGGGTGAAGGAACTAAAGATCCGCCCGAAGATCGACGAGCACGATTACCAGACCAAACTGAAGATGGCCTGGAAGTTTTTCGAGCACGGCGACAAGGTGAAAGTCAGCTTGCAGTTTCGCGGCCGGGAAATGAGCCATAAGGACCTGGGACGCCAGCTGATGGAACGGGTCATCGAGGATTTCGCGGAGTTCGCCGAATTGGAAGCGCCGCCCAAGGACGAGGGCATGCAGATTATCGCAGTATTCAACGGCAAGGCTCCGGTCCACAAAGCTGTGGCCAAACCGGCTACGCCAGAACCAGAAAAGGAAGGCGAAAATGGGTAAGGGACCGAAGACGAAACACAGTGTGTTGAAGAGATTCAAGGTGACGGGCACTGGAAAAATAAAGGTGAAGAAAGTTCAGGGCAGGAGCCATCTTTTGGCCCACAAGACGTCCAAGCGCAAGCGGCAATTGAAACATCAGCCCGTCCTTAACACCACCGCCGCCCGCTCGATGAAAAACATGATGAAGATTTAAGGGGGAAGAGAAATGGCAAGGATCAAACGCGCAGTCGCCAAGAGAAAGAGGAAGAAGAAGTTCTTCAAACTCACCAAGGGGTATTTCGGGGCCAAGAGCCGCCAATACCGCACGGTGCGTGAGGCCTCCAAAAGGTCGGGAAATTACGCCTTCCGGGACCGCAAGGCCCGCAAACGGGAATTCCGCCGCCTTTGGATCACCCGCATCAACGCCGCCACCCGTGAACACGGCATGTCCTACAGCCAGTTCATCAAGGGCCTGAAGCTGGCATCGGTGGAACTGGACCGGAAAGTCCTGGCCGACCTGGCCTTGACCGACCCGAAGGCCTTCAGCCAGTTGGTGGAAGAGGCGAAAAAGGCGAAGGTTTCATAAAACGACCGTAGTTATCCGTAAAACCAAACACCCCTCATCGTTTCGGCGTTGAGGGGTGTTTTTTTTATGCCTCGAAAATATTTGATGGGCCATAATTATCCAAGATGGACATGCGAGTAGATGAAAGGGATTGGCGCAAAGACATTGTTTGGTTTTGAGGAACATATAAAGCGTGAGGAGATGTCATGGCGTTAATCAAATGTCCGGAATGTAAAGCTGATGTTTCGGATAACGCGGCCGCCTGCCCGAAATGTGGATATGCCTTGGGTGGATCGACGATTATGAAAGTGGTGGGTGTTGCTATTGTTTTGTTCTTCTTATTGGTACTCCTCAACAGAAATATGATCTCGCATATCATTGGTATTTTGGGAATCTTTGGGGGCATCGCAGTTTACCAAAGGGGAAAGCCGAAGAAGAACCCGTCGAACTAGTCTTGTTCTAAACATGTCCACGACAGGAAGCTAATGACACAGTTATCCAAGATTGAAAGCGTGCAGAATTCCATGGTCAAGCACGCCTATTCGCTCAAAATTCCCAAGAAATCCAAGGATCTGGAGGATTTCCTCTGCGAGGGGTTCCACCTAGTACGGGAAGCCTTGAAAAGCAACCTGAAATGCCGGTTCGTTTTCGGCACGAAAGAGGCCTGGGAAAATGCGGAAGGGAAGGAAATCCTGGCCGCGGCCCACAGGGAAAAGGTGAAGTGCTTCGAGGTTCCCCCCAATATCATCTCCTATGTATCCGACACGGTTACCCCACAGGGCATCCTGGCGGTGGTGGGTAAACTGCAAGCCCAATGGCCGGCCGAACCTTATTCCCGTGTTTTGGCCATTTATCAGGTGCAAGATGCGGGCAATATGGGCACCCTTTTCCGGTCCGCCGAGGCTTTCGGGTTCCGGGGCGTTCTTCTAACGGAGGGGTGTTGCGATCCCTACAACCCCAAGGTGGTCCGCTCCTCCATGGGTTCGATGTTCCGTGTGCCCTTCATCCAAAATGAAAAATGGCAAGCTTGCCAGGATTGGCTTAAGGAAAAGCAGTTTCATACCTATGCCCTGGCGGCCCAAGCCGCCCAACCGCTTTCGGAGACAAAGCCTTTGTCGCCGATCGCCTATTGGATCGGTTCAGAAGGGGCGGGCCTGCCGGAAGCATTGGTTCAGACTTGTGAAGCGTCGATCCGTATCCCCATGGTCGGACAAGTCGAATCGCTCAATGCCGGTGTGGCCGCCAGTTTGGCCATGTTTTGGGCCCATTTTCAGGCCCCCCTTTCTTGACCCTGTAGGGGGGCGGTGATAGACTTCGAAAATCAAGTAAATGTAGAAGAAATGACATGGATACCGACAAAACTGAATTCGAATTGATGGTCGAGCAAAGTGCCGAAGCCCTGTGGGAAGAGTTTGAAAGAACGGGCTCGGTCAAAGCCTATCTTTTGTACTCCCGCAAGATCCAAAATCAAGAAAGTTTTGAGCTTTCTCCAGTGCCTTCCCTCCGCTGAAACCAGGTTTTTCTTAGTGAAATTTTCCGCTGAAATCTAAATAATAAGCCCTTCGCACGCCGCTATTTCCTCGCCATTGGGGGCAAAGGTGATCGAACGCCTTGAGCTTTTGCTCAAAGAAGCCGAAACATCCATCCAAAATGCATCTGATTCCAAAGTTTTGGAAGAAACCCGGGTTAAATACCTGGGCAAAAGCGGCTTGGTGACGGAAGCCCTGAAGGGTTTGGGGCAGGTGGCCCCGGAAATGCGGCCCCAAGTCGGCAAAGTCTCCAATGAGGTCAAGAACCGCATCGCCGAACTTCTCGAACAAAAGAAGGAAGAATTCGAAAGCAAGGGCGGTGCAAGCCTTCCCGTGGGGTGGGACCCTAGCCTGCCGGGGCGGCAGTCTTCCCTGGGGAAAATGCACCCACTTACGCGGGTCCAGCAGGAAATCTGCGACATTTTCCGGAGCTTCGGCTTCGACCAAGTGGAAGGCCCGGATGTCGAAACCGATTACTATAATTTCCGTGGATTGAATTTCCCCCTCGACCATCCCGCCCGTGACGCCCACGACACCTTCTATCTATCCGACGAATTATTGCTTCGCACCCATACCACCACCCTCCAGGTGCACGTGATGGAGAAGCACCAGCCGCCCTTGAAGGTCGTCGCGCCGGGGAAGGTTTACCGGAACGAGGCCGTCGATGCCACCCACCACCATATCTTCCACCAAGTGGATGGCTTCCTGGTGGCTGAAGGGGTTCATTTCGGGCATTTGAAGGGGATCCTGGACAGCTGGGTCAAGAAATTCTTCGGCTCCAAGGTGGAAACCCGGTTCCGGCCCAGCTTTTTCCCTTTCACCGAGCCCAGCGCCGAAGTCGACATCTCCTGCGTTTTTTGCCAAGGCAAGGGTTGCCGTATTTGCAAGCAGTCCGGTTGGGTGGAAATCATGGGTTGCGGGATGATCCATCCAGCGGTCTTGGAAAATTGCAAAGTGGATCCAGAGAAATGGTCGGGTTTCGCGTTCGGGATGGGCGTGGAACGGGTCGCCATGTTCAAGTATGATATCGACGATATCCGGTTGTTTTACCAGAACGACCTGAGGTTTCTGAGACAGTTTTGACAGGGAACTGAAAAAGGTCTTTTCACCCTGCCGACAGCCAAGGGTTTCAACCGAAAAAGCCGCCATTTGGCTTTTTCATCATTCTGTCAACGGAGGTTTCGCGTGGCCGATTTTAATGAGGAGCCGCAATCCATATTCCAGTCGAGAGCCTTCAAAGTAGGCGCCCTCGTCCTAGGAACCCTCCTTGTCGCCATTGGAATGATGTACCTTGAGGTTATCCGGCGGGCCTACAACGCCTACGAAAGAGGGGAAGCCCACTTCAACCAGAAGATGTACAAACAGGCGATGTGGGACTACCAGGAAGTGCAGGAGTTTTACAACCCGCCCCACACCCATTGGGTGGACTTGGCGGCGGAGAAGGAATTCATCTGCCGGGCCTATTTAGGGGATTGGATCCCGCCGGAGGGGCCTTTGGACGCGGATGTGCGCCAGACCCGGGCGGCCGAGTACGAAAAATATAAAGCGGAAGTCGCGCAAATCACGCCGGTGGGGGACAGCACCTTCCCGCCTGCCCCGGCGGTCAGCGAGCCGATGCCGGAGAAAAAGGGGAAGAAGAAAAATCCCTAGGCTTTTACCTTCTCCGGATGCCCGGGCCATTGGTACCCCACTGCATTTAAATCCCCGATGAAGGACGGGGCAAAAGGCCGGCGCACCAGCCCTTTTCCATCTTCATAAGTGAAGACGTCCTGGGTGATGATCACATCCCCTTCCATTCCTTGGACTTGAGACACCTGGGTGACCGACCTCTTCCCGTCGGAAAGCCGGCTTTGTTGGACGACCAGGTGAACCGCCCTCGCGATTTGCTCCCGAACGGCCTTCAGCGGAAGATCCAGCCCGGTGAAGAGGCACATGGTTTCCAAACGGGAAAGGACGTCCCGCGGTGAATTCGCATGGGCGGTTGTCAAGGAGCCGTCGTGGCCCGTGTTCATCGCCTGCAGCATATCGAGCGCTTCTCCTCCGCGGCATTCCCCGACGACGATTCGATCGGGCCTCATCCGGAGCGCATTGATGACCAAGTCCCGGATGGCCACTTGCCCCTTGCCTTCCAGGTTGGCGGGCCGGCTTTCCAAACGCACAACATGATCCTGGGACAATTGCAATTCCGCAGAGTCCTCAATAGTGACAATCCGTTCATGGGATGGAATGAAGTTGGAAAGGATGTTCAGAAGGGTTGTTTTCCCGGACCCCGTCCCCCCCGAAACAACGATGTTCTTCTTGGCGCGCACGCAGGCTCCCAGGAAATCTGCGGCCTCCCGGGTAAGGGAGCCGTATTGGATGAGGTCCTCCACAGCCAACTTGCGCTTGGAAAACTTCCGGATGGTCAATATGGGGCCGTTTAAGCTCAAAGGGGGTATGACCGCATTCACCCGAGACCCGTCCATCAGGCGCCCGTCCACGTAGGGCTGGCTCTCATCGATGCGACGGCCAATGGGCGCCAGGATCCTTTCAATGACGGTGCGCAATTGGAGGTCGTCGAGGAAGTGGACTTCGGTTTTTTCCAGCCTTCCCCGCTTTTCCACGTAGATTTGGCCTGGCCCATTCACCATGATTTCGGTGATTTCCCCATTTTGCAACAACGGCTCCAGGGGGCCCAGTCCAAAGGCCAGATTCAAAGTTTCACTCACCAATTGCTGGCGGAGTTCCCGGCCTTGAACGTCCATTTCCTGGAGGAGTTGGCCCAATATTTCACGGGCATTGGGTTCCAATGCCTGTCGCTGAAGCATGTCGGCGTTTTTTTGATCTTTTAAGGCGCCCGTTTTTCTTAACCGCTCCAATAGATTCTGGTGAAGTTGATGAATTTGCTCCAAAGATACAACGGGGGGGCGGGAAGTTGATTCAGGCGATCCGGAAGAGGCCGAACCGGGCAAGCCGAAGGGCGCGAGGTGGCTGCCGTCCGAAATGATTTTTGTCAAAACGGGCGATAGTATTTTTTCGAGGTTGGAATGGATGGGCTTGTTTTCCAGGAGATCGATCGACAAAGCCTCACCCAAGAAGGGAATGGTGCCGGCCTGCTGGAAGTGTTTGGCCCAGATTGAAAGGTCCTTGGGAGGGCGGGACGGGTCCATTTGATTAAAAAGGATGTTGAAGCCTTGTAATTGAAAATGAAGGGGGAGGAGCCTTTTTTCCCATTGTGTGACGGCGGTCAGAGCGGCGGGGTCCGTGGAGGAAACGAAAAAGACCTTGTGGCTGTTCTCCATGAACAAAAAGGACTCCTTCACGGGAAAGCCTGATAGATCGAGGAAAATCTCGTCGAACCATTGGCCAAGTTTTTGGGTCAGGGGCAAAATATCTTGGAATAGGGGCGAAGTTTCATCGTTGGGCCTAATGGGAACATAAGCCACTCCTTCCGCCGATAGGGAGAAGAAGGTCTCGAGCATTTTAGGTGTGAGGCGGTCTTGGTAAGGCTGCAACTGTCCCAAGTGGCGGTTGGTGGAAGGGATTCCCAGAAATGTTGGCAGGAGTGAATAAGCGGATGGGGTTCCATCGATGAGGGCAACCTTCTTTTGGCCCTTTTTCGCCCAAGTCCGAGCCAATAAAGCCGAAAGAACAGAACAGCCCACGCCGCCCTTAACTCCTAAAAAAGCCGTCACATTCCCGCGGGTTTCTATGGTTGGTCCCAAACCTCGACCTCCCAATATCCGTCGCCCGAAGGACTTTCGTGATAGGTGGCGGTTCGCACAATCCCCGCATCGTCTTGAAAAAGAAACTCATACAAAGTTTCGCGGTTTTTATCGGCAAGAACGAAATTTTCCACTTTGTGATACTGAATCACACGGCCCCAAGCCGGCGAAGGCATGGGTTTGTGGACTAGCAATGCCTTGGCCGTGCCGACTGTTTGATTGACGGGTTTGGAGGCTGGAGTCGGGCTTGGTTCAGCAACCTTGCTCTCTGAAGAAGAGGAAGAATCGTCGGTAGAGGCCGCTTGGGCGGAAATTGGAAAAAGAAGAAGGGCCAGAAACAGGGAAGTGAGGAATTTCATCCTAAATCAAAGGTTGGAGTCGATGGGTGAGGTTTCAATGACGTTGGTATAGCTGTCATTGTAGGGATCATAGCCGGAAACCTGGAAGAGTTTCGACAGGGTCAAGACGGCCAAAGGATCCCGAAGCGCGGGAGTGGAAGCGGAAGGACTGGCAGCCTGCGGGGCCAAAACTTGGTTTCCGGTGCTGACGGGGCCCGCCTCGACGGGGGCCTCCTCGGGGTTACGGGACCTGGCCACGAAACGAGGCTTTAAATTTCGGACGTCGTCGTACATATTTAAAAACTGATAAAGTTTTTCGCTTTGCCAGTCGAAAAACATCCGTTCGCAAATCAGCTTGGAAAAATACTTTTTTTCGTTTACTGAAAAAACGGAAAAGAAATCGGCGGGATGCCCCCAGCGATTGGGCGGGGCTTTTTCATCCACCCAAACCATAGTGATGGGCGCATTCAGCATGTTGTCCAGTTTCTGCTTGGCCTCGGCGGTCTGGGTGGAATTGGGTTGGAGAGTGGCTAAAACACGGTAAAGACCGAATGCCAATTTGAAATTAATCCGTTTCAGTTTGAAGCCGGGTGGAATACTTTCCTTCCACACCGGTAAGCCCCTGTCGTCAAACCTCGACCTGAAACGAAGGTAG
>JAJPJW010000039.1 GCA_021324075.1 Pseudomonadota bacterium | reverse complement strand
TGTTCGTGGGGTTGGAGGCCAGGCCGTTTCCATTGGAGTAATCCAGGGTTTGGTCCTCCCAGATGCAGCTTCCTTTCAAGGTGAAGGCGCTGGTTTTGTCCACGTACTGGTACTGCGCATCCAGGGCCAGGTCTGTGAAGTGGTCCTGGGGGCCGATGGGCAGGGAAGCGCCGCTTGGCACGGTGTGCTCATCCAGCCCGAAGGCGCCGATCTCGGCCGAGTTGGGGCCGAAGTCCTGGGTCAGGGCCACCCTCCAATAAGGCGTGAAGCCCAATTCCACGGGGTAGGCCGCACCCGCGCCGAAGCCCTGGGGCGCCGAGCGGTAGGCGGAAATTTCCACGTAGAGGAGCTGGTTCCAAAAAAGGTAGGGCCCTACGCCCGCCACGTTGCCTCCCAGGCTTTCCACCTGGGTCATGCCGGGGGCGCCGAAGCCGGTGTTGTTGCCCGCGTAGGGGAAGCTCCAAGCCGGGGCGGTGTTGAAGACGTCCTGAACCGTGGGGTTGTTGTTGGCCGTCAGACCGAGGATGAGGTCCGTATTAGCCACTTGGAACCGGTTGGCCCAGCGCACGTCGGTGTTGTCCATCCCCAGGGCGCCGGAGGCGGCGTCATAGGTCACCTGCACGAAGGCCCCCATCTGGGGGGAGATGCGTCCGGCGTAGAACAGGCTGAATTGGTTGGGGAATTCCAGGTTCCCGTTCTGGTCCGAACCCAGGTCCCCGGCGCTGGAAGGGGACTGTTTCGTGAAGGTGTCGGAAATTTGAATCAGGGCCGCCAGGGGCGGGGTATTGTTGACTTCCAACCGGTACCCGGCCTCGTCCGAGCCGTCCTTCAACTCGTCGGTGTTGGTGGTGGTGTAGCCATTCAGCTTGAAGGTCCTCCCGTAGGTGGTCAATTCGGGAAAGACCGTGTGGCAGGCCGCACAGGACATGCCCGTCTGCCGCGCGAAACTCGGCAGGGCCAGTACAGGCGAGGCCGCCAGGAAAAGGCCTGCCGCCCCCAGCCAAGCCCCCAAAGCCTTCCGGATGATCTTGGAATCCATTTCTCTTCCTCCTCTTTCAATTCAATGTTCAACTGCTTTTTGGCGCCCAACCCGCGCCCAGGTCCTACATGCCCCAGCCCGTGTGTTCCTCGAACTTCTGCTGGGAAACCAGATAAGCGATGATCGAGTTGATCTGGTCCAAACCCAATTTTTCCTTCCAGGCCGGCATGAAAAGCGGCGGTTCGGGGCCCTTCGGGTCGGCTTTTAACGGCGGGCTGCCCCCCTGGATGGTCCTCAGGACCGACTGGTATTGGGCGTAGGACAGGGCCCAATTGGAAACCCCAGGAGCGGGTTTGTCCTTGGCCAGGCCTTCCTTTTGGCCGAGGGCTTGGGTGAAGGCTTCCACCTCGGACTTGCTCTCCAGGGAGAGTTTGGAGGCCAGGGTGTTCAGGGCCGGGACCGTGCCCCGGGCGTAGTTGAAGTTGGGCACCCCGCCCGTGCCACCGGCCCCGTGGCAGGAAACGCATCCTTTGGATTCGAACCAGTAACGGCCTTCCTCGGCCAGGCTGGAAAAGGCGGGGGGGGATTCACGGTGGGTCCCGTCGCAGGCGGCCGCGGCGGCAGCCGGGTCGGCGGCGTTTCCCACCGTGAGGAAACCCCTCATGTGGAAATGGCAGTCCCCACAGATTTCGGTGCAGTAGTAGTTGAAGACCCCTTCCCTATCGGCCTTGAAGTGGACCTCCTCGGTATGGCCCGGGACGAGCTCCACCGGCCCCACGCCCAACTCGGGCATGTAGAAACGGTGGGTCACATCCGCACTCCGGAGGACCAAGCGCACCGATTCCCCCTTTTCCAAACGGATCCGGGCGGGTTTGAAGCTGTTTTTGCGGTAGTTGTCGCCCGTGACCGGGTCCTCGGTCCAAATACCGGAGGAAGCCACGCCGGTCAGGGTGATGGTCCGCTCGGGGGCGGAAGCCGCCCTCCGTCCCTCATACCAAAAAGGCAGGGCCACGGAACCGATGACGGCCGCCAGGGCCAGGATAGTTGAAAGCCATTCTCTCGTTTTCATGGGTCCCCCTTAACTCACGTAAAGACGGATGAACAAGGAAACAATCAAGGTCATCAAAAGCGCCATCGGCAGGGCGAACCTCAGCCGGGCCCGGTTGTCCGTATAAATCTTGCCGGCCTGCTTGAAGACCGACTTCAGGGTCAGGATGAGGCCGATGGCCAGGATGCCCACCTGGATGGCGGGCATCCATTGGGGCAGGATGGGCGACCAGGCTGTATGGGCCGTGTGGAAGAGATCCCAGCCCCAGCCGAAGGGGTCGGACATGGTCACCAGGATGTAGCTGCCGTTGATGAAGATGAGCGGCAGGCTGAAGGCGATCCAGGCCAGGAGCCCCAGGGGCACGAGCTGATAGGCCATCAGGAGGAAGGATTCCTTCCAGGGCTTGGGTTCGGCCCCGGCCAAACGGCGCGCCACCCAATGGAAGGCCGAAAAGACGGTAGGGATCACCACCATGGGCAGGGCCCAGAGGCAGAGGGCGTAACCGAGGAAGGCCGAAAGGCCCCTGCCGCTTTCGGTGAAGTTGGCCAGGTCCTTGAAGAAACCCCAGGGGCCCAGGTAGATGACGCTGTAGGCCAGGGCCAAGGACAGCATGATGAAGGCCTTCCAGGCCTCGTCGTAGCCCTTGAGTTTGGTGTCGGTGGCGAAGGGCCGTAGGCGCACGGTCATGTTGTCGTGAGGGCAGCTCTTGATGCATTCCATGCACATGCCGCAGTAGTTGTTGCGTTCCATTTTGCTGGGGAAATTGAACCAGGGACAGCCCCAGCCCCGCTCGCTGCCCACCAGGCAGCTCTTGTCGTGGCATTTCAGGCAAACCTCAGCGTCCCGGGAGCGGACCTCGGCCATGGAGCTCATGGAATAAAGGCTCAAGAAGCCGGACACGGGGCAGACATAGTTGCAGAAGGCCCTCTGGCGGAAGACCACATGGAGGACCGTGGCGATGATGATCAGGCTGCCCAGGACCCAGACGGTCACGATGGGCCGGGTCAGGTAAAAAGCGCTGAAGGTGCAAAGGCCCAGGAAGCCGATATTCTGCATCCAGATGTTGGACAGGGCCTTGGGCCACCTCAGGTTCCAGCCGAAGTAGCGGTTGATGCCTACTTTGGCCCCCTTGGCGCCGGGCGCGGCCATCTTAGGGGTGGTAAGGGACCCGCGCTGGATCCATTCCCCAAAGAAGGGGAAGGGACACATGGTGCACCAGGCCCTGGAAAGGAAGGGCACCATGGCGCTGATCAGGAGGAACCACCAGAAGATCCAGACGAAAACGATCAGGATGTTGCGGTTGCCCACGGGAGTCCCCCAGACGCCCGCGGCCAGGAAGACCAGGAAGAGGAAAAGATTGGGCAGGACCACGGCGAACTGGAACCAACGCCGTTTGACCAGCCACTTGAGCCAGGGGAAGGTTTTGAGCAAGTCGATGCGCCAGCCCTCCAAGGGCGGCGGCGGGGCCAGGGGCCCGGTAAGGGGCCGGGAGGCCGGCGTGGCCGAAGGGGAAGGCAGGATGGACGGGTTGGGGTTGATGTTTTCGCTCATGGCTTTTTTCCTTTATGGCCGAGTTTTTTTTCCAGCCAGTCGGCGTGGTCGCCCTCCATGTCAGCCAGGGTGTTAAACAGATTGGCCATCTCTGCGTCCTTCACGTTTTTCACGGCCTTCAGGTAAAACTCCCTTGCCCTTCTTTCCGCCTCCCAGGAGGCCTGGTAGACCTGCTGGGCCTTGAAACTGTCGAAAATCAGGAACTCCGAATCGTCCAGGTCGACCGCCTCCACCACTCCCTCGATGTCAAAGGAGTCGATATTGGGAGCGGGACCCTTGTATTTCTTCTTGTACATTTGTTGCAGCAGTTCCTCGTGGCGGCCCTCCTCTTCGGCCATTTCCCCGAAGTTACGCGAGACTTCCTGGTTGTAACCGTCGAACATCTCCGAGAAATTCCGGAGCGCCTTTTGGTTGGCTTGTTCGATGGAGATGGCCAGGGCCAGGATCTCCTTGGGTTCCAGTTCCTCAATTCGGCGGGTCATGCCTTGGCTCCTTCCGCGGCCGGGAGTGGGACGGTTTTGGACGGCCAGGCCAGGATGAGGGCCGCCAGGAAAAGCCCGCCCATCAATCCCAGCCCCTGGGCATAAAGGGTATTGGGTTCAACAATGAGGACGCCCATCATGAAGGGGTGCATGTAACCGCAGGTCATGGAACACCGGTAGCGGAACTTCCCCCTTTGACCGGCGGTGAAGGTGATTTCCTCCGCGGGCTGGAATTCCGCACCCTGGGAGGGGTGGCGCAGCAGGATGCCGGACTTGCCCGGGCTGGCCATGGCGTCCAGGTCGTACCCCTCCAGATAAAAACCGTGCATCACATCCTTGGAGGAGAAACGGATATGGACATCGTCGCCCTGGTTCACCCGGATTTCGGCGGGATCGTAGGCGTACCTGTGGGCCACGATGTTGAAATCCCGTCTTTGGGGCTTCGGGCCGGCGGGGGTAGCGAGGGCGGGGAGGATAAAACCGGCCGCCACCACCAGGACCGCCGCGAATTTCCGAAAAGTCTTCGAGGCCATGGGCCGCTCCTTGGATTACTTCTTGTGGATGTCGATGTCGGCGGCGGTGTCCGCGCCGTCGGTGACGGTGACGACCTGGGTTTCGCCCACCAGTTTCCCGTTCCAGACCTTCAGCTTGTACTGGCCCGCAGGGACGCCCTTGATGGAATAGCTGCCGTACTGTTTCTTTTCCGCGTTGTCGGTGATGAGCGGGACCGTGGTGAAATAAGGACTGCCCACCACCACCACGTAGGCCCCCATTTCGGGGTGCAGGCTGCAGAGCAGGGGCGCCACGCCCGGGGAAGTGAAGGCTTGGCTCTTGACCATGCCTTTGCCCCACTGGCCCAGGTCGAAGGAACAACAGGCCGCCGGCGAGGAGACGTTGTGGTTGACCGCGTCGTCGTTCTGGAAATCCACCGTGGTGCCGGCCTGCACGGCCAGGACATGGGGGACGAAGTTCAACTGGCTTTGGTTCATCTGGGCGTGTTGGGTGGGCGCCGGAAAGGCGGTCTTAACCGTCGGTTCCAGGTAAACCACCACGTCCTTGTCGCCCTTCGGGCCCGAGGTTTCCACATAAGCCTTCTTCACATGGATGGTGCCTGAGACGCTTCCGCCCCCCGCCGCGTGCGCGAAGGAAAAGAGGAACAATCCCAGGCAGAAGGCGATGACCGCCTGCGCCCAGAGCAAAGCCGGCAGTGATTTTTGGGATTCCATTTTTCTCTCCTTGAACGAAATTTTGAGACGCCTGTTTCCTTGAGCAAGCCTGATACCAAATTCGACCCGTTGAAAATAAAGGCTTTTCCAGGGATGCCGACTGGGCTTCCTGCCCATTAGGGCGCCCGGGTTATGGCGCGCACGCCATAGTTTTTTCCGGTTGGGAGGCGCCGCTTTCCCATGGTGGACGGTTAGGCCAATCCTATGGATGGCCGAAAAAGGCAATATGAGGAAGGTCATAAAGGGGAAAATTGGAGGAGGGAAAAGGGGAGGCCTTTGCAACCGCTCCAGGGGCCCGGATTTTCCTTTCGGGCAATTCTGGAGCGTAAAGTTGAAAACTTGACTCCCCATGTCGAGGCCGGGTCCTTAACGAAGCGTTAACCTTCCTGGTCTGCTTTTTTTATGTCACCCGGGAGGTGTTAATTCCGGCCCGGTCCCGCCTTGGCAAAGAGCCCTTTTTCAAGCCATAATGGGCCCATGGGCGGGCCTGGAAGGGTGAAGGGTCCGCGACTTCCGCTTCCAAGGGAACCGATTGGCACGCCAACAAAAAGCAGGGAAACCCAAGAAAAAATCCCCGTCCCGAAAAAAGCTATCCCATGGATTAAAATCCCTGGCCGAAGGGCAGGTCACCGGCTTTAAGGGGATCCTGGAGGCGGCCCCGGACGCCATGGTCATCGTGGGGAAAGACGGCAGAATCGTCCTCATCAACGCCCAGGCGGAGTCCCTTTTCGGCTACACAAGGGCCGAACTGCTGGGCAAGCCCATCGAGGTCTTGATCCCCGAAAGGTTCCGGGCCAACCATCCGAGCCACCGCGGGGGCTTTTTCTCATCCCCCAAGACCCGTCCCATGGGCGCGGGGCTCGACCTTTACGCCCTTCGCAAGGACGGCAGCGAGTTCCCGGCCGAAATTTCCCTCAGCCCTACCCAAACCCCCGAGGGTTTCTTCGTAACCGCCGCCATCCGGGATACCACCGAGCGCAAGCGGCAATTGGAGGAGCAAAACCGCCGGATGCAGGAGGCCAACCGTCTCAAAAGCGAATTCCTGGCCAATATGTCGCATGAATTGCGCACCCCGTTGAACGCCATCATCGGGTTCTCCGAACTGATGGTGAACGAGAAGGTGGGGCCCCTTTCAGCCGAGCACAAGGAATACTTGGGCGACATCCTCACCTCCGCCCGGCACCTTCTGCAGCTCATCAACGACGTGCTGGACCTGACCAAGGTGGAGGCGGGCAAGATGGAATTCCGTCCCGAGGCCCTGGACCTGGTCAAGGTGACCACCGAGGTGAAGGAAATCCTGAGGGGCCTGGCCTCAACCAAACGAATCATTCTTGAGATCCAGATCGACCCCGCCATTCCCAAGGTGCTCTTAGACGGCGGCAAGTACAAACAAGTGCTCTACAACTTCCTGTCAAATGCCATCAAGTTCACCCCGGACAACGGCCGGGTTACCATTAGGACCGCCCCGGAAGGCAAGGGCATGTTCCGCCTTTCCGTGGAGGACACGGGGATCGGCATCAAACCCGAGGACCAGCACAAGCTTTTCGTCGAATTCCAGCAGTTGGACGCGGGAACGGCCAAGAAATACGCCGGCACGGGCCTGGGGCTGGCCCTGACCAAGCGCATTGTGGAAGCCCAGGGGGGAAGGGTGGAAGTCCAAAGCCACCCAGGGAAGGGCAGCCATTTTTCAGCAGTGCTTCCGACGGCCATGGGTAGCGGCATCAATGGAGGGGAACGTGGCGGGTGAGCCTGTCCTCATCGTGGATGACAATGCGGCCAACCTGAAGCTGGCCAAGGTCGTGTTGGCAAAAGAAGGCTACGAAATCCGCACCGCGGGGGACGCGGAAGAGGCCCTGAAGGTCCTCCAGGAGTTCAAACCCCGCCTCATCCTCATGGACCTCCAGTTACCGGGCATGGACGGCCTCACCCTGACCCGGCAGCTCAAGGCCGAACCCGGCACCCGGGATATCCTCATCGTGGCCCTGACGGCCTATGCCATGAAAGGGGATGACGAAAAAGCCCAAGCCGCAGGCTGCGATGGGTACATCACCAAGCCCATCGACACCCAGGCCTTCCCCGCGCAGATCGCCGGGTATTTAAAAGCCAAAATTGAACCACAGAGTTAACGGAGTTACGCGGAGTAAAACAGGTTTGTTGGAAAAAGTCTTTCTTTGTTCACCCGACATAACTCTGTGGTAAAAGGATCCCGTGAAAAAAATTCTCGTCATTGACGACGACCCTATCGAGCGGCGGCTGCTACAGGCAGTCTTGGGCAAGGCCGGCGGCTTCGAAATCATTACGGCCGAGAACGGCCAGTTGGGCCTGGAAAGGGCCGTTTCCTCGGTGGGTGCGGTCATCCTCGACCTGAACCTTCCCGACATCAGCGGCATGGAAGTCCTTAAAAAACTCAAGGCTTCGAGGCCCCAACTGCCCGTCCTTATGCTGACCGGGGTTACCGACCTCAAGACGGCGGTGGAAGCCACCCAGGCCGGGGCCTACAATTACCTCACCAAGCCCTTTGAAAACGACCAGCTGCTCATTACCCTCCAGCGGGCCCTGGAACAAAACGACCTGTTGGAGGAAATGGCCGAACTCCGGAAAAAGGCCGGGAAGGGCCCGGCTCTCACCCGCATCCTCGGAAAAGGGAACGCCATCCAGGAAGTGATCGGCCAGATCCAGAAGGTGGCGGCTTCCAACCTCACGGTGCTGATCCAAGGGGAGACGGGCACGGGAAAGGAACTGGCGGCCCGGGCCCTGCACGAGGAAAGCGCCCGGCGCCAGAAGCCCTTCGTGGCGGTGGACTGCGGGGCCCTGGCGGAGAACCTCCTGGAGTCCGAGCTTTTCGGCCACGAGAAGGGGGCCTTCACGGGAGCCGACCGCAAGAAAGAGGGCCAATTGGTGCTGGCCCAGGGCGGAACCCTTTTCCTGGATGAGGTGGGCAACCTGCCGCCCGGGCTCCAGGCCAAGCTTCTTCGGGTTTTGCAGGAAAGGCAGGTCAAGCCCGTGGGGGCGGAGAAGACCATCCCCATCGACGTGCGCTTCATTGCCGCCACCAACGCCCCCTTGGAAGCCGAGGCCACGGCCGGAAAGTTCCGGCAGGATCTGTACTACCGACTCGCCGAATTCACCTTGAGCCTTCCCCCCTTGCGCGAACGCATGGAAGACCTCCCGTTATTGGCCCAAGGATTCCTCGAGGAGGCCGGTTTGGAATTCCGGAAGCCTGTCCGTTTCGATGAAGGGGCGGCCATGGAACTGCTCCTGGGACATTCCTGGCCCGGCAATATCCGGGAACTGCGCAACGTGGTGCGCCAGGGGGTGCTTGTCTCCCCCGGCTCCCAGTTGGAAGGCAAGACTTTAAAGGGCATGATCAGCAAGGCCAAGTCTTCCGCGGGGGCCCCCGGACCGGTGGAGGTGCCGCTGCCCCCGGGATTGTCCCTGAAGGAAATCGGTGAAAGGGCGGTGGAGGCGGCGGAAAAGCAGGCCATCCGGAATGTCCTGAAAAACACCGGCGGGAATAAATCCCAGGCCGCCAAGATCCTCAAAACCGACTACAAAACCCTCCACGTCAAGGTCAAGAAATACGGCCTCCAGGCCAAAGACGAATAGCTCCCCATTCATTTTGACCCCCCAGGTCACCCGGCCTGCCCTAACCACACCGATACTATCCGTCTATTGAAATTGCCTTTCTTGGCGACCTTGGTGGTTCCATTGTTTTATGGCCTTGCCACTATGGTGCTGGCGCCATAGTCATTCCCTTTCCCGGTTTTCTCCCCCATGAAATAAAAGTTTTCGACCCTTTGTGACTGGCATCACATTTGCCCTCGATAGTCCCGAGAGTTGAGAAAACAAGGGGGCCCTCCGTCCCATGCCGAACGAACCCATCCTCATCGTTGATGACAACCTTATGAACCTGAAACTCGAAAAGCGGGTCCTGGAATTGGAACAGTACCAAGTCCTGACCGCCCGGAACGCCCAGGAAACCCTGGCGGTATTGGAGTATTTCCGGCCCCGGCTGATCCTCATGGACTTCGGGCTGCCCGGCGTGGACGGCGTGGAACTGACGAAACGGGTCAGGTCCGATGCCCGGAACCGGGATATCCTCATTTTGATCGCCACTTCCTACGACCTGCAGGGAGACGAATCCAAGGCCAAGGCGGCGGGTTGCAACGGCTACCTGGTCAAGCCGCTGGACACCCAGGCCCTTCCGGGGGTCATCGCAGGTTACCTACATAAAGGTTCCAATGGAACCGGCCAATCCGGGAAAGACATTGAGCCGCCCAGCAAGATTTTTTAAAACCAAAGGAGGAAGACCATGTTGAACGTGCCCAGAAGCAAAGTCCATCCAACGTCGGCCGAACCCAAGGGTCTCCTGGCCAGCATGGAGATATTTCGAAGGCTTCCCGTGGAGGCCCTGCGGGAGGCGGAAAAAACCATTTTGGAAAAGAAATACTCCAAGGGGGATTCCATCTTCCTGGAAGGCGACCCGGCGGATTACGTCTGGTTCGTCAAGGAGGGCCACGTGAAAGCGGTCATCCATTCCGCCAGCGGGCGCGACATGACCCTTTGCATGAACGGTTCCCAAGCCCTGTTCGGCAGCTGCTGTTGTTTCGGCAAGAGGACCTATGCCTGCAATGGCGTGGCGGAAACCGATGTCACCATCCTGGCCTATCCCATCCGGGAATTTTTCGGGCTACTGGATAGGTATCCTGCCTTGTCCCGTGCGGTGGTGGAAGAGCTTTCCAAGAGGCTCCGACAATCGAAGAATATGCAGGCCTTCGAGCAGGAAACCGTTGAGAAGCGAATATTACACGTTTTGCTGAACTTGGTGGAGGAGTTTGGGACCACCATCCCTTTGACCCGCCGGGAGATCGCCGAAATGGCGGGAACAACGGTGGAGACCTGCATCCGCACTTTTTCCAAACTAGAGGGCGAGGGACTGGTTTCAACCGCAAGGGGAAGGATTGTCATCCGAAATGAGAAGGATTTGACAGAGAGGATTGAGGAGCGATGAAAACACGATCGAAAAAGAATCGTTGGCGGACGGGCCCTCGGTCTCTACTGGTTTTTCCGATGAAACTGCGGATTGTTAGCGGGAAACTGAGGCCGGTCAATCCTCTTTTTTTACATGCCCACCAAATCCAGTTTGAGCAAGTATTGCCGATCATATTTAATTGATGAAGGAAGACCCATAATGAGTAAAACGGTTCTGCTCCTATTGGCGGTTTTCGTGGCAATGCCTTCTCCGGCACTTCCATCCCAGGGCAGGATAGGTGAAGTCGTCCAGAAATCCCTCCCTCTCTTGGAGCGGCTCGCGGCTGAGAAATCCGTCATCCAGGACATCCTGGTCCGGAATGCCACACCCCTCCCCCCCACCGAAGTTCAAAAAATACAAAGAGAATGGACAGAGATCGGCATTTCCGACTTGGAAAGGCCCTACCTTCATAACGGTTCCAGCGAGGAGATGCGTCGATACGAACCCTGGATCCCGGTGATGTTGAAATGTTTTGTGCTGGATTGCCGGGGTAACGTGGTCGGCACGGCCCCCCAATGCAACGATTTTGTCCACGGCACGATGGACAAATTCCTTAAATGCTACAACCGGGGCCGGGGCCGGGTTTATCTGAGTCCTGCGGGACTGGATGTTTCGACCAAGATTTATTCGATCCAAGTATCAGTACCGGTATTTTGCGAGGGACGGACAATCGGTGTATTGGTGGCGACGCTGTCCTTGGAATAGGAGTGGAGCGGTGGCTTACTTATCAAATCTTAAATTAACCCAAAAGCTTATGTTGGGGCTCTCTGTGATGGGTTTGGCCATGGCCTTCATCGTGATCGCCGGATACGGACTCTCGGAGCGGGTTGTCGGCCGCCTCAACGGGATTTATAACCAAGCCAACGTCAAAACTATCGCGGGAGTGGAACTAGCCGGCGCTTATTCCAAGGACCTGGTGGGTTTGGTGGATAAGCTGAACTCTGGTTCCCTTCCTTGGGATTTGGGACAGGGCCGGTTGGAAGAGATCCAAAATAATATCGAATCCAACATGAAGATATTGGACCATCCCCCGTTGGACCCGGACGAGGCCCAGTTGCTCCTAGATATCGAAAATAAAAACCTGGTTGTTGACCATTTCATCAGCCAGTTGAGGCTGGCCCTCCAAAAAAAAGACCGCCAGGGCCTGCGCCTTTTGAGCCGCCGCCTTCATCCGGGTGTGGATCCATTGGGATTCCGGATCCACCTTTTCCTCCGGTATGAATTGGGAAGGTCCCAGGTGCTGGTCGAGTCCAACCAAAAGTATTTCCAGCAGGCTTACGGTTGGATGGCGTCCCTCACTTTGGCCGGTGTGCTCTTCCTTTCTGGGATGGTTTTTTGCCACTTGCAGCGAAAAGTTTCCAAACCCCTGTCCCAACTTGTGGACCAGATGAGGCATATCGCCCGGGGCGACGCCGACCTGACGCAAAGGCTCGCGGTGCAGGGGAGGGACGAAGTTGGGGAAATGGCAAGGGCCTTCAACACCTTCGTCGGCAAACTGCAAAACGTGGATGAAATGAAGACGGACCTGATCGCGGTAACTTCCCACCAGTTAAAGACACCGGTGGCCGAAATCAACGGATACATCGACAACATCCTGATGGGCCTGGTGGGGGAGGTGAATCCCCGCCAAAAGGAATACCTGGAGGACATGCGGTGCATTGGCCAGGAAAATTTCGACCTCATCTCCAATCTTTTAAACGTCAGTAAGATCGACCGGGGAGTGGTGGAAGTCGACCTGCAACCCGTCGGACTCCGGGAAGTGGTGTCGGCAGCGCTCCGGGATTACGAATCCACGTTGGAACAAAAGGGATTGGCCCTGCGCCTAGAGGGATTGGAAGAAGACACCCTCGTTTATGCCGATCGGAGCAAGATGGTTGAGGTGCTCCGCAACCTGCTCAACAACGCCATCAAATGCACGGATCGTGGATCAATCACGGTGCGGGCCAAGAAAAGATGGAATTGGGAAATCATCAAAGTTTCGGATACTGGCATCGGAATGGGCCCGGAAATCCTGGAGCGTCTGTTTACGAGGAACCGGGTCCTGGGAAGGGAAGCCCACCGTTCCGGCGCCGGGCTCGGCCTTTATATTTCCAAGCAGTTCATGGGCCTGCAGCATGGCGACATCCTGGCCGCGTCCAAACCCGGAAAGGGAAGTTGCTTCACGCTGCTGGTGCCGAAATTCAGCAAATTGCAGGAGACGGCCGCATGAATCCGACAGAAAAAAGGGATTCCCTAAAGGGAACTAACAACAAAATCGCCATCACGCCCCCCAAAAAAGATTTGAGGCATATCCTCGTTGCCGATGACGACCCGGACGACTTGTTCCTCATCCGGAAGGCCTTCCAGGAAAATGAAATCCCGAATCCGCTCATCTGTGCCAGGGACGGGGAGGCGGTCCTGCAATATTTGAGGCGGGAGGGGGTTTTCGCCGGCTTATCCAGAGTTCCCTTGCCGTCCCTCATTCTCCTGGACCTGAATATGCCGCGAAGGAACGGGCATGAGACCCTCCGCGCCCTCAAAAATGACCCTGTTTTCAAATTCATTCCAGCCATTGTCTTGAGTACTTCCACATCCGAAGAAGACGTTTCCAAGGCTTATCAATTGGGCGCCAACTCCTACATTGTGAAGCCCAATTCCTACGACAAGCTGGTAGCTGCCGTAAAAACCATCCGGGATTTTTGGCTGCAGGCCACCCAACTTCCGGCTGCCTGCGAAAATCAGAGGATATCGTGAAAATCAACCCGGATACCTCCATCGGAGAGATCGCCGTCGGGCTGGACGGAGCCGTTGAATTGTTCGAGGAAAACAGGATCAATTATTTCTTCGGCGGCCATCTAAACCTGAAAACCGCCTGCGACCAAGCGGGGGTGGCCCTGGAGGGAATTCTGGAATCGCTGGAAAAATTACAGAGGCCCCAAACCGGAAGCAGGGATTTGGATTGGAGGCACAAACCATTAAGGGAAATCATCAACCATATCGTCAGGCGCCAACACGTTTTTATCCGGTTGCGGCTCATTAACTTCCGCAAGAGGGCTTCCGATTTGGCGCGGTCGGGAAACCCTTGGAACCCGATTTTCTCCCAATTGAACGACTTGATCCAGGATATGGCCCAACAAATGGAAGAGCATATGAAAATCGAGGAAGATGTGGTCTTCCCTTATTTAAACGCCATGGAACAAGCTCGGAGTGAAAAAGGTGGACAGCCTGGTGCCCCCTTGCCCTCAGGGTCGCGGCAGCACATCTTGGCCTCCCTGTCGTGGAAGCACGAGGCAATGTGGGACAAATGGGTTTTGCTCCGGAAATTGACAGGGGAATTCCATCCCCCGGAAAACGAGAACAAGGATTTCGAGGGATTGTGCGGGAGCTTTAAGGAGTTCGAAGACTATATCCACCAGCATGGGCACTTGGAGGACAACATCCTCTTCCGAAGGGCAGTTGAGGAAGGATTTTTATCCTGATGAAATCCTCCCTGGAAAGCAGCGAGTAAAAATTACCCACTGGGAAAATCATTTACCCCGGCCTCCCAGTCAAAATCCCATTCTGTGCCTAGAATGCGGCCTTTTTTTCAATAACTTTGGCGTGATCTTTGCCCAAACAATCTCAACAATTCTTTCCCCGGTTTTATTTGCGTGAGGACAGGAGAAATACAAGGTGTTGAAAGCTCGAATCCAGGAGCGGGATATGGAAAGGCGGCAATTTTTGGGAAATCAATCCAGGGTTCTTCTCCTAGCCGTATGGGGGATCGCGGGCCTCTTTACAGGTTCCTCCGTCGGGGCCCAGCAGAACCAAGGGGCACCCTTGCCGGGTACAACGGAAGACCGTGCCGCCGGTACAGACCTAGCCAACCTCAGCCTCGAAAGCCTGGCGGGCTTGAACGTCATCGTCACTTCCTCGGCCAAAAAGGCCGAATCGCTCCGGGACGCCACCTCGGCCATCTACGTCATCACCAGCCAGGACATCCGGGACAGCGGCATCCAGGACCTGGCCGACCTTTTCCGAATGGTACCGGGAGTCCAGGTCGTGCGTAATGACGCCAGCGAATGGGGCGTCAGCGCCAGGGGATTCAACGCCCAATACAATGATAAAATGCTGGTCCTCATTGACGGACGCAGCCTTTATGAGAACAACCGCGCGGGCGTCATTTGGAGGGAAGACGACCTTCCCCTCCAGGATATCGACCGCATCGAGGTCATCCGGGGGCCGGGCGGCACGCTTTGGGGTTCCAACGCGGTCAACGGGGTCATCAATATCATCACGAAGAATTCCAAGGTCACCCAGGGTTTTTACGCCAGCGCCATCGGCGGGAGCGAAATCTACGAATCGGATAATTTCCGCTACGGGGGCAAGATCGATGATGGCTGGTACTACCGGATTTACGGCAAGACCACGCACGATGGACCCCTCCAGGATTCCACAACGGGCGGCAATTTCCACGACGATTGGAACGACCAACGGGTGGGTTTCCGTTCCGACTGGGACGGCGGAAAGGACCGCCTGACCCTCCAGGGGGACTTCCAGCAGGGCCTCTTCAACTACGCCGATGATATTTTCAACCCCGCGTCCGTCCAGCAGTTTACCGACGTGAACACCAACCTGGACCAGGACGGGAACCTGCTGGCCCGCTGGGTCCGGACCTTTTCCGACACCTCCGAGGCCCAGTTGCAGGCCTATTACGACGTTGTCCACATCCAGACGAACGATGGGCAGTTGAGCGCCCGCAACACCGCCGACGTGGAATTCCAGCACCGGTTCCCGCTGGGCGATCGGAATGAAATCACATGGGGCGGCGATTTCCGGAACACTTCGGATGACTACAAGGCCACCAACAATTTTTACTTCCCGCCCCAACAATCCTTGAACAATTACGGGCTTTTCCTCCAGGACAAAGTCAGCCTGGTCCCGGGCCGCCTCTATGTCACGGGAGGCGCCAAGGTGGAAAACAACCCCTATACGGGCGATGAAATCCTGCCGTCGGGCAGGATTCTTTTCACGCCCGACGAAAACGAAAGCCTCTGGGCGGCGGTGTCCCGGGCCGCGAGGGTCCCGGACCGGTTTGAGGAAAGCGTGTATCACTACCGGGACGGTTCCACGCCCCCGCTGCTTTATGAGGCGCTTGTCCCGAATACCAGCCTCCTCAGCGAGGAACTGGTCGCCTACGAACTAGGTTACCGGGCCCAGCCGGTCGCTGATGCCTCCCTCGATTTGGCCGCCTTTTACAACCGTTATTACCGGCTCATCAGCAACGTGGATATAACCGGAATCCAGCCTTCGCCCATTGGGGGTCAATTGGACACGGAAGGCGTGTGGGTCAATACGGACGGCGGAGCCATTTATGGGGTGGAAGTTTCCGTCCACTGGGCCATGACCTCCTTCCTGAAAGCCGATTTGGCTTATTCCTACCAGGATTATGACGCAGTCCTTCTTTCGGGGGTCACCAGCTCGGCTCTCGGAGCGCCGCCGCCCCACAACCTTTTCAGCGGCCGCTTAACCCTGAAACCCCTGCCTGGTTTTGAAGTGAATGGGGCTTTTTATTTCAACGACACCACCTTCCTACCCGACAGCAACCCGGATGATGCCAGCGTCGTCCAGGCCTTCACCCGCCTGGACCTGGGCGCCACCCTGCAATGGACTTCGAACCTGGAACTCTCCGTTTGGGGCCAAAACCTCGGTGGGACACACACCGAAACCCTGGCCGACACTTTCCCGGCCATTAACATCGGGCCCAGCGTTTATGGGCAGCTTAAGGCGAATTATTGAAAAAAAGACTGCATGTTTTAAGACATTCGGCGGCTGAAACGGCATAATTTGGAGGAAAACATGGGAAACAATAATAGATTGAAAATGACGGGCCGGGTCTTAACCCTTGCCTTGTCGGCAGTCCTTGGAATTCTGCCCTTGGGCCGAGTTTGGGCCCAGGAATCCGGGCTTGGAAACGGGGCCATGGCTTCCCAGCCGGGGCAAACGGCACAGGATTTGACCAACTTGAGCCTGGAAAGCCTCGCCGGCTTGAACGTCGTCGTCACCTCCTCGGCCAAAAAGGCTGAATCGCTCCGGGATGCCACCTCGGCCATCTTCGTCATCACCCAGGAGGACATCCAACGCAGCGGCGCCCTGCATTTGGCGGACCTCTTGCGCATGGTGCCCGGGCTGCTGGTTTCCCGCGTGGACGGCAGCCAGTGGGCCATCACGGCCCGGGGCTTCAATTCCCTCTACAACAACAAGATGCTGGTACTGGTGGACGGGCGCAGCGCCTACCAGACCGATTTCGGCGGGGTCAATTGGGACGAACTGGACCTGATGCTGGGGGATATCGACCGCATCGAGGTCATCCGCGGCCCGGGGGGCACACTTTGGGGATCCAACGCAGTCAACGGCATCATCAACATCATCACCAAAGATTCCAAAATCTCCCAGGGCGTTTACGCCACCAGCCTCACCGGGAGCAACGGCGTGGATATGGCCGCGCTGCGCTACGGGGGGAAGTTGGGAGAGGATCTTTTTTACCGCCTTTACGCCAAGACCGAGGACCAGGGACCTTTCCAGGAGTCGGATGCAAGCAACGCCCAGGACAATTGGACCTCCCAGCGGGCCGGGTTCCGCATGGACTGGCACCCGGAAAAAGACGACCTGACCCTGGAAGGGGACTACCAACTGGGGAACATCTATGTCCCCGGCGGGGATTTCAACGCATCGACCCTGCAAACCGTCTTCGGCGTGGACGATACGGTGGACCGGGACGCGGACATCCTGGCCCACTGGACCCACCATTTTTCCGAGTCCTCGGACGCCGAGTTGCTTCTTTATTACGACCACATCTACCTGAGCGTGCCGACGGGCCAAAACACCCTCCTGGACACCCTCGACGCCGAACTCCAGAACAGGTTCCTCCTCAACGATTGGAACGAAGTGACATGGGGGTTGGATGTCCGCAACGTCTCGGACGACTACAACACCCCCACCTCCAGCTATTACAACCCCGAACAGGCCTCCCTCAGCACCTACGGCGCCTTCCTGCAGGACAAGCTGACGCTGGTGCCCGACCGCCTCTACCTGACGGCGGGGACCAAACTGGAAAACAACCCCTATACGGGTTACGAATGGCAGCCCACGGGAAGGCTGTTATGGACGCCGGACAAAACCAACAGCCTCTGGGCCGCGGTTTCGCGCACCGTGCGCGTCCCCAGCCGGTCCGAGGACGACGTCACCTTTTACCTGGCCGCTCCCGTGACGACGCCCTCCGCCCTCTATTTAGCCCTGCAGGGCAACCCCAACCTGAAGGTGGAAGACATCGTGGCCTACGAGGCGGGATACCGCACCAACCTGACCCCCCAGTTAGCCCTCGACCTGGCGGGTTTTTGCGACCGGTATTACAGCGTGATCACCACCGGGTTTACCTTCTTTTCCTACCCTAATTACCCGCCCACGCCACAGCCCATCAACGGCAATTTCCTCGGCCTGGGCCAGGCCACTAACGCCGACGGCGGCGTTATTTACGGGGCCGAGCTTTCCCTCAAGTGGGACCCGCTGGATTCGGTCCAGGCGGCGCTGGCCTACACCTACAACGGCTACGATTCGACCCTGAATTCGGTCTCGAACATCTTCTCGGGCGACCCGCCACCCCATAACATCGTGGACGGCCGCCTTTCCTGGGCCGTCACGCCCCAGCTGCGGCTGAACACGTCCCTTTATTGGGTGGACGCCAGCTTCATCAACGATCCCATGGGGCAGTTCAACGGCGTCGTCCAACCCTATGCGGTCTGGGATTTGGGCATGACCTGGAAGTCCGGAGCGGGATGGGAAGTCTCGGTTTGGGGACAGGACCTAGAGGGAACCCACGCGGAAGCCTCATCCTTCCTGGATGATTCCCAGCCGGTCCCGGCCGTTTACGGCCAGTTGACGGCGCGGTATTAGGGGAAAGGCGCACTATGAGCACCCTCAAAACCCTCGGTTTCCTGGCCGTCCTGGGATTGACCCTCTGGCCGGGCGGCCATGCCTCCCGGGCCCAGGAAGTCTCCGAATACACGGTCAAGGCGGCCTACCTGGTCAATTTCGTCAAGTTCATCACCTGGCCCGACAAGGTTTATGACGACGACCAGGGAGCTATCGTCATCGGAATATTGGGTGACGACCCCTTCGGCGCCACCTTGGACGACATGGTCAAGGGCAGGTTCATCGAGGGCCATATCGTCCTAGTCAGGCGTTTCGCAAGTTATGACGAAACCCAAAAAGGATCCTTGAGGAAGTGCCATCTCCTATTCATCGCCTACTCGGAAAAAGACCGACTGCGGGACATCCTCAAGGCCGTCCAGGGGTCGCCGGTGTTGACGGTCTCGGAAATCGAGAGGTTTCCCCTGGCGGGCGGGATGATCCAGTTCGACCAGGAAGGCCAGCGCATCACGCTGGACATCAATCCCGCGCAGGCGCAGAAGGCGGGCCTAACCTTGAGTTCCAAGCTGCTGCAGATCGCCAAAATCTACCGGACCGAGTAAGCCATGGGAATCTTCCGTTTTTCCGACATGCCGTTGAAGAAAAAAATCACCCTGATCGCGGTGGTGTCCTCCTCCGTCTCGCTGCTGATGGCCTGCCTGGTTTTCATCCTCAGTGAAAGCCTCACCTTTCCGAGGGTCATGCGGCAAAACCTCTCCAACCTGGCCCAAATCATCGGGGACAACAGCACTGCCGCCCTGAGCTTTAACGACAGCCGGACCGCCCAGGGCCTGCTGGACACCCTGAAGGCCAATCCCCACATCCTTTCCGCCTGCCTTTACGACCTCAAGGGGCAGGTCTTCGCCCGTTATGCCCGTCCCGACGCGCCGCAGTATTGGCCCGCCGTGGTTTGGGAGGAAAAAAGCGAGTTCTCCGGCGGATCGGTCCGGATTTTCCAACCTGTTCTTTCGGGAGGGGACCGGGTGGGAACCCTTTACCTGGAATCGGACACCCGTGAAATGCAACTGCGGATGATGGACTACACCCTGGTAACGGTGGTGGTCGGGGTACTGGCCTTCCTGATCTCCCTCCTGGTCGCCTCCCGCCTGCAACAGCGCGTCACCGGGCCCCTCCAGCAGGTGGTGGACCGCATGAAGGACATCGCCAAGGGCGAAGGGGACCTGACCAAGCGCCTGGAAGTGACGGGGAAGGACGAGATCGGGGAAGTGGCCGAAGCCTTCAACACCTTCGTGGGCAAGCTGCAGGGCGTGGAAGACATGAAACTGGACCTGATCTCGGTGGTTTCCCACCAGCTCAAGACGCCGGTGGCGGAAATCAACGGTTTCATCGAGAACATGATGATGGGATTGACCGGCGAATTGAACCCGAAACAGAAGACCTATTTGGACGAAATGAGGGCCATCGGCCGGGAAAACTACCGGCTGATCACCGACCTCTTGAGCGCCAGCAAGATCGACCGCGGCGTCGTGACGGTGGACCTGAAGCCGGTCTCCACGAAGGAAGTGGTGGGCCTGGCCATCCGGGACTACGAGGTCCCCCTGGCCCGCAAGGGCCTGAGCCTGGAGCTGGAGGGGGTCTGGGAGGGAGGCATGCTTTACGCCGACCGCGACAAACTCGTGGAAGCGCTGCGCAACCTTATCAACAACGCCATCAAGTGCACCGATAAGGGTTCGATCACCGTGCGGGCCCTGACCGAGGGGGATATGGGCGTCATCGAGGTGGCCGATACGGGCATCGGAATGGACGCCGAAACCATGGGCCGACTCTTCACCAAAAACCGTGTGCTGGGCAAGGAAGCCCACCGCTCGGGCGCGGGCCTGGGCCTTTATATCACCAAAAATTTCATGAAACAACAGAACGGCGACATCACGGTAACCTCGGAAAAGGGCAGGGGGACCTGCTTCAAGTTGGCCGTTCCGCGGTTTAAACCCGGAGAGGGAGGGCGGCTATGAGCGGCAAGGCGACGATCCTGATTGTGGAGGACCAAAAGGGCTTCCGGATGATTTTCGAGGATGTCCTCGTCGCGGCTGGATATGAGGTCCTCAGCGCGGCGGACGGGGAGAGGGGCTGGGAAATGTCCAAGGAGAGGAAACCTCACCTGGTTTTGCTCGATTTGGGCCTTCCCAAAATCGACGGTTTCGAAGTGCTGCGGCGGATCCGCGCCGACGCCGAAACCCAAAACACGCCCGTCATCATCTTTTCGGTGATGGGCGAACAAAACTCGGTCAAAAAAGCCATGGACTTGGGGGCCAACGACTACATCGTCAAGGGATTCCACCCGCCCCTTCAAATCCTAGGCAAGGTGAAGGAACAGCTGGCCCCCTCGAACCCGTGAGGGCCGCTCTTTTCCGGAGGGACTTCCATCCTTCCAGGCTTTTGCCCATAATTGCGGCCATGAAAGGTCCGGTTGGTTCCTTCAGCCTGCGGTGGTGGCTCCTGCTGGCCACGGTTCTTTTCCTTCAAGAAAAGGCCTGGGCGGGGAACCCCTTTTTGACCGATGACCCCGAACCCGTGGACTTGGGGCATGGGGAGGTTTTTGTCGCCGGGTCCTACGCGCAAAACCCCGGCGGCCGCAACGGCACCGGCCAGTTCGAATTCAACTACGGGGCTTTTCAGGAGACCCAACTCCACCTCATCCTCACCGGGGCCTTCAATTCACCCAACGGAATCCCGGCAGCGTCCGGCCTGGGCGACATGGAATTGGGTGTCAAATACCGTTTTGTGAAGGAAGGGGAAGGCGTTCCCCAAATCGGCACCTATCCTAAGCTCGACCTTCCCACGGGTGACGCCGCCCGGGGGCTGGGCGCCGGGACGACACGCCTGATGCTGCCGGTTTGGTTCCAGAAAAGCTGGGGACCTTGGACCACCTACGGCGGTGGCGGTTATTGGTTCAACTGGGGGCCGGGGGGACAGGGCTGGGTTTACCTGGGCTGGGAATTGCAAAGGGACCTTTCACCCCAAGTGACCCTGGGTGCTGAAATTTTCTACCAGACGCCGGCGGTGGCGGGCGGTATGGACAGTCTTTCGGGGGACCTGGGCCTGATCGTGAACCTCAACGACACCAACCATCCCATGCTTTCGATCGGCCGGGATCTGGTGAACCCGGTGAACAGCCTCTTCGGTTATGCGGCTTATCTGTGGACTTATTAAAGGAGAAGGAACCCGGTCTTGGGCCCCTGTGTGAAACCAAGAGGAGAAATTAAACTAAACCGTTTTATAGACCCAACTTAATTTGTTGAGTTGTTTTCACATCTGTTGTTGTTGTCGTATTGGATTTCCCGCGTTAGAATGAATGCAAGAAGTAAGACAAGGCCCTGGGTCCACGAATGCCCAGGGATTTTTTTTGACCCAACTGGGTTTTTCCTTTTCCTTCCGCCATGAAAGCGCGGGCTTGAAAGGATGCTTCAATCTGGTTGGCCGATGGTTCCACGCATCTTCGATCCACGTGGAAGGGCTTCATTTAAGAAGCTTCCGTTTGGGACTGAAATCCCACCGATTTCATTTCCGAATGGAGGATTTCCATGAAACACCCCAAGTCTGTCCCGCTTTACACGGCGTTTTTTATCCTTGGGCTCGGCGCCGCGAGCCTTTTCTTCCAGGGCTGCGCCGGTTCCAACAGCCCCTCAAGCCCGCTGCAGGCCAACACCCTGGCCTCCACTCCCACGCCGGTCCCGAACAGCGTCACCTTTAGTGTCGCCAATTCGGGCGGCAACCTTACGGTTTGGAAAATCGCGGTCACCAGCAATGCCACGGGCCAGACCAACTACGCTTATTGTTCGGTGGCCGGCGGCACGGCCGCCCCGGTTTCGGCCGCGCTTCCTTCGGGCAATGGTTCCTACCAAGTCACGGTTTATTGTGATGCGGCCGGTTATTGCCGGAAGGCGATCTGTGGTCCCGTGAACCTGACCCTGGGGGGCACTTCCAACGTCAGTATTTCCTCCACGGGTTCGGTGACGGTGGATACGGCGTCCTGCCCCAGCTTGGGCGGTTGCTGATCCCCCTCGGTATCACTTGATGATAAAAAGGCTGGGCCTTGGGGCCGGCCTTTTTATTTATGGGAACCGGGCATCTAAAAATCAGGAAAATGGCCGTTGCTATATCATTGATAACAGGATCCAGTTAAAATTTGGGGAAGACTCCCTATTCAATGGTTAAAAAGGCCGGAGTGTAACATGAAACGTGAGAAATTTCTCTGGCTCCTGACCCAATCCCACCACCGGGCCCTGGTGACAGCCAAGCGGATCAGGGAGAGGCTATCGACTCCCGGCGGGGAAGGGGAACTGGCCGACGAGGCCCGGCGGCTTTATGACGAAGAATTGCGCCTTCATTTTTGGGACGAGGAGAAGATCCTGGCCCTTTATGAGGAACGCATGGGGCAGGAGGAACCCGAACCCCAAAGGATCCGCAGGGACCACCGGAGGTTGGAATCGCTTTTGACCCAGTCCGACCGCAGGAGCCTCTTGGAATTCGCCGAGCTTTTGACGTCCCATGTTCGGTTTGAGGAAGACGTCCTTTTCGGCCGTATTGAAGAGGTCCTGGGTGCGAAGGACAAACTAACGGTGGACGCCTTTTTGAAAGCCATCCCCTTGGGCCAAGCCTGCGCCACTTAAGAGAGTTGTTTGAACGTTCTTTTGTCTGGTTTGTTGGCGGTTCCTACACAATTCTTACTTGAAAACGTTTCCTTCCTTTTATACGCTACCCTGGTTGCCGCGCCCCCCTACCGGGGTGGTGAGCCCGCTTTCTCGAAAGGAATTTTCATGTTTGAAATGTTAGGAAACTTGCCCGAACAACTTTCTTCCTTCGCGGGGGACATTGATTCTGTTCTCAAGTTTATCAATCTCCTAACCGGAATTTTTTTCGTCGGCTTGGAAGGATACTTGATCTACCTGGTGGTCCGGTATCGGCAGAAAAAAGGAAAAACGGCAAAGTACGAGCATGGTGACAAGGCGCAGATCCTCTGGATCCTGGCCTTCACTCTGATCATTGTTTTCCTGGATTTTTTAATCGATTACAAGGGCGCCCATGTCTGGGCCACGGTCAAAGAAGACCTGCCCGCCTGTGACATGACCGTGCAAGTCCAGGCCAAACAGTTCGACTGGACCTTCGTTTATCCCGACAAGGACGGCAATTTCGGGCCCAACGCCATTTCCTCCTATAGGGAATTCCACGTGCCGGTGGGGAAGAAGATCCATGTGGTATTAACCTCCAAGGACGTGATCCACGACTTTTTCCTTCCAGAAGTGCGTTTGAAGCAGGACGTGATGCCCCAGCGCTTCATCAATGAGTGGTTCGACACCCAGAAGGTCGGCACCTACCACATCGTTTGCGACGAGCTGTGCGGTTATGGCCATACCCGCATGACGGCGGTGCTGCACGTGGATGACCAGCAAACCTTCGACGACTGGCTGGCCTCGAAGGAAAAAGAACAGCAGGGAGGGACTGCCCAATGAGCCAAGACCAACAAGGCCACGACGAGCACGGCCACGAGCACCAACAAAGCTTCATCAGCCACTACATCTTCTCCACCGACCACAAGATGATCGGGAAGCAGTTCCTGCTGCTTTCGGCCATCATGGCCTGCTTCGGCGGGTTCATGGCCTACCTGATCCGCTGGGAAGTGGCCTTTCCCAACACCCCGGCCCCCTTCTTCGGGCTGGTGACGCCGGATAAGTTCAACGCCATCATCACCCTGCACGGCACCATCATGATCTTCTTCGTGGGGATGCCTTTCCTGTCGGCCTTCCCCTCCAACTTCCTCGTACCCCTGATGATCGGCGCGAGGGATATGGCCTTCCCGAAGCTCAATATGGCCTCCTTCTGGATCACCTTCGTGGGGGCCGTGCTCCTGGTTTCCTCCATCTTCGTCCCTGGCGGGCCGGTTGCCGGCGGATGGGTGGGTTACCCGCCCCTCTCGGCCAGTTCGGAGTTCACCGGTGTCAAGATAGGGGCCGTCCTTTGGATCCTGGCCCTGGCCTGCGCCCTGGTTTCCTCCAGCCTGGGCGGCATGAATTACCTCGTCACCGCCGCCACTTTGAGGGCGCCCGGGATGACCTTCAACCGCATCCCCATGACGGTCTGGTTCCTCCTGGCTTCCGCCATCACCTTCTTCTTTTCGGCCGGGCCGCTCATCGCCGGGGCCTTCATGATGCTCATGGACAACGCCTTCGGCACGGGCTTCTTCCTGCCGGCCAAGGGCGGGGAACCCATGCTCTGGGAACACCTTTTCTGGTTCTTCGGGCATCCGGAAGTCTATGTGCTCTTCTTTCCGGCGCTGGGATTCGGCCTGGATATCATGGCCACCTTCACCCGCAAGCCCGTCTTCGGCTATAAGCTCATCCTTTGGTGCACCGGCAGCGCGGTGGCCTTGAGCTATATCGTCTGGGCCCACCACATGTTCATGTCGGGCTTGAACCCCCTGCTGGCCACGCCCTTCTCCATCACCACCATCCTGATCTCGGTACCCTTCGCCATCATCATCTTCTGCATGTTCGCCACCCTGCGCAACGGGGCCATCCGCCTGGAACTGCCTTTCCTGTGGATTATCGGCTTCCTGGCGACTTTCCTGATCGGAGGGCTGACGGGCATCTTCCTGGGATCGGCTTCAGCGGACATCTACCTGCACGGCACCTATTTCGTGGTGGCACACTTCCACTACACCCTCTTCCCCTCGGTCTTCTTCGGGGGTTTTGGGGCCGTTTATTACTGGTTTCCCAAGATGTACGGCAAGAAGCTGAACGAAAAGCTCGGCTTCCTGCACCTGGCCCTAACCTTCATTTTCTTTAACGGGACCTTCTGGCCCCTGTTCAAGGTCGGGATGGGTGGGATGATCCGCCGTATCGCGGACCCCTCCTTTTACCCCCAATACCACCAGTTCCAAGGGCTGAATGCCTTCGCCACCGTTTCGGCCATCTGCCTGATCGCTACCCAGGTCATCTTCCTTTGGAACCTGGTACTGAGCCTGAACCATGGCCCCCAGGCGGAAAAGAACCCCTACCAATCCAATACCCTGGAATGGATCGCCGATTCCCCCCCGCCCCACGGCAATTGGGGACCTGTTTTGCCGGTGGTGACTTCAGACCCTTATGAATACAGCAAGCCGGGGGAAGCCAAGGACTGGCAGCCCCAGGCCACCAATCTTCCGGTTTAAGGAGACGAGCATGGACAAGAACACCACATTGCCGGTTCTCGGATTCGAGCCCGGGGACCAATTGCCGACCGGACATTATTCCGGCCCCGTGGGACTGACTCCCGGCCGTTTGGGCATCTGGGCCCTGATCGCCTCGGAAATCGTCCTCTTCGCCGGCCTTTTCGGCTCCTTCATCCTCATGCGGCTGATCAATCCCGGCTGGGCGGAAGAGGCGCGGCACTTGAACCTGTACGCCGGCACCCTCAACTCCCTGGTGCTTTTGACCAGCAACTTTTTCATGATGAAATCCTCCAAATCCTTTGTGGAGGACAGGGCGGAGGACGCCCGGAAATTCATGGTGTTCACCATGCTCGCGGGATTCGTCTTCCTGGGAATCAAGGCTTATGAATATTCCGGAGAATTCGCCCATGGGGAGTTCCCCACCAGCGGCGGTTTCTGGTCCTTTTACTTTTTGATGACCGGCATCCACGCCCTGCATATCCTGGGCGGGCTCTTTGCCATCTTCCTGCTTCTGTCCAAAACCCGCCACGAACCGCTGGTCTCCCTCGCCAGCCGGGCCAATATCACCGGAATTTACTGGTCCTTCGTGGAAGTGGTCTGGATTTTCCTATTCCCCCTGCTTTATCTCTTGGCTTAAGGAGGCCTGCATGAATTCCAAAACGACTTCAAACCACATGGCGGTTTTTTCGAGCCTGGTGGTCCTTTCCCTTTGTGCGGTGGGCGTCACCTTCCTGCACCTTTCGGTGGTGGGCAACAACCTGGCCATCTTCGGGGTGGCGGTGGTGATGGCGGGTTTGGTCTTATTCCAATACATGAACCTCAAGAGTGAATCATCGGTGATCTACTGGTTGACCATCATTCCCATGGTCCTGTTCGCCATCCTGGTCTTCCTGTTCATTCCCGATGTCTGCCACTTCTCCATTGATTTCCTGCGGGGCGTTTTTTAATCCACGCGGTGCAGGGAGGCCTGAAGCCTCCTTTTTTAAGAAGGTGTTGAAATGACGGTGACCACCATGGATTCCAACCAAAGAGCCCTCGTCTCGGCCAAGCTGGCGATCCTCCTGTTCATCACCGCGGAAGTCATGTTTTTCGGGGGACTCATTAGTTCCCTGGTCGTCTTCCGCTCTGGCCCAGACCCCTGGCTGGCTCCCGGTCAACTGCGCCTTCCCCTGGAAGTCACCGCCGTCAACACGCTTGTTCTGTTGGTCAGTGGCGTAACCTTTCACCTCGCGTACAGGGCTTTGAAGGCCGCACAGGCGGAAAAATTCAAGAAACTCCTGACGACGACGGCAGCCTTGGGCATTCTTTTCCTCGCTATCCAGGGTTTTGAGTGGGTACGGCTGCTTAAGTTCGGCTTGACCTTGCGCGCCAGCATCTTTGGGGGGTTTTTCTACTGCTTGGTGGGAACCCACGCTCTTCATGTTTTGGGTGGCCTTATTGCCCTGCTCTGGGTCCTGAGGCGGGCCTGGGCCGACGCCTACAGTCCTGAAAAGTTCCTTGGCGTTGAAATCTGCAGGATCTACTGGTTTTTCGTGGCGGGCCTCTGGCCCGTGATTTTTTTCCTGGTGTATTTGTGATGGTGAAAAAAACGGCCAAGACTGTGTGGAAGGCCCCATGCCCGCAGGGCAGGGTGTGGACCGCAATGGCCTTGTGGCTGCTGCCTTTGGCGGCGCAGGCCTGCCCCCGTTGTGTCGACGCCACGCCTTATAAATCAGGGCTCCAACTGGCCATCGCCGTCCTTCTACCGCTCCCCTTCGCCCTAGGTTATGGGCTTTACTGGTTCCTGCGCCGTTCTTTTCCCGCCGAAACAAAGTAGCTTTTCAAAGCCGCACCGTTTAACCCGAAAAAGGCCAGCCTCCCAAAATTTCAGGTTGTCCTCCCTTGTCTCCTGCCCCGGCCAAGACCGATTTTAAAAGGTAGATCCTATCGGCCCCTTTGCGATTCCACAGGTTTAGGCTTTTGAACCCCTTCTTTCAGGGGAAAAGGGCCTGGATGGGAGAAGGAGGAGATCATGGCCCCGAGAAGCAAACCTTCCGCGCATGAAATCACTTTCAGCCTTTTAATTGTTTTGGTGCTTGGTTCAGTGGGGGCAAGCCTGATGCACCTCCCGTCATCCACCAACAACACCATCGTTTTGGCCGCAGCCTTTTTGATGGCAGGCCTGGTGGCCAGCCAATACATGGGTCTTAAGGTGGAGGGCTGGGTGGTAAGGTTGACCGTCGCCGTGCCGGCGGTCCTCTTCATCATCCTGGTCGTTTTACTGCTGCCGGACATCGCCCATTTTCCTATTCCTTCCTTTTTAAGATTCTGAGGGTTCAGGAAAGGTTCGGTAAAAAGCGCGACGGTCAACCGTAGTATTGGAAAAACAGAAGCATCAATGCCCAACCAAGGTTGAAAACCCAGGTGGTGGCTTCGCCGCCGGCTGATGTTAAAGAATGCCGCGGAAGGCTTCGGCGGGCCTGCAATCGAGTGCCCGGATGATGTTGAAAACCTTGGTAATCGAAGGGTTCCGGGAGCCCTTTTCAATATAGCTGACATAAACCGGATGGATTTTGGCCTGCTCCGCCAATTTTTCCTGGGTCCAGCCCCGCTTTTGGCGAATGAACCGGACGTTCCTGCCTAACCTCTTCAAATATAATTGTTCCATTGGACCTCTCCCACCGCTCAAAATTTAACCGGCCGTTCCAGATTCGTCCATAAACAATCTGTTAATTAGCCAACCGTTAGATTTCGCAGCTAACCCAAGGTTAGGGCAGGATTTGCAAGGGCTTTATGACTTGGATCATAGGGGATCCCAAAAGCCGGCGGGGGAAAAGGAAGAAAAAGAAGGGCGGGAGGCATTTTGGGCGCAAGCCCATGAATTAAAGAAGTGAAGCGTTCAGCCTAGCCGGCCGGTTTGATAGTCGTAAAAGGCCTGTTTTAACTCTCCCAGAGTGTTCATGACAAAGGGGCCGCCCCGGACAATAGGTTCATTCAGTTTTTGGGCCGAAGCAAAAAGCAGATGGGTGGGTTTGTCGTCGCCCGGCCGCAGATCAACCTTGTCGCCTTCCCCTAAAACCCCCAAGTGGCCGGATTTTACATAAGAAGGTTCGGACTCGGGTCCGGTCTTGACCTTGCCTTCGATGACATAAATGAAAGCGTTTTGGTTTCCGGGAGATGGCAAGGACAGTGTGGCACCCGGTTCCAAACGGAGATCCAAGTAGGTAAAGGGGATAAACGACCGGCCCGGGCTTCGGACACCGGCGTATTCACCCGCCAGAACTTTCACCCGGCTCCCATTTTTTTCAACGACCGGCAGTTGGTCCGGGGAAAGGTCTTGGTACCCGGGTTCGGTCATTTTGAGCTTGGCCGGGAGGTTCAGCCACAATTGATAACCCCAGGCCAAACCGTCGGTTTGTTCGGGCATTTCACTGTGAATGATGCCCCGTCCCGCAGTCATCCATTGGACCGACCCCGCCGTCAAATGCCCTTCGTGGCCTTTGGAGTCCCGGTGGGTGAAAGAACCCGCCACAAGGTAAGTGAGTGTTTCAAAACCCCGGTGGGGATGGTCGGGGAAACCCGCGGCGTAATCGTCCGGGTTATCGTTTTTGAATTCATCCAATAACAAAAAAGGATCCAGTTGGTTCAATTCGGAGCCGCCGAGGATGCGCTTTAACTTGACCCCGGCACCATCGGAGGTGGGCATGCCCTGGACGATTTGGATGATTTTTCGCACTTGTTCCATTGGGCCGGCCTCTTTCTATGAGAGTATAGTTAAGAAAGGTTCTATCTATTAGAAGGGGTGGTCGTAAAGCCTTTGGTTGGTTCAAACAAATGATAAGGAAGTTTAAATCTTTTAGAAGGGCCTCCGGAGACGATGACCGCCCTTTTAGGACAGAAACACAACAGAAATTGGATTGGATTCGGGATGCCCCTATCCTCTTTCGACAGGTTGCGAGTGGTTGCGAAAAAATTCCTAATTTTGATTTGTCTTATTTGGGTTGATTCAAGACAATAAAACAACGAAATCCCTTGGTGCCCCAAGTAAAAATATTTTTCCAATAGACCCCCTTTTAAAGTTAAACCGGAGCGATGAAGACATTTTTGAATCATTTTTATGTCGAATAAGTTCGTAAAATCCGCGGATCCCGGCAAGGCCATCGCGTCATGATTCCTGTCCACCGCCTTATCTTATGATGAGCATCACCCATCTATAGCAAGGCCCTTTCTAAAATCCGGTTTTATGATTCCAAAAGCTTTTTTGAAGGAGAGGCCCATGAGGAAAGTGGCTGTAACCGGTTTAGGCGTCATTTGCCCTTTGGGCGGGGACGTGGAGACCACCTGGCAGGCCATGGAGCAGGGAAAAATCGGAGTTGAAAGGCTCCAACGGATCGATCCGAGTCCCTACCGGGTCAAGATCGGGGGGGAAATCAAGGACCGGTCCAAAATCGACGCCTTTGAAAAGGCCCATCCAGGGCGGTATGAGCGGTCGGCGGTCTTGTCGATCCTGGCGTCCCAAGAGGCGGTTGAAAAAGGCGGGCTGGTCCCCGCCGACTTGGGGAGGCTCCGGGTGGGCAGCTTTTTTGGAACCACCATGGGCGAGGTCCAACTCGCCGAGCAATTGTCGGCCGAACATTTCCAAAATCCGTCCGCAGACCCCAGCCCGGCCAGTTTCAACAAAGTCCAGGGGTCCCATATCGCCTTCGCCGTATTGGACCAACTCGGCCTCTCCGGGCCCGCACTGGTTTTTTCCAACGCCTGTGCTTCGGGTAATTACGCCATCGGCTGGGGTTTCGACCAAATCCGCCAGGGGCGGTTGGACGCGGCCTTGTGCGGCGGGGTGGATGCCTTTTCGCGGGTGGCCTTCGCCGGTTTCAACCGCCTGCTTTCCCTCACGCCGGACAAGTGCCGGCCCTTTTCGGCGAACCGCAAGGGACTGGCCGTGAGCGAAGGCGTGGGTGTGCTGCTCCTGGAGGAATGGGACGGGGCCCGTGCCCGGGGCGCCCACATCTATTGTGAGATATCCGGTTACGGCCTGGGCATGGACGCCTTCCATATGACATCCCCCCATCCGGAAGGACAGGGTGCCTATGAAAGCATCCTCCGGGCCATGGCCCAGGCCCGCTTGGCCCCGGAGGAAGTCGGGTTCATCTCCGCCCACGGCACGGGCACGCCGGCCAACGACAAGACCGAATCCATCGCCATCAAGAAAGTGTTCGGCACGGATTGCCGGATTCCGGTTGATTCCATCAAATCCATGATCGGACATACGATGGGGGCGGCCAGCGCCATCGAAGCCGCCATGACCTGCCTGTCCCTGGACCGGGGGATCCTGTTGCCGACCATGAATTGGGAGACAGCGGATGAAAGCTGCATCGCCGATTGCGTGCCCAACCAGTCCCGGACCTTCCAGGGCCGGGTAGCCTTGTCCAATTCCTTCGCCT
>JAJPJW010000080.1 GCA_021324075.1 Pseudomonadota bacterium | reverse complement strand
TTCCTGGGACGGAACCGACGGGAGCGGGACACCGGTCACCAACGGAACCTACTACCTCACGGCCCAAAGCATCGACGCGGCCGAGGTGGTCACCACCGTGTCCCAGACGGTCACCGTCAGCCGGACCCTGTCCACGGTGGCCGTGAACGTCTACAACGAGTCAGGGGAAGTGGTGCGGCATCTTTATGAAACGGTGGCGGATTCCACCGGAGGCTCCATCCAGTCCGTCGAACTTTCCGCCTCCATCATCCAACCGGGGCCCGCTCCGGCCGGGGTGCCTTCCTCGGCCACCATCCACGTATCCCTTCCCGGGAGCGCCGGCTTCAGCGTGGTTTGGGACGGGAGGGACGATTCGGGGAACCCCGTCACCAACGGGCAGTATTTCGTGGAGGCCTCCTGGAAGGGGGGGCCGGGGGACAACCTCCAAACGGTCACGCGGGACATCGCGGTGGAAAACAGCGGACGGAACCCGGCGGACGGACAAGTTTACGCGGCCCCCAACCTGTTGAAGGCCGGGGCCGTTCTCACGGTATTCAGGGTGGACAGCCCCTTGGGACTGACCTTGAAGGTCCGGCTCTACGATACGGCGGGGGAAAGGGTGGCCGCCTTCCAGGGGCCGCCGGGTAAAAACCAGGCAAGCTTCGACACCGCCGGACTTGCCAGCGGCCTCTATATCGCCCTGGTGGAATTAGAGGACGGCAACGGGCCCCTCTCCCGCCAAACGACCCATCTGATCATCGAACGATAAATGAGTCCCGGCCCCGCGGATAGGTAGTCCTCCTTTTTGCCCGTGACAAGCGGCTCCATTCGGCCAGATCCCACGAAGCATGAAAAACCTGGCAAATGCCGCTAAAAGCGTTATATTTTCCTTCCGCCATTTTATTAATGGAAGAAAACATCCCCTTCCCACCACTCATTTAGCAGAGGGACCTCTGCGGCCTTGAAGGGGAAAACCGCCTGGGGGAACCCTTTTGGAAGACCGCGAGTTGGTTCAACGGCTCTTGGCCAAGGATGAAGCGGCCTACCAGTATTTCTACGGGACCTACCGGCCGAAGATCTATCGGATCTGCGTTTACGCCCTAGGCTACCAGGACCCGGACGCCGAGGATGTCACCCAGGAAGTCTTCCTGGCCGCCCTCAAGCAACTTCCAAAATTCCAATTCAGGTCCAGCCTTTACCACTGGCTGCACTGCATCTGCACCTACCTTTGCTACAAAAGGATCCGCAAACGCAAGCGCCAGGTCCTGAGCCTGAGCGAGGAACTGGAGGCCATGGCCGGTCCCCTGGCCCTGGCCCGGGAGGAAAAGGAACTTCAGGATGAAACCAAACGGGAATTGCTAGAACAACTGGAAGCCCAAAAGCAATTGTTAGGCGATCCCTGCCGGAGCCTGCTGGATCTGAGGCAAAAGGAACAAAAGAGCTATGTCCAACTGGCGGAGATATTCAAAGTGCCCATCGGCACCATCAACTCCCGTTTGGCCCGGTGCCTGGAGGCCTTGAAGGACCTTTTTTCCCGCGTTTTGAAGGAGAAGACCCTTGGCTGACTTGGTGTCCAAATATTTCCTGGAGGACTTGAACGAGGCCGAAGACCAGGCCTTGAGCGAGGTCCTGCAAAACTCTCCCGAGGATTCCCTCCGGTTCGAGGATGGGTTGCGGGAAGCCTACTTGCGGTACGGTCTGCCCGACCCGCAGTGGCCGGGCAATCCCAACGACTATCCGAGCCCGCAGGGCGGCATCCGCTGGAAAATGTGGTTTTGGATGATGCTGGCCGCTTTCCTGGCTGTGGCCTCGGGCCGGTATCTCTTCACAAAAGGCCGGAACAGCTTACGGCCTCCGGCCAAGACGCCTGTTTCCCATCGGCGGCCTTCCGGGGTTTCCCAACCCAAACCCCACGCGGCTTACCCCTCGGGCCATCCAGCCCACGCTTCCGCCCTGGATGGGGAAAAACCCCAGCCAAGTTTCGAGTCTGCCCAACCGGCCCTTTCGACGGGACCCATCCCTCCTTCTTCGGTCTCCAATGCGGTGAAAGCGCAGGGAGCCTTGGCCCCCGCCAACCCCACGAAGGTTCATAAGGGCCTGGAAGTGACCGTGAGGCAGGCCGCCCCGGGCCAAGTGACGGTCCGGGTCCTCCAGGCGGACGGCACCCAGGCGGCCTTCCTTTACCAGGGTGTTTTGCCGGCTGGAAATTGGGTTTTTGACTGGGACGGAAAGCTGTCCGGCGAAACCCCGGCCCAACCTGGCAGCTATCGAATCCAGGTCACGTCCGGAAACATCACCAGGGAAAAAATAGTATTTATCCGAAAACACGGCGCCGAATAATGCGGGAAGGTTACGAAGCAAACCCTCGTTTTTTTGAAAAATTGGAATTTTTTTAGAATACAGAGTCTAGAAGTGAATTTTAAATGTCTGATTAAAGACCAGGTGATGTCTTGATCCGTCAAATATTCCTCAAGCCTTTTTTGTGGCCGGCGTGCCTTTGCGCTTGTCTTCCTGTCCCCGGTTTGTGCGGTGGGTTTTCCATTTCAGGCCAAACCAACGCACCCGAAAATACCAACCCCTCGGCCCGGGCCATGGCCCTGGGGTCGGCCTTCGTGGGGGTGGCCGACGATGCTTCGGCCCTTTTCGCCAATCCGGCCGGCCTGGCCTGGCTTGGGAAGGGCGAGATCTCCGCCAACACCAATTTTTGGCTGGTCGATACCTTCCAGGAATCGCTTCTCCTGGGGCTCCCCCTCTCCCCCCGATGGGGCGGGATCGGCATCGCCGCCAGCTACCTGGACTTCGGGACCTTCGAAGGGCGGGATGCGGCAGGCTCCCTTGCCCCCAACTACGGCGCCAACCTGCTTTACCTTAAAGGTGGGTGGGGTATGGAAGCGGTGGGGCACCTGGCCTTCGGCGCGGGGTTCGAGGGGATCCAAAGCCGCCTGGCCGACAGCACCTATTGGGACCTGGCCCTCGACGCCGGGATCCTTTACCAGCCGTTGCCAGGATTGCGCTTGGGGGCCGACTTTGGCGGCCTGGGGGTCAACCCGGATTCGGGTTTGGACGGAGGGGTTTTCCACCTGGGGGCGTCCTATGAAAAAACGATCTCATCCCGGGACTACCTGTTGGCGTCCGTCGAAGGCTCCTTAGGCCAGGGAACGGTGGATTACTTCCAGGCGGGGGTCGAATACGGCTTCAATCGGCTTCTTTTCCTGAGGGCGGGTTGGCAAGTTCCCTTGGGTGATAACAACACCGGAGGATTGACGGGCTTAAGCGCCGGTTTGGGGTTCGCCCTTTCGGATTTCAAAATGGACTACGCTTATCTTCCTTATGGGGAACTGGGCAGCGCCCACCGGGTGAGTCTGGGTTATGCTTTTGGAAGCCCCGCGGAAGAAAAGGTTTCCGGCCCGGGCCCAACCATCCAACCGAAGGCGGGAAACTCCGAGGGGAAGTCGCCTCTTCCCGTTGTGACCAGGAATGGCGCGGGTTCGCCCCCTTTCCAAAAATCCCCCCCGGCATTCCGTCTTCCATTAGGAAGCGCAACTCCATCCTCGGCAACAGGCAGGGAAAGCATGGAAATGGGGGGGGCCAGGTCAATATCCGGCGAGGAGGCACCCCATCCCGCGGGAACAACGATTTCGGGTCCGGTATCCGCCGGCATGGCGGACAACCTCAGTAAAGAATCGGCACCGCCTTCAGCGTCGGCCAGTACGGCCACGACGGTTTTCGTAAGCGAAGAGGGCGGTATGACGCCAGGGCCGGTCTCGGAAAGCGCCCGCCCAACTCCCCCATCGGGCGCGTTAGGAAGCGTCGTCCCCAGGCCCGCCGACAGTGGTGGGGCGGGGTCGAACAATCCGTTAGATGTGGATTTTGACTTTACCTCCGACCCCGTGGCGGAAGGAAAGCAGTTGGAACAGGAAGGAAAGTACCAGGAGGCGGCCCAGCGGTACCGGCAAGTACTCCAACAAAACTCCCAGGACGTCTCAGCCTGGAAGGCCTTGGGAAGCCTCTATTTCCGCTCCCATCAAAAGGAAGCGGCGGTGAAATGTTTTGAGGAAGTCCTAAAGCTGGAACCGGACAACCAAAAACTGGCCGATTGGTTGGAAAAGTACAAGGCTTCGAATCCTTGAAAAGGTTGTGAAAGGACCGAAAGGATGTTGAAGTTCCACCGAAAACCGGGTTGGCGTGAAAACCTGTTTGCCGCGTTCCTAGCTATGGCCGGAGGACTCCATGCCCAGAGCGCCCCTGACTGTTGCACGGGCCTTCCCATCACCTTTCCGGGTATCGATTCGCCCGGTCAAATCGCCCTGAACCCCGTGAACGGTGAACTTTTCGTGACAAATTCTTCCGACAGAACCCTCCGCGTTTTCAACAGCGCCACCGGGGCTCCGGTCACGGTTTTTAGTTCCTGGTCGGGGGGCGTCACTTTCGTCAACCCCTCCGCGGTTGCCTGCGATTCCTCGGGAAACTTTTATGTATCCGATTACGGCCGGGGGGTCGAGGAATTCAACCCGTCTTTCGCTTATGTGGGATTGATCGGTCCAGGCAATTCCACGGGAACCTATGTCGACAACGAGGGTGTGACCACGTCCCTCTATGTCTGTTCCCAAGACAACAACGTCTACCGTTACGACAGCCTTTCGGGCGGGGCCTATGCGGCCGCGGCGACCTTCGGGGCGGGCGTATTGAGCCAGCCCGATGCGCTGGTGAAGGTGGGCAATATGGTTTACGTGACGGACGAGGCCGGAATGGTCATCGGGTTCCCGGTTCCGGGCTATTCACCCCCAACCACCTTGTATTCCAACGCCACCAGCCCGATGCGGGGCATTTGCGCCGGTTCGAATGGAATTTTTTACGCCACGGAATTGGCCAACACTGCCCTCGATATCTTTTCTTCCAGTTTCGGAAGCAACCCGCCCACTTGTTCCCCCCCCGCGCCCTGGGGCGTGGCCGTGAATTCCTCCGGGAACCTGTATATCAGCGAATTCAACGGCACCGTCACCGTATTACAGGGCTGCGGGGCCCAGGCGACCCCCCCCATTCCCAACTGCTGCCAAGCCGGCTGGACGATCACTTCCGGCCCCCTGCCCGACGTGAACGGACTGGCCTACGATTCCTCCGGGCCCGGCACCCTTTACGCAGGTGGAGGCGCTACGATCTTTAGTTTGAATCCTCTCACTGGCGGCCTCATCAACGTTGTGCCGAATTCATTTGATTCCATCACCGCCATGGCCCTTGGCAGGGACGGATACTTGTACGTGGCCGATTACAACAACAAGTTGTTCCAAGTCCAGGTCCCGTCGGGGACCATTCAGGCCACCCTCAACCTTCCCGGGGAAGCCGTGAGAAGCCTGTCGGTGGCGCCGGAGGCATCCCACCCCGATATTTATATCGGATGCGACTCAGGCAATGTGTACCACGCGACGTGGTCCGGCAGTTCCTATAGCCTTGCCCAGCTGTCCTTTTCACCTGAAGCCAACCCGATTCACGAGCAAGCCCCCGGTATCCTATTCGTGCCCGGTGCTTCCGGCGCGCCCGCCACGTTTTACCTCTCGGACTGCAATATTTGCCAGCGGGTACTCCAATACGTCCAAACGGGCCCCAATACTTACGCCTACAACAACCTCTGGCAGACTTCCAACGGGAACATTTACATGGGCCAAATCACCCAAGACGCTTCCGGGAATATCTACGTGGGCGCGATGGTGGAATACCTCGCTTTCTCCCCGGCTTTCAGCCTGCGTTGGGCCTGCCCTATCGCCCCGGTCTACGGCCGGGCCATCGCGCTGGACCCTTTCGGGAACGTCTATACCGGGCACCAATCACAAGAAACGATCCTTAAGCTCCACTGTCCGGTTTCCGGTCCGACGGCCACGCCCACTTCGTCCTATCAGGGTTCCAACCCGCCGGGCCAGGGCCAGTGCTTTGTTTACCCCTCGCCCGCCAAGGGTTCCCAGGCCAAGGTCTGCTACAACATGGCCGGGGCCGGCCAAATGGAACTGAAAATTTGGAACTGGGAGGGAGGCCTGGCTGGACAGTGGACCGACCAGAAACCCGCCGGGATCCAAACCACTCCCTTTGATATTTCAGGTTTTGCCCCGGGTGTTTATTTCTATGAGGTTCAATTCACCTACGCCTCAGGCCGGACGGACAAGAGCGGGCCCCATAAGTTCGCCGTCATAAGGTAAAACCGCCCGCCAAACCCTTCTTGTGGTAAATCCAAATTCCCTGATCTTTTGAAAGCCATCTTTTTTTCATCCCTTCCATCGACTTTTTTTCCAAATTTTGGTTTCAAGTTAAAGCAGACAAAACTATTGCAAAGAATTTTGTCTTTTCACGGAAGGTTTCCTGCCAACCGGTCACTGATTTAGAGAAGGGAAATATTGATTATTTCTAACGGGGATAGGGTGATATGAACCAGGACAGCTATAAGCTTTCGGTCAAGATGAGTATCAGGTTCGTCGTAGTTTTTTGGATATTGTTTATTGTCCAATCCGAAGCACAAGCGGCCGGAAAACAACAATTGAAAGGCCACGTGCCTCGGGCGGCCACTAACGCGCCCCGAGCGGGCGATATGGGGCCGAATGAAAAATTGAAGCTGGCTATTGGACTTCCCCTTCGTAATGAAGATCAACTTCAATTGTTGCTTCAACAACTTTACGATCCCCACAGTCCCCAGTACCATCAATTCTTAACTCCCCAACAATTTTCGGAAAAGTTCGGGCCCACGGAAAAAGATTACCGGGCTTTAATCGATTTTGCGAAATCCAGGGGCTTTTTGGTCACCGGCATCCATTCCAACAGGGCGCTCTTGGATGTCCAAGGGACCGTCGAAAACGTCCAAAAAACTTTTTACATAAAAATGCATTATTACAAAAGGCCGGATGGAAGCAGGTTCCATGCCCCCGAAAACGAACCTTCCGTTGATCTGGATGTCCCGTTGCTTCATATAACCGGGCTGGACGACTATGAAACTCCAAAAACTTTATTCAAGAAGTTCTCCAACAAGGGAGTAAATATTAAATTTTTAGCCGGGTCGGGAACCAATGGGATTTACCAAGGAATGGATTTTCGGAATGCCTATGTCCCTTGCGACCCATTGTTGACGGGCGCAGGGCAGACGATAGGCATAGTTGCGGTTGACGGCTATTACCAAAACGATGTCAAGAATTATGAAACCCAGACGGGATTGCCCAATAATGCGCCAATCACTGTCTTGTGCGGGGGTTTCAATGGAGTGCCGAGCGGTGGGGAAGGTGTGACAGAAGCATCTTTGGACATCGAGATGGCTGTTGCGATGGCGCCTTCCTCAAAAGTGTGTGTCTACGAAAGCTCCCAGACCACCGCTGGTTTGGACAGCGTTTTCTCAAACTTGGCTTCACCGCCCAACAACGCACCCCCGGCGCTCCAAATCAGTTGTTCGATCAATTTTGCGCTCGACAGCAACATTACCAGTTCTCTAAACCAATTCGCAGCCCAGGGCCAGTCTTTTTTTCTGGCCTCAGGTGATTCGGGCGCCTATCCCTTCGACCCCGGAGACAATAGGGACGGGCCCTATACCACCCTGGTTGGGGGCACCGAATTGTCCATGAGCGGTAACGGGGCTTCCTACCTGCTGGAGACCACATGGAATGATCCCACTAACGCAACGGGCGCGAAAGGGGCTAGTGGGGGTGGAATATTGACGTCCGTCACCATCCCCAGCTACCAAATTACACTTCCAATGGGCGTAAATGACGGGTCGAATTCTTCCCGGAACGCACCCGATGTTTCAATGGTCGCGGATAACATTTTTTGCATTGCGAATAATGGAAATTCCGTTGCTACAGGTGGCACGAGTGCTTCAACGCCGCTTTGGGCAGGATTTATGGCGTTGGTCAACCAGCAGAAAAAATCACCCGTTGGTTTTGCTAATCCCGCGCTTTACAACATTGCGGCTGGACCCAATTATGGGACCGATTTTAATGATATTAACGACAATAGCAACAACGGCTCCCCCACGGCATATCCGGCCGTCACGGGATATGATCTTGCCACCGGCTTGGGCAGCCCCCAGTGCAACCTCATCAACGATTTAGCCCCAACACCGGTCCCCACTAAAACCTATACGCCTATTCCCCCTACCAAAACTCCGACACCTATTCCGGTTTCGCCAACCAATACTTTTACCTTCACAAATACCTTCACTACGACGTTTACTCCAACCATTACCTTTACCTCCACTAATACGTTTACTCCCAACCCGAATACCTACACACCGACTCCGACTTTCACCTTCACCTCAACGCCGACATCAACCATTACGGTTACCGGCTGCTCCGGTGGCGCACCTAGTATCTCGTGGGACACGAGTGCCGGTTTAATAGGCGGCACCGCCGCTGTTTTTGCCCCGAGTGGGAGTGGCCCTTTAATGTGGGAAATAGAGGGTGGGGGGTCTAATGCAAATTTTAATGGAGTTTTTTCATCCGGCGATGGGGTTAATTGGACAAAAGTTTCGCAACAATACCAACCATCTTTCATGACGAACCGGCTCGAGGAAGGAGTTTTGGCATTCAATGGAAATTTGTGGGTGATGGGTGGAGAAGGCCCAGAAGGTATTAATTTTTCACTATCCGATGTCTACAAGTCCCCGGATGGTGCTAACTGGTCCAACGTGACAAATTCGGCGGGCTTCGGAAATAGAACTCGATTTAACGCAACGGTGTTTAACGGAAATATGTACATCGTTGGCGGTTACATGAATGGGGCAAATTTAACAAATGAAGTCAACTGGTCCTCAGACGGATCGAATTGGAGTGGTGCATCGGCAGCTTTCCCGGCCAGGAGTAACCCGGGTCTTGTTTCGTTCAACGGCAAGCTTTGGGTGATTGGAGGGATGGGAGTACATACTTATGATGTTTTCGATGATATTTGGGCTTCCCCGGATGGAACCAATTGGAGCCAGGTGACGCCGATCGGACCCTATTTTTCTAGCCGGGTGGGCCCTTCACTTGTGGTCGACTATAACGGATTGTGGCTGTGGGGAGGACAGCAATCGGGTGCCACCGACAGCAATGTTTGGTTTACCCAAGATGGGGTTCATTGGGTACCGGAAGGAGGGGCCCAAGGCAGTTCATACGAGATGAATGCATTGTTCTACGCGAACAAGATTTGGACCGGCGGGGCGAACGCCAGTGTTTGTCTTTTGCCATCCATCTGGCGCGTGGTGGCGGGAAGGGCCAGCAGCTATTTGGACAGCCAGGGAAATACCTGGTCGGCCGATGGAAACTATAGCGGCGGGAACACGAACTCCAACAACCATGCCATCTCCGGCGCCTTACCGTCCTCCATAACGGACCAGGCCTTGTACCAAAGCGAGAGATGGGGAGACTCCACCTACACTTTTAATGTCGGCCCCGGACAGTATCAGGTGACGTTGAAGTTCGCCGAGCTTTTTGCTTCCGGCACAGGCCAAAGGGTGTTCAATGTCACTATCAACAACACACCCCTTTTATCCAATTTTGACATTGTCGCGGACGCGAATGGGGAATTTGTCGCGGACGATAAAATATTCGATAACATCACCCCCAACTCAAATAACCAGATCGTCATCCACTTCGCCAATGGGTCGGCCAACGCCCCCAAAATATCGGCGATCCAGATCATTCCCGAACCAACGCCCTCGTCGACCTGGCGCATTGCGGCAGGTTCCAATGTCCCAATTACCGACAGCCAGAATAACGTGTGGTCGCCGGACCACTACGCTTTTGGGACCAACCTAAACCAAAATCATTGGCCCAACAACACCATCACAGGCGCGGGCATCCAAGGCCCGGCGGACCAAGCCCTTTACCAGACCGAGCGGTGGGCGGGCGCGGTGACCTATGCCCTGCCGGTTCCACCTGGCAATTACCAGGTGCGGTTAAAATTCGCCGAGACGGCTTTCAGTTCCGCCGGACAGAGGGTCATGAACGTTTCCCTCAACAACACCCCGGTCCTGACGAATTTCGACATCTTCGCCGATGTGGGGGGGCAGAATATTTCGGACGATAAGATTTTCGATA
>JAJPJW010000135.1 GCA_021324075.1 Pseudomonadota bacterium | reverse complement strand
TTCCCCCCCGAAGAGGTAACGCATGGAAGTTCCCACCGGGGCCCGGAAAAGGCCCGCATTGCCGATGTTCACCAATCCGACCGAATCCACGGCCAAATGGACGATCATCCAGCTCCAAATGGCGTTCCCTGACCTTTCAAAGACGTAGGCTCCGGCCAAACCCAGTAGGAAGATCACGATCTCGGGGAAAAAGACCCTCACCCCCGTGGTCCAAAAGGCGCTTCCCCAGTGGGAGAGGCACCACAGGAGCGCGGCAAGGGCCGCGGCGGAAAAAAAGGAACGCCCGGGCCTCAAATATTGGAAGAGAAAACCGCGGAAGGCCAGTTCCTCATAAAAACCCGCGCTGACCACGAACAAAACCAGGAGGGCGGCCCATTCGGGAAACAATGAAGACGAAATGCCGCGGCCCCGGTAGTCGCTGACAGCCAAAGCATACCCGGCCAGGACCGGAAGGGATAAGAACAGGCCGAGCGCGGCTTGCCGGGCGGAAAGGGACTTCAACCCCATGAACTGGAGGCTTTCCCACCAACCAATGGATTTCCATTTCATGACAAAGCGGCAAGCCAGGGCGACGCAACCCAGGGAAGGCAGGCACAGGAAGAGAAGGCCGGCCGAATTGTCCAAGGTCAACCATCCGGTGAATCGGTCCACCGCCCACTGGAGGAGGGCTTGGGTTAAAAACAAGAGGAAGGCCGCGGCCAGGGCCCGGATAAAGGGCTCCCGTTTGGATTTCTTACCGGGAGGCCGTCGTGTGGAAAGGCTTGGCATGCGGGGTCCCTTTGGGGTCCGGGGTCAAAAACGAAAAGCCCTTCAGGAAACCGGGGTCGTTTCCCGCCTCAACGCTGGAATTGGAAAAGGGGTTGGAGGTCGGACACCTCGTAGGCCTGCATGACCTGTTGGCTCCCGTCCCGGCAAACCCAGGTGGCATGCCGAAGGAAACCCATGGTCTTGAGCTGGGAAACCGTATAGGGGCCTTCCCAATGGTCGTCGTGGAACACCATGAAGGCCGAACCATTGTGGACGGCTTCAGTTGGAACGGCGAGCTTGAAGGATTCCCTGCCTTCACCGCCGTCGGACTTTGTTTGGGATTCAGGCTGTTCCAGCCCCCCCAGACCTACCGAGGCGGGGGAAAGCTCGCTGAAAAGTTTGGAAAAGATGCCCTTGGGCTCCTTGGCCTTGGGTTGGGGGAGTGGGGCCGACTGGGCAGGCTGGGGGGAGGGTCCAGACGCGCTGGATGGGGCCGCCTTCTCCGTCGGGGGGGCTGCGCCCGCCTTCGGATCCTTCGCCGCGGAAGCTTCCTGTTCCTTTTCTTCCTCGGCCTTGAGCTTGCGGATTTCATCTCCCAATTGCTTGACCCGGAACTTGTCCGGGGCCGGCTTGGCCATTTCCTGCTCGAATTCGACCCGCTTGAGGTGCAGGGGGAAGGATTTGCGGATGATCTTGAAGCAGACTTCCACTTCCGGAGCCACCGGGTTCCATTGGAGGTTCATGAGGTTCAACGCCACCGAATAGGCCAATTCGGCATTCTCCGCCTTGAGGTCGGGATTCTTCCCCACCAACTGGTTGAAGCGGCGGATCGCATTCAAGTAGACCTGATAGGCCTTCCGTGAATCCTTCTCCTCCTGGTAATACTTTCCGACCAGGTAATGGCATTGAAGGTCGAGGGTTTCGGCGCTCTGGAGGGTCTCGAACAGTTTGAGGGCTTCGGCAATATGTTCGGTCCCGACATCCTGTTGGGTAAAGCGGTTGAGCAGGCAAAACTTGATGAACTGGGTTTTGAGCCCCAGGTCCCCGGGGTTGCGCTCGATGCCTTTCTTGTACCGCTTGTATTCAACCTCATAGTCGGATTTTTTTCCGACGAGGGAAGAAAGTTGATCGATAAAGCCCATGGTTTCCTTCTCTTAAAAATGATCTGGGGTGGGGAGCCGGTTAAAGCCGGATAAACTGAAACGCGGAATCAAAACCACTTTCGGGGGTTCAAGAGCCTCTCAAACCAGCTGGTTTTGGGAGTTTCCTTGGCGGGTTGGGTTTCCACGGCCGTCCGTGCTGCCGGAACGGCTTCAGCGGACTTCCCGACGGGCTGCAATTCCCGTTCTCGCTCGGCCGCGGGAGCCGCCGAACCCTTGGCCGTTATGGATTTTCCAAAACCCTTTTGAACGGCCTGGTCCACGTTGGGAAAGGCCTTGAGGATGGTGCTAAACTGGAGGAGTTCGTAGGCTTCTTCGACTTCCGGGCTCATGGCCGCCAGGAACAGGTCGCCTTTTTGGTTCCGGATGCGTTTGATCTCGCCGACGAAGAGGCCCCAGCCGGCGCTGCTGACGTAAGTGACATCCTTCAAATCGACGATAATCTTGAATTTATTCTCGGCCAGGGCCCCCTGGAAGGACCGGTCGAATTCGGGAGCCGTGTTGGTGTCAATGAACCCCTTGACCGCAAGCAAGGTGATGTCCTTGTGCTGGGGATGGGTGGAAACGTTGACAGTGATATTTTTCATAAGTCCTCAATGAAATAGGCACCTTGTCGAAGGTGGAACGCTATTATTGCCCTGATCCACTATTCTTTCAAGCCTGCCCTCCAGGGGGAGCAGGCCTATTTTCCTTCCCCGCAAGGGCTGGTAGGTATCGTCCGTACGAAAACCCTTGTCGAGGTCACTAAATTGAAGAATCCCCAGTAAAAGGTCAAACATTTTACTTTTTACCTGCGTGTTAATTCTTCTCCCGCCATCTGGCGGACAGGGCAGGAACCAGGTACCGAAAATCATAAATGAGATTGGGGATTTAAATTCTGCCCGGAGTAGGTCCTTCGGCATTAAGGGGAGAAAAAAACCAGCCGACAGGACGCCGGGTCCCAAACCTCCGACACCTGGCCACCCTGAATCCCGGCCGGACTCCGGGCCTTTCGGAAATATCCGGGGAAAGCCCCGGGAAATCAGGTTTTTCCAACAAGCTTATTTTCCTTATACTTATTGGTAACTTTACCCCTATGTTTCCACTACTTTAATGTGTCGAGGAGTTGAGCCCCTTGGACTTCAATGACGAGCAATGGCGGTCCTGGAACCAGCTGATCCGCCAGACCCGCAAAGGAGACCGGGAGGCCTACGAAAGGCTCCTCGTGGAGATCAGCCCCCTGGTCCAGCGTTACGTGGCCAAGAGGGTTTTCGACTCCCAATATGTGGAGGATGTTTTCCAGGAGGTCCTTTTGAGTTTCCATAAGGCCCTCCACACTTACCGGGTCGACCTTCCCTTCGCCCCTTGGTTCTTCGCGGTGATCCGCAACGCGACCTGGACCGCCCTGGTGAAGAACCGGAAATTCGTCGAGCGCGAGGTTCCGACGGAGGATTTTTCCTCCGTTCCCGCGACCGAGGAGGAAGAGGAGCGGATGGACGACCGCCTCCGCCTGGCGCTGGAATCGTTGCCCGCCATTTACCGGCAGGCGGTGGAAATGCTGAAGTTCCGGGGGATGCGGGTGGAAGCGGCAGCTAAGGAACTGGGGATTTCGAAGATCGCCCTGCGGGTCAGGGCGCACCGGGGTTATTCCCTCCTGAGGAAAAACCTGACGGCGCAAAAACAGGAAGATAAAAAATGAACGAACCAATCCAACCTAAACCGATACTCCACCCGTTACCCGAGGCCCATCGGCGCCTCGTGGAAAAACTCGTGGCCGAAGCCCAGCCGTTGAAGGCTTCCCCCTCGGTCCTGTCCCAGTGGCTCGTCTGGCTGGGTTCCGCCTTGGGAATGGTCGTCATCGCGCTTTCCCTTATCGGGCCCCAGTTTGAAATCATGGAGAAACTTTCCGACCCCGTCTCCGGCGGTTTCCTCCTGCTGGCCTTTTCGCTTTCGGCCTTTTGCGCCTGGATGGGAATCGCTTCCAGCAAGCCCGATCACAGGCCCCGGGTCGCCACCCCGAGCCTGGCGGCCTTCCTGTTGCTTTTCCTCTTCAGCATGCCCTTCGTCTTCTTCGACCAAGACAGCCTCTCGAAGGTTTGGGCGCAGAATACGGCCGATGGATGGTTTTGTGTCCGGACGGTCATCTGGGTGGCCCTGCCCTCTTGGATCATGCTGGGCTGGCTGGCTTCCCGCAACGCTTCCTTCTATCCCGGTTGGACCGGTGCCTGGCTGGGGGCTGCGGCCTTTCTCCTGGGCGCGGGGACCATCCAGTTGCATTGCGCCCACTGGGAGACCTGCCACATGCTGGTGGACCACCTGCTTCCCCTGGCGGCCTTCCTTTTCATTCCCGTTTGGATCGGGAGCTATTGGTTCTCGCGCTGGCGGAAGTAGCTTCTACTTAACTTCTTTTGCGTAAACTTCCTCTTTCTTCTGCACCCCGTCCTGGATAATCGTAGAGTCGAGGTTTTTTGCGTCCACGACGACAGGGGTTAGAAGGACGGCCTTGGTCGTTCCCCCGCCGTTGTCCAAATCGGTGAACTGGCAATCGAACGCGGTAGCCTTCCGGGCCACCTTGGCCGTCAGATAGGCGGCTTCGGCCGCCAATTTTTTCGGGGGTTGGTAGACCGTCAAAACCTGCGTTCCGGAGGCGATTCGACGGCAGGTCAAAAGGTCTTCCCCGACCCCGGCTACCGGCACCTTATCCGTTAATCCTACAGTCCCCAGGGCCCGGCTGGCTCTCTCAGCCGTCCCACTATTGTCGGTCAGGAAGACATCCACCGGCGTTCCCAACTCATCGCGGAAAGACTCCATGTCCTTATAAGAACCCTTGAGGGTCATGGGTTTTGCTCCAATTTGGATTTCCCCTTTGCCGATAAAGGGCTGAAGCGCCTTCATTTCCCCATCCCGGAATTTTCCATTCGGCCCCAACAGGACATATTTCCCCCTGGCCATCCTTTTGGCCATCGCCTTGGCCTGCAATTCACCCGCCTTTTCGTCGTCAAAGGCCACGAGGTAATCCAAGCCGCCCCCCGGGACCATGCGGTCCAAAGCGATGACTTTGATCCCGGCCTTGTGGGCGGCTTCCACCAGGGAGGCGGCCTTCTGCGGGTCCACCGGAAGCAGGATCAACGCCTGGATGCCTTGGGTAATCAGGTCCTTCACTTGTTGCTCTTGGGCCGCGGGGTCCCCCTTCGCATCTTTTAAAAGGAGGTCTGCCCGGTTGTCCTCCAATTCGTCCTTCAGGCTGTTGACCAGGACTTCCCGGCCTTGGACCTCGTCCAAGGCAACTCCCACCTTGACCTGGGGTCCCCAATGGCCCCAGCCGGTCAAAAACGGGAAGGTGAGGCAGAGTAAAAGCGGGATTCTCAAACGCATGGTTTCCTCATAGAAACTACTTGGGGTAACAACCTTTAAGGATTATAGGCAATCAGAAGATAAGATTTCAGTCAAGTTAGGCCGCGAAGAAAGTTTTCCAGGGTTGCGAAACCCGCCTTCCAGCGTTAAAGTTAGCGGGCTGCCAAAAAACGAAAATAACCTCCATGGATGCGGCCCGCTATCCTCAAATTCCGCAGAAATTTGGGGATCTCGAAATATCCAAATAGTATTTTTGCTTTGAAAGGTCTCTCTCTCCTATGACCTACAGCAAGACCGGCAAGACGGCCGCTTTCCTTTGGGGGGCTTTCTTGTGGGGGCTTCTTTCTTCTTCCTTCGCCTTGGCCCAATCCGACGACCCCGGTCTCATTCGCTCCCTCGGTACCGACTCCCCCCAAATCGAGACCACTTATTATCTTGAGGCTTCCGTCAATAACGACACCTCGCCGCACCACGCCCTCTACCTTTACGGTGAAGGCCTTTTCGCCTTGGGCAAAGATTGGGCGGTGGAAGCCGACGTTCCAAACCTTGTGACGGTGGAGCCTTTGGGCCAATACGCCCTGGGGTTGATGCCGGTCGGAGTCCTTTTGCGGTACGAGGCTTGCCATTTCGGCGGGTGGAACGACGAAACAGCGGGGGTTTTTTCCGTCGCGGCGGGCGGTGCTTACGGTTTTCCCAACACCACCTACCACTTTATCGGGAGCAGTTGGTCCCTGGAGGCCCTGGGGGGCTACCGTGCCGGCCGGGCCTTCCTGCAGGCCGACTATGGCTTCCAGGGCGGCATTGATCCGCAGGTCCAAAGCCAGTGGCAGCTGAACACCGACCTGGGCTACCGGCTCACCAACGAGTGGTATCTTCAGGTTGAAGCCGATTGCCAGGCCTCCGCTTCCTTCGACAATGTTTCCTGGTCCTATATCCCTCAAATCGCCTTCCAACCCGGTGACTGGCTCTTTGAATTCGGGGAGGCCCTCGGGGTCGCTCCCATGGGCTATACCGAAATCATGGTGGCCCGCGCGCTTTGACCTTCTGTTAAAATAACGCCATGTTCATCCTGAAGAACAACGAAAGCCTGGACATCGCCCGCAAGCTGGTCCAATCGACCAGCCTGGGGGAAAGCCTCGACCTCCTGAAGGAAAAGAACCACTCCGCCGGCGTCGAGCCCGGCGAGCTCTTGGGGCAGATCCTGGGCCTGAGCACCGTTAACCTGATCCGCACCATGCAGGTGGACTTCATCGCCGGCGAAATCGTGGGCGAGGACCGTCAGGACATCATCGACGATTACGTGGTGGAATCCCTCCGCCGGCAGACCCTCCTGGCCTTGAAGGACGGCGCCGAACGCATGGAAAAATGCCAGGAAATCCTCAGTGTGGCCGAAGGCTTGCAGGTTTTTTGGGCGGAAGGCACGGAGGAAGCCAAGGGGCCGGGACCCCGTTATTTCTGCGTCAAAGAAGTGCTTTCCCGGCTGGGGGACGCGTCCAACTACGACCTGCGGGACGCCTTTTTCGAGTTCACCTATCTCCAGCACAAGTATTTCATCGACTTCTTCCGGGCGCTTTTGAAGGTGGCGCCTGCGGGTGGGTCACAGAAAATTCAGGAGGGCGAACATGGGGGATGATGCATCTGAGATCAAGTGGCTGGCCGAACCCGAGGACAAGGACTATCCGGCGGCCCAGTCCTACCTGGGCCTGTTGCACAACGAAACCGAGACCATCGGGCTGGTGAAAAAACTCAAGGACGCCCGGGTCGCCCAGTTCAAGGCCAAGGACATCTTCCGGGCTTCGGGGCTTTCGCTTTTGGGGATCAGCAATTCCCATGTGGACAAGGACCGCAAGAAGGTCAAGGAGGGCAAGGCCCTTTCCCCCCTGCTTTTGGTGCGGGACACCCAGAATGGGAAGGTCGTGATTGCCGACGGTTACCACCGCCTCTGTGCGGTTTATTCCATCGACGAGGACGCCCTTATTCCCTGCAAGATCGTTTAAGGAGGCCTTTCCGGCCCCTCCTCAACCCTCAATAAAGGTTGATCCCGCTGGTGTTGCAGTTCGCGTTTCCATAGGCGGTCACGTCGAACTTCAAATAGGGATAGCCGTGCCGGTTGAGCCGGTAAAGGAAGTGGGTATAGGTCGCCCCGATATTCAGCTCGTCCATGACCTGGATCCAGGCCGTATTGGTCGCCGAAAGCTGGATAGCGTAAACGTCGCCCGCCGCCATCACCGCCGTGGCTCCCAGCAGCGCCTGCTTGGCCGTCAGGCTGTCATTGTAGAAAACCGTCCCCGTCGGGATATCGGTGAAGTCCACCCAGGTCCCGTTGCCCAAATAAGCGAAAGCGGGCCGGGCCGTCGGGTAGGTCTGCAGGTACATGGAGGTGGCCCCCAGGAGCGCCTGGATGTCCCCCGTTCCGGGCGAATAAGCCGTCACGGCGGTGTCGAAGGTGAGAAGGTCCGGAACCCCGGCGTTGGAGCCCGGGTTGGCGATCGAAACCGAGTAACAGGCGGTGTTCAGGTTGCCCAGTTCCAGGGGGAAGGTGGTAGTCCCCGAAACCGTGGCCAGGTCCGCACCGATGTAGAGGGGCGTTGTGGCTGTCGTCAATTCCGCTGAAACCAGCCATTGGCCGTCGTGGGGCAGGTCGATATTGACCGGGCCGTTGATGCTGGGAAGCTGGTTCAGGCTCACCGAACCGCTGAAGACGTCGGGCCCGGAGGCGGCCCGGTAATGGAACATTACCTGGATCAGCGTGAAGTTCGGTGTGATTTTCTCCGGGGCCGGGACCGAAAGCACCAGGCCCGGCGCGTTCAAAGGCCGGGCGGTCGTGGGCACCTGCCCGCATCCCGTCCCGAGCAGCGGCAGAACCGCCAGGAAAGCCGTCCACAAGGTTTTTCTCACCATTGGAACCCCACATTCGTCCCGAAACTGATCCGGTTGAAGGTCACGTCGTAAAGGACCCCCGTGACCGTGTCCTGGGCGGCTTTTTCATCGACCACATAATGGTAAAGCCCCGCAAGGTTGAGAAAGGTCCCTCCACCCATATCGAAGGTTACGCTGTGCTCCACCCCCAGCACGTCCCCCCCGGCCTGGAAATCGAGCGTGTCGCTGGGGTCATAGCCGTTTGGAAAAATCCTCTCCCAAACGAGTCCGGTCATCATGGAGACCCCGGGGCCCATCCGGTAGCCCAGGAAGGGCCGTAACTGCAGCTGGTCGCCCAGGAAATTTTCCGTTTCCCTCACCTGCTGGCCGGTGACCGGGTCGGCCGACATGCCCCGCCCGTAGAAACCGTAGGAAACGTTGAAGGCGAACTTGTCCCCGCCCAGCCGCTTGAGCCATTGTCCGGTGAAGACCGTGCTTTCCGCCGAGGTGAACTGCGCGGAGGGGTCGGTCACCTTCGATTCGAAGGCGAAGGTGTGGAAGGCCTGAACCCC
>JAJPJW010000162.1 GCA_021324075.1 Pseudomonadota bacterium | reverse complement strand
CCGCCGATATGGGCCTGGCTCCAATCACCGGCGCCGGGGGTCTCGAAGCCTGGGTTCAAAAGCCAGTTGTCCGTCTTTTGCGCCGTCACCGGCTTTCGGTCCGGGTGGGTGGCCGCTCCCGGCGGCAGGGGTTTCAGGTCGTAATCGTAAACGAGGACCCGGATGCCGGAGAACCAGGCCTTGCCCGTGCAGTTGCCCAGTGCCAGGCCGAGGGTGGCGTAGGCCGTCCCCTTGGGGACGCTGTATTGGTTGGTATAAAAGTCCCAGTCGTGGGTCCCCTGGATTTCGGCGATGGGCGCGGGCCAATCCCCCAGCCGGTTGCCCTTGTCGTCGTAGAAGACCACCGTGATGCGGGCCGCTTCCCAGTCGTTGGCGCCCTTGACCACGTTTTCGGTCTTCAGGTAGCCGGAAATTTCCATGGCGGGCGGCGGAGGCTGGGGCAGGCTGATCTTCTGGTTGAGTTCGGTCCAGACCACCCGGGTGTTTTCCAGGTAAGCCGCCGGTTTGCCGCCGCGGCCCGGCTGGGTGACGACGCTCCCCGTCCATCCGCTGGCGCCCTCAAAATCGCCGTTGAGCGCCCAATTGAAATTCGGGCTGTCCGCCAGGGCCGCCGCGGCCGCGCCGCAAAGGGCGAATGCGATTCCCCACAACGCTTTGGAATAACCCATGGACCTTTTCCTTCCCCGAGCTTCATTTTAGTTGGGCTTCGGATCGAACGCGCCGGCATCCAGGACGGGTTTCTCCGTCATGAAAGCCGCCCGATTTTAGCAGAATTCGGTTAAAATCCGTTGCCAGTGCTCCGCCTTATCCTCAGTTCTATTACAACCCCGGGGGTTGCGTTGAAATCAAGGACCGGCCTTTTGTTTTTCCTCTTATTCACCGCCGCCTCAAACCTCCGGGCCGAAATGGTCCAGGGGGACGGCTATTCCTTTTTCATGTCCGCTCCCGTGGGCTGGGTGCTGGACAAAAACATGGCCTCCGATGCCGAAGCCGACGCCGTCCTTTATCCCCAGGGAACGACCTACCAGAACGCCCCCTCGGTCCTCTATGTGAGCGTGGTGGAAAAGGGCGGGGGATTCAAGGACTTGAAGGACTTCATCCGCCAGGACTCCGCCTCCGCCCTCCAACAAAACCCCAAGCTCCAGGTGCAAAGCGGCCCCCTCCTGCAGACCCGTTTGAAAAAAAGCGTGCCGCTCTTCCTTTACACGGGTTACAAGGACGGAAGCGGTGAGGCGGTCGCATATATAGAAGAAGAGGACATGGTCGTCGTGGTCACCCTGACCTCCTCCACCGGCCAAATCTTGCACGAGGATCTGCCCGCCCTACAAGCGGCGGTGGAGTCCTACGAATTTATCGGTAAATCCGGCGAGGACCTTGATTAGGTGGATTTTCAGCCTTACTTTTAGCCCGTGGAAGTCCCACTGGTTTTGAAGGCAAATCCCAGATTTTTTCTATCATTTCCTTAACAACTTTAGTAGGATGACACCCGTCTTTGGGGCCTTTTAAGCCCAAAGATGAAGAAAATTTTAAGATTTGTAGAAAGGTTGTCGCAGCATGGCACAAGGTACTGTGAAGTGGTTTAAGAACGAGAAGGGCTTTGGTTTCATTTCCCAAGACGGAGGCGAGGACGTATTCGTCCACTTCTCCGCGATTCAGTCGGATGGATTCAAGTCCCTGAACGAGGGCGACCGGGTGGAGTTTGATGTCACCCAGGGCCAAAAGGGTCTGAAGGCCGAGAACGTCCGCAAGATCTAAGTTCTTAAGGACAAAAAAGCCCTTGGGGGTCACCCCAGGGGCTTTTTTTGTTTCACCCATTCCGAGGCCATCAGCCTCTTGGCCGAAACCACAAGTTGAGGACAAAGATTTGAGTGTGCCAACCCATCCAGGTCAGGGTTGGCCCGAGGAATAAGCCTTGGTTGTGCCCATTCTAAATGGGGATGGGTGCCAGGAGGACCCACCAATATTTCCCTTTCCCGCCCCGCTGAAATCCATATAGTAGCCCCGGTTGAACCGCCCCATTTCGCCACCGGGAGCAAACATGAAGACCTTTTTTAAATTTGCGCTGGGATTTATCGTCGTTCTGGTCCTTGCCGGCGCGGCCGGCTTCGGCTACCTCAACTTGGCCTTTCCCAAGGTCAGCCCCGCCGAGAATTTCCAGGTCAAATCCACCCCCGAACGCCTGACCCGTGGCCGATATTTGGCGGAGAACGTCACCGGCTGTTTCGGCTGTCATTCGGACCGCTACCTTGACCGTTATAACTTTCCCCTCAAGACGGAAACCCGCGGCCAAGGCGGCTTCCTTTTTGACAAGAAATTGATGGGCCTGCCCGGAAGCCTCTCCCCCCCCAATATCACCCCCTACAACCTGAAGGATTGGACCGACGGCGAGATCGTGCGGACTCTGCGCTGCGGCGTGGATAAAAACGGCAAGGCGCTTTTCCCCCTCATGCCCTACCCCAATTTCTCCAAGCTTTGTCAAGAGGACCTTTATTCCATCGTGGCCTATATCCGTTCCATCAAGCCCGTCACCAACAATCCACCCGCGACGAAACTGGACTTCCCGGTGAATTTCATCGTCAGGACCATTCCCCACGACGCCGGCGCCTACCCGCCCCCGCCCGACCGGAAGAACGCCCTGGTCTTGGGGACCTATTTGGTGAATGCCGCCTCCTGCGCGGCCTGCCACACCCCCGTGGACGGCCATGGCGCTCCCCTGCCGGGCATGGATTTTGCGGGCGGGATGGAATTCCACTTCCCCGACGGTTCGACCATCCGGCCGGCCAATATCACGCCGGACAAGAAGACGGGAATTGGGGATTGGACGAAGGACTACTTCATCCAGAGGTTCCGCCAGGGGAAGAAAATGGCCGACAGCGGGACCCCGGTGAAGCCGGGGGAATTCAACACCCTCATGCCCTGGCCCGAATTCGGGGCCATGACGGACGGGGACTTGGGCGCGATCTACGACTACCTGCGCAACAACGTCAAACCCGTGAACCACAACGTGGAAAAGTTCACCCCGCCCCGCACCCAGACCGCCTCGGCGAAATAAGCCCGAAAATCAAAAGCCCCTGGGTTTTTCCCAGGGGCTTTTTGTTTTTCAGACTCTCTGCCGACTGCGGACTGCCGGCTGTCGACCGTTGTTTACCAATCCTTGCACTTGGCCTGAATGCGCCGGTAGTTCCGCAGGGTGTCGATTTTTTTGTTTTCCCGAAGGACCTCTTTTTTATACCCCTCATAAAGCGGCTGGACGATCTTGTTCACCCGGGCCTCAATGATATCCTCGCCCTCTTTGACCGAACCCACTTGGATGGGCCGGTTCCGGGTCGGTATGCTTCGGTCCCTCCGGATGGCCTTTTTCATCAACGCGACATATTTCTTCAAGACCCTTTGGTTGATGGCGACGTGCTGGTTCTCGTGGGCCAGGATCATCCGGTAAGGGCAGGAACCTTCGGGGTACTGGCTGGAAATATAAACGTCCATCTTGGTATAGGAAAAATCCACCTCCACCGACGTGGCCCAGGCGCAATAGCGGCGGGTCCGGGGGTCTTCCACACCTTCGGTATGGGATTCGATCTGGAAGGACTGCTCGGCGGCGGTCAACCCCGGCTCCCGCATGTAACGGGAGGTCAGTTTCACGCTGGTTTGAAGGTGCTCGATTTGGTCCGTGGTTAACTCGTGGTGGTAGGTGTGCAGGATGGGAACGTTGACCACGTGGAAGATGGCGTTTCGGTTCACCGGCGGCCCCCCGCCGCACTGGGCGAAAACCCAACCGTTGCCTGCGGCCCAAACCGCCGCCGCAAGAAGAAGCCGCCTCACCGGACCGCTTCCATCCAGGCCCCGATTTTCTTTCCGCCTCCCAATAGTTCCCCCGCCCAGGCATAGGGATCGGTTTCCCGGCCGGACTTCCCGAGGGTGGAAGCCAGGTAGCTGAACTGCCGCAGGGTTGGATCGGCCTTGAAAGCCCATTGCCAGCCATTGTTCCGGCAGGCCGTTTCCCCCAAATAGGTCCCCACGATCCCCAGGCGGATACGGGCGTCTTCCTCGTTTTCAACCTCCCCCAAAAGCACCGGCAGGTACCGCTGGAGGCGCTTCAAGGAGGCTTCCGAGAAATCGGGGCGGATTTCCTTGAGGTCCTCGTCCGCATTGCGCACCAGGCGGGAAATCAGCCGCCCCGCGTTGCTGACGTCGTTGGTTTCGGCCTTTTGCGCGGCCCGGCGGTTTGCCGCAACCTGCCGGACCAAGGCCCTGGCCAAGGACCTGCGCACCAGGATTTCCCAACCCCTGGACAATCCCATGAAGGCCGCCGCCACGCCCAACCCCACCGAAAGGCTTTCCACCAGCCAGGGGGACAGGGCCGGGAAAAATGACGCCGGGTATTTATTGTTTAAGACGGGGACCAAACCCATGAGGGCCGTCAGCAGGAAATAAGGGATGGGGGATCGGTTTTGAACGCCGGTCAAAATTCAATGCCTTCCTTGGAAGGGGCTTTCTGGTCGAAATAGTGCTTTTCCTTCCGCATTTCGGTGACGAGGTCGGCCTTTTCCACCAATGCGGGCCAGACCTGGTGGCCCGTCAGGACCAGTTCGAACCGGCGGTTTTGGTTGTAGAGATCGACCAGGCCCATCACGTCATCCTGCGTCAAAAGTTTGGTCATCACCGCCGCCAGGATCTCGTCCAGGACCAAAAGGTCCACCCCGCCTTGGACCAGAAGCTCCCGGGCCTTGGACAGGGCCTTTTGGGCTTCTTCCAGGTCGCCCGGCTCATTTTTGAACCGGAAGGCATTGGGGCCCAAAACCCTTTCCTTGCCGAAGGGAAAAAGCTGGAGGTTTGGCAGGGCCCGGAGGATTTTGCGCTCGGAATAATGCTCGTTGACGCCGTCGTAACCCTTGTCGAATTGGACGACCGCGGCCTTCTTCCCCGCCCCCAGGGCGCGGACAGCCAAACCGACGGCGGCGGTGGTCTTTCCCTTGCCGTATCCGTAATAAATGTGAAGGCGGTTTTGCATGGGAGGCAATTTTCAAGGGACAGCCACCTATTTTCAACCCTTATTACTTGTGTATCCATTCAAGTTAAGGGGTGATTATCCATAAGCTCTTGGACCGAGCTGCCACTGGGCCGGGTGCAACCCCGGCCCAGTGCACGGCCAACTCCAGGGCGAAGCCCTGGGCCAGGCAGCCGGTAAGGGAAGCGACAGCCGGAAGGTAGTGCCAAAAGGTTCAAGAAATAGGGGACTTGGGACGTTTTTTCAGGAAAGGGAACGGACGATTTTGCGAAGCGAGGAATCCATATGCATGAAGCGGACGCCACATCGGTTGGACCGGGACCAGACGATCTTGCCGTACACTTCCACCGGCTCGTTGGCTTCTACTTCAAAATTCATTTTGAGCAGCCAATCCGGGTTCATATTGCGGTTGGTTTCAAAACCCACGCCGCCCTCGCTTACGTCGGAGGCACGGACCTCGAAAGACTCTTTTTGGACTTCGTAGATGTTGCCGGACTTGGAAGGCAGGACGGGAAAGACACGGATGGGCTTTTGGAATTCAAAGCGGTTAAACTTGCGTTTTTCGTTAGCGGCGTTCATGCGCGCAACCTTGAGGGAAATCCGATGTCATTCGGTTAACATTAGTGTTCTGCAATATTTATACCCCGACGAAAAAACTTCAATTTTTATTTATCGTGCAAACCCCTGCTAAACCAGGTCTTTTTTCAGGATCTTTTTTTAGTTGAGAACCCATTCAGAAAAAACGCCATCAATTGTCAGAAGTTTGGACTTTTCAGGATAAGTTTCTGACGATTAAACATAACTGGAATAAACCGGAAAGTTTCAGGAAAGAAAGACGTTTTGGGCCTAGAGGGGTCCAGCCCTTTCATTTCCATGAACACCCAGGGTGAACTGGGCAAAGTCATCCGAAGATTTACGCCTGGATGGAGTGGCGGTCCTGGCCAGTTCTCATATCAAGACAACTGGCCCCGTGCCACCCTCATTTAACCCTGTAGAGAATGGTGGTCCTGAAGCGGTTTCACCTTGATCTCACGCTTCTTCAGGGCTTCGATGCCGTTGGCGGCCGCCGCGCAGGCCGAAAGGGTCGTGATGCAAGGCACGTTATAGACCACCGCCGTACGGCGGATCTGGAAGTCGTCCGACCGCGGGCCCTTCCCCGCCGGGGTATTCATGATGAGCTGGATGCCCCCGCTCTTGATGAGGTCCACCACGTTGGGCCTCCCCTCATACACCTTGCGCACCACCGTGACTTCCAGGCCGTTGCTGGTCAGGGCCTGGGCCGTACCCTGGGTGGCCACCAGCTTGAAGCCCATGTCCGAAAGGCGCTTGGCGATGAAGATGACCGAGCGCTTGTCCTTGTTCTTCACCGAAATGAAGACCGTTCCCTTCAAAGGCAGCGAGGAGTTGGCCGCCATCTGGCTCTTGGAGAAAGCCATTCCGAAGTCGGTGTCCAGGCCCATGACCTCGCCCGTGGACTTCATTTCAGGCCCCAAGACCGTATCCACCCCCGGGAAGCGGTTGAAGGGGAAGACCGATTCTTTCACCGCAATGTGCTTGAGGTAGGAAACTTCCTTCACCTTGAGCCCGGCGATGGTCTTTCCCGCCATGAGGCGGGCCGCCACCTTGGCCCAGGAGGTGCCCGTGGCCTTGGAAACAAAGGGCACGGTGCGGGAAGCCCGGGGATTCACTTCCAGCACGTAAACCATGTCGTTCTTGATGGCGTATTGGACGTTCATGAGCCCCTTCACCTTCAGGCTCAAGGCCATTTCCTTGGTGTATTTGCGGATGGTGTTGATCTGGTCTTCGCGCAGCGTATAGGGGGGGATGACGCAGGCGGAGTCGCCCGAATGGATGCCCGCTTCCTCGATATGCTCCATGATGCCCGCCACCAGCACTTCCTTGCCGTCCGAGACGCAGTCCACGTCCACTTCCAAGGCGTCCTCCAGGAAATGGTCCACCAGGATGGGCTTGTCCGGTGCCGCCTCGGCCGCCTTGGCCACGAACTCGTCCAGGGAGGATTCGTCATAGACGATCTCCATGGCGCGGCCGCCCAGTACGTAGGAAGGCCGTACCACCACCGGGTATCCCACCTTGCGGGCCACCGGCTTGGCTTGTTTGACATTCATG
>JAJPJW010000018.1 GCA_021324075.1 Pseudomonadota bacterium | reverse complement strand
AGGGTGGCGGTGGGGGTCTTGGTCAGGGTATTGGTCGGCGAATTGGTGGCGGTCTTGGTGGCGGTTAAAGTCGCCGTAAGGGTCGGCGTAAAGCTGAAGGTGGAGGTGGGTGTTGCGGTAGCGGGGGGGTTGTTGGTCATGACGCAAATGTTGTCCAGCCAGAAGGTCACGGCGCCCGTTCCAGTCACCGCAGTCTGCCACGAAAGGCCGCTGACGGCCGTCAGGGATTGGGAGAAAGAAATGATCGAAGTCGGGGATGCCCAGCCCTGCGTGAAGGAACCAAAAGGCACGGTCACTTGGGTCCAACTGGTGGTGGCGGCGAAATTGTCCCCATAATAGTTACTGTCCGTAACGGGGGTGCTGTTGACGTTCACTCTAAGGGTTGTCGCGATGCTGGCCTTGACGTAAAAACTCAAGCCGTTGAGCCAGCTCATGTTTTGACTGGCCGTAGGGATGGCCATATCCACGCCAAACCCGCCTGTCACGGGATTCCCGGAAACCTGGATGGCGTCATTCCCCACCGCCCCGGGCGAGAGGATCGTCAAGGCGTTGGCCGTTCCTCCCGACCAGCTGTAACTGTTGTTGTTCCCCCCTAGGTTGTTGTTGGCGGCGCTGTCGGTGGTGGCCAGGTATCCATTCTCAAAATCGTCAAAATCGAAGCACTGCATGGTGGCCGTGGGAGTGGCCGTGGGGCCGGCCGGGGTCGCCGTGGGCGAAGCGGTGGGAGTGCGGGTTGCGGTGGATGTCGGTGTAGGCGTGGAAGTCGGGCAGGTGCCCCTGAACCCCAAGTTATCGATATAAACGCTGGCTGAGCCGGCCGCGGCTTGGCCATAAACCTGGATATCCACTTCGCCGACGCTCGACACGCTGTAACTGGAACCGTTGGTGTATTTGGAGCCATTTGGCGCCGTGAGAGTCACACCGGTGCTGAAGGCGGAGAGGGGGATAGTGACCGTCTGCCATCCGGAGGAAGTAATGGTGAGGGGATAGGGCGCCGAAGCCCCCGAACCGAGGGAATAAACCGGGCCGGTAAAGGTCTGGGCCGTTCCGGCGCCGGAATAAATGTCCAGGATCACTCCCAGGGTAATGGGGGAACCGGCCGCCACGTCGATGTCGAACTGCATGTAAGTAAAGTTGCCCAAGTTGACGATTTTGGAAGAGGTCGAAGTGTAATTTGTCCAGTTCCAGCCGACCCCGGCGTAATAAGAATTCGCAGGCCAGTTGTAGGAAATATCCATGCCGTTGCTCCCGGTGTTGTGCGCGGTCGAGTTTTCCGCCACAGTGGCGTTCGAAACCCAGCTGGAGCCGGAGGAAAGATTCGTCGAAGAGGTCTCGCCGTCGTAATAGGTGTAAAGACAGCCGCCTACTGTGGGCGTGGGGGTGGCCGTGGTGGTCTTGGTGGGCGTGGAAGTGGCCGTGCCTGGGGGAACGGTGTTGGTGGGGGTGGGAGTGGGCCCCGTCACGCATTGGTTGAACTGGATCGAAGTCGTTCCCGGGGGGTTCGACTCAACATTTGTAGTAAAGGGATTCGAGCTTGGAACCGTCACGCTTAAGGTCACAGGAGCCACGCTCGCTTCATAACTGGTCAGCACACAGGTCAATGTGCCCGAATATCCGCTCGTGCCCCCCCAAAAATTCGGAAGCTGGTTGGTGCTGCCATCTCTGTTGACCGAGCTGCCGTTGACCGTCACTGACTTGATGGGAAAAAGGGCGTCCAAGAACATAATCGGGCTGTAAGTTGGCTTGGAACCGTTGGCCCATTCATAGGCGATTTTTCCGCCCGAATTGGCGAAGGTCACGGAAGCGCTTCCAGTCAGTGGGCACTGCACAAAACGCCAACTCACCGTCGACCCGCTGAGGGTGTTCGTTCCGCTATTCGAGGGAAAGGATGTTTGCCCGGACGGAAGCAAGGCGTTGTAGGCCGTCTGGGACAAGTCCAAATGGTAGGACCCGACCCAGCAATTATTCGCGTTACTTCCGCCTTGGGGACATTCGTCCACGATCATGACCGTGACCGATTTCCCGCCGTTGCTGTTGTACAACGCCGCGCAGGCCCCGCAAGGATAGCCGCCAAGGCCGCCGCCATTCCCGTTCGAAGCGGCTGTATCGCCGAAGGAATCACCGTCGATCGCGGCAAAATAATTCGGGTCATAGGTACCTGTGGGATAGCCGCAGGCGGACAGGCTCGGAGCGGTAAAAAAGGTCGGTTGGTTTTCCAGGTAGGTTACGGCTGCGTCACTCGGGCACCATTGGGGAGTGGCCATCAAGGTGGGGATGGAAACATAATTGGAGAAGCTGTAAGAAGCGGCTTGCAATGAACCACAAGCGAGGGACAAAAGAAGAAAAACCGAAACCTTAAAACCCAATTTAAGGCAGGCCGTGGCTTTTACTCGATTATCAAAAAACGATTTCAACCCTAAAACCCCTTCGGGCCTGCTCTTTCAGGAGCCCACCCTTAAGAAAGTTTTGAACAAAAGCCCTGCGCATGGGTGTCGGAAAAAACCTTAAAATTGAACCGAAAAACAAAGCATTAAACCGTTTTCAGTAATTTTAGCATGATTCATGTAAATGTCGAATTCCGCCTCTTTTTTTTAATTACAGCCCGCCAAAGAGTTTTAACGGTAAGCCACTCACGCCCGGTTGCCGGCCCTTCCAACGAAACCCAGGTTACCCCAGAAATTTTTCATTTCATGAACCATACTGGTTATTTTGTAGTCGAAGAGCCGCTTTACGACATTTTCCTGAAGGATCAAAATGTTTCTTCGTTTTTCCGGCAAAGGTTTTCTTCTTCACTTTTTCATTTTGACGGCGTTCCTCCTGCCCCTTCCGGGTTGCAAGTCTTCTTCTCCAACCCCGGCGCTCACCAGGCCCAATGGGCTCGAAGTGGGCGACAAGCTCGTTGATTTTTCACTCATGGATGAAAACGGGCAAATCTTCAAGCTTTCAGACTTGCAGGCGGATTGGTACCTGGTCGTCGTTCTCTACCGTGGGGCCTATTGCAATGCTTGCCGGACAATGCTTTTTAATTTGAAGGACAACTATTCCCTTTTCACGTCCGAACATGTGGCCATTGCGGCGATCAGCACGGACAGCGTGGAAGACTCATTCCACTTCAACGACCAATGGCGGTTCCCTTTTCCCCTGCTATCCGACCCCAATCTCAAGCTCATTGACGCTTTCGGCGCCCGGCATCCGAACGGGCACGGCATATACGACGTGGCCCATCCCTCCATCATCATCATGGATCCGCAAAAAACGATACGTTACAAAAAGTTGGGGAAAGAACCCGATGACCTTCCCAATCCGAATGAGATCGTTTCGCTCATACAGGGTTTCAAGGGAAAAGCCGGACCCCCTCAGGCAAATTCCCCGAAGAACTAAAGAACGTTCGAAAGAAGGGCGTTTTAATTTGTATTTGGATATTGCTGGATTTGAACCGAGGAGTGGAAAGCTGGAAGGCGAAGGAAAAACCGTGTCATCAAGCCCGGATTAACCAACCGCCGGCTGTTTCCCCGTTTTGGAAACCTACCTGACGAGGATGATCCGTTTGATTTTCTTGCTGTAAGGTTCGCTCAGGTAAAAGATGTAAACCCCGCTGGCGCAATCTGCACCGTACTTGTTCTTTCCATCCCATTTATAGCTTTCAGTGATCGCAGCGGTCAAATACTTGGAATCAAGCGTGAGGACGTGTTCACCCGCGCTGTTGAAAATCTTCAGACTGTAATCCCCCGGAAAGACGCTATAGCCCACTTGGATGCTCACCGGACCGTTTGAGGGCTTAAAGAGGTTTTCGCTCACTGAGAACTGGTCAAAAGTCGGGAATGTGGCCGTGGGAGTGAAAGTGACCGTCCGTGTCGCCGTAACGGTGGGTGTGGGCGTAATCGTTCCCGTGGGAGTCCGGGTGGGGGTCATGGTGGGCGTGAGGGTAATGGTGGGAGTCCTCGTGGCCGTTCCGGTGGAAGTCAGGGATGGGGTATTGGACGGGGTGGCCGTGGCTGAAGAAGTGGCGGTGTTGGTAGAGGTGGGCGTGGATGTCGCTTGCGCCACCGTGACCGTCGCCCCGGTTACCGGTAACCCACTGAAGAAGACCGGCTGGCCGTTGTTGCCGGCGGCTCCTGTCATGCTGAAGCTGTAGGTTCCGGCGGCCCCGGTCCCGAAATTCGCCGACACCGTATAGGTCACACTGGAGGAAGCCGGCAACATACCGCTGAAATTGAAGACGGCCGTTGTTCCGGTGAAGGTAGCAGTGCCGACGGGGGTCCCGTTCGCATAAAGGGTGACGCTGGTGATATTGGCCGAATTGCCCGTACCGCCGACCGTCAAGGTCAGGCTCGACATGCTCACCGCGGAAGAACTCGGATTCGTCAATACAAGCTGCTGGACCGGCACATTGGAAGTTCCGGAGAGTTGGTTTGAGTTGGGTGGCGGATTGGTCCCCTGGGAAGCTAAAACCGTCAAAGGCGTTGGAGTCAAGGACGGCGTGGCGGTGGCCGTGGAAGTCGGGGTGGGAGATGGCGTCTTCGTTGCCGTGAGGGTGAAAGTAAAGGTGGGGGTTAGGGTGGCGGTGGAAGTTCCCGTGGGAGTCCCGGAAGGCGTCAGGGTCGCTGTCGAGGTCGGGGTAAAGGTGGCCGCGGGGGTATTCGTGGTTGTTGCGCTTGGGGTCGGGGTGGCCGTCAGGCTGGGGGTGGCGGAAGCCGTCGTGGTCGCGGACAACGTGGCGGTGTGGGAAGGAGTCATGGTGGCCGTGGGAAGGGGCGTTCCGGTTGAAGTGCTGGTAGCGGTCAAGGTGGGCGTGCCGGAGGGCGTAAAGGAGTTCACCGGCGTATCCGTGATGGTGGGGCTGGAGTGAAACTGGCCGTCCGGGTGGCCGAGGAAGTCGGGGTCGGGGTGGCCGTGTTGCCCACTGTATTCGTTGAAGTGCTGGTGGTGGTGTAAGTCGCGGTCTTGGTGGAGGTGGAAGTCGGCGTCCCCGTATTCACAAGCGTATTGGTCGGCGTTCCCGTCGGGGTGACCGTGGCGGTCGCCGTAGTCGTGGAGGTCGGCGTTTTCGTGGCCGTATTGCCAAGGGTTGCGGTGGGGGTCCCGGAAGGCGTGAGGGTCGGCGTGGAACTCGGAGTGAACGAATTCGCGGGGGTATTGGTCACGGTTGGGCTATCGGTGGAGGTAGGTGTCCGTGTCGCGGAAGAAGTGGGCGTTTGGGTGGCCGTATTGCCGACCGTATTCGTAGAGGTGCTGGTGGTGGTGGAAGTCGGGGTTTTCGTGGGGGTGGAAGTCGGCGTCGCCGTGTTTACCAGTGTATTGGTCGGCGTTCCCGTCGGGGTGGCCGTAGCCGTTACCGTAGTAGTGGAGGTGGGGGTCTTGGTGGGCGTCGCGGTCGGCGTATTGGTGCTGGCAAGAGTATTCGTGGGAGTGGAAGTAACGGTGGCCGTGGGCGAATTGGTCCGGGAATTGGTGGGAGTAGCCGTCGCGCTTGGGCTTGGGGTATTGGTGATGGTGTAAGTGGCGGTGGTCGTGGCCGTCCGGGTTGGCGTAGCGGTATCCGTCCGGGTGAAGGTACTGCTGGGCGTCGGGGTGGCCGTGGGACAGGTTCCATAAAAGGCGATATTGTCCACATAGACGGTGGCCGTTTGTGCCGCGGTGGAAGTGCTCCACTTTAGGTCAAATTCACCGATCGTCGTCGAGCTATAGCTTGTCCCACCCGTTGAGAAGGAAGAAAGGGGGATGTCGATCTTCTGGTATCCCGTCGAGGTCAGGATCACCGTAACGGGATTGGATTGGGTCTGCCCCGTCGAACCCGCGCCCACGTAATCGGACAGGTAAACATTCAAGGTCATGGGCAAGGCGCCGGCCGTTGTGTCGTCGACATAAAACTCTAGGGTCGAAAAATTGGAAAGATTGACATCGTTTGCGGCGCTGTAATTGGCCCAGTTCCATTCGACTTCACCGAAAAAGGCGGCGGCAGGGACGTTGAAAGCGATATTCATTCCCGCCGTGTCGCCGGTGTAAGCGGCTGCAGCCGTTTCAGTCAAAGTTGCATTTCCCTGGTAAGGAATCGCTCCGTTGGCCAAGGCGTGGGGCGCCGTACCGTTGTAATAATAGTAAGGGCAACCCGAAATCGGTGTCAGCGTGGCCGTCGGGGTTGTCGTAAAGGTATTCGTGAAAGTGGCGGTCGGGCTTCCGACCGTGGGAGTCTTGGTGGGGGTCGAAGTGGGCCCCGTCACGCACTGGTTGAATTGGGCCGAGGTCGTTCCCGGGGGCGAGGATTGGATGGGGCTGTAGCTGCTGCCGTTCACCGTCACGGTGACGGGGCCCACACTGGGCTCGTAGCTCGTCAAAACAACCGTCAAGGTCCCCGAATACCCGCTTAAGCCGCCCCAGAAATTGGGGTTTTGGTTGCTCGAATCCCGGCTTTCGGTCGTGCCGTTCACCGTGATCGACGCGATCGGGAACAAGGTGTCCAAGAACATCAGGGGGCTGTAACCGGACTTCGAGCCGTTCCCCCACTCATAGGCGATCTTCCCGGTGGAATTGGCAAAGGTGACGGCCGCATTCCCCGTCAAAGGGCACTGCACGAATTTCCAACTGACCGTCGACCCCGTATCGCTGTTCGTACCGGTGTTCGAAGCGAAATTTCCGCCGCAACCGGCGCTTCCGCAGCTTAACACGTTATAAGCGGCATGGGACAAATCCAAATGGTAGGAACCAGGCCAACAGTTGTTTTGGTTGACGCCGCCCTGGGGGCATTCGTCCACAATCGTGACCGTCACGGCGTTTCCGTTGGCGCTGTTATAGAGGGCCGCACAGGCCCCGCAAGGATAGCCCCCGCCGCCCGCGCCATTGCCCCCCGACGCTCCCGTGTCACCGAAGGAAGCGCTGTCGATGGCTGCAAAATAGTTCGAATCGTAAGTTCCTACGGGATAGCCGCAAGCGGTCAGGCCTGTGGGTGCCGCAAACCAAGTTGGTTGGTTTTCCTGGAAGGTGATGGCGGCGTCGCTGGGACACCACTGGGGGGTCGCCATCAAAGTGGGAAGGGCGACATAATTTGAAAAGCTGTAGGTGACGGCCCTTGCGGCACCATTTCCCATACCAAAAAGAAGGCAAGTGAAAGCCATCACCCGGAAGATCCGACCGGTGTGTCTCAATCGATCCATGCTCGAAGTTTGAATACTTGTCAAAACGACCTCAAGAATTGCTTGTTCAAGTTCCGGGAAAGTCTAATGAAAGCCTTTTCAATAGGCAATTAAAGGCAATTTCCATTCCAAAATGGCTAAAAGATTTAACGGTAAAGACCCCCTATCCCGGAGGGTCAAAAACGAAAAATCTTTCCAGCAAGGCCAAAATAACGGTTTTTTAACAAAATTCGTAGGTTTTCTAACAGGCTGCGGCAAGGCCGCAAAAAGGGTTATTCCGCTTCTGACGGCTCCCGGTTCTCCTCCAACACCCCCGCATCGGTCGCCGAAGGGATGCCTTCAACGTTCTTCAATTTCCGCTCGATCGTCCGTGTTTTCTTGGCCGCATCATCAATAGTGTTGCTGGCCTCCAAAAGTTTCTTTTGGGTTTTTTCAAGAATACCCGCGAAAATTCCGAATTCCTTCTTCACCATCCCCAACAGGTTCCAGACCTCGCTGCTGCGTTTTTCAATGGCGAGGGTCCGGAAACCCACTTGGAGGCTGTTCAAAATGGCCGCCAGGGTCGTTGGTCCGGTGAGGACGATCCGATGCTCCCTTTGGAGGGATTCCAACAAACCCGGCTGGCGCAGCACTTCGGCGTAAAGGCCCTCGGTTGGCAGGAAGAGGATGCCGAAATCCGTCGTGTGGGGCGGGTCCAGGTATTTTTCCTTGATGTTCTTGGCTTCCAATTTAATGCGGCTGACCAGGCTCTTGGAGAATTCCTCCGCGCCCGGCCCGTCCCCCTTTTCCAGCGCATCCACCAGCCTTTGGTAGTCTTCCTGGGGAAACTTGGCATCGATGGGAAGCCAGACATCCGAATCACGGCCCTGCTCGCGGCCCGGCAACCGGACGGCGAATTCCACCCGGTCATTGCTTCCCTCCCGCGTGGCGACGTTCTTGGCATATTGCTCGGGGGCGAGCATTTGCTGCAGAAGGTTCTCCAGTTGGACTTCTCCCCAGGTTCCTCGGGTCTTGACGTTGGTGAGGGTCCTTTGCAGCGCGCCGACGTCCGCGGCCAGGGATTGCATTTCACCCAGGCCTTGGTGGACCTTTTCCAACCGCTCGCTGACCAGCCGGAAGGAATCGTTGAGCCGTTTTTCCAGGGTGGCCTGCAGCTTCTCGTCCACCACAAGACGCATCTGGTCGAGCTTGGTCTCATTGCCATCCCGGAGGGATTTCAGCTGGTGCTCCAGGGTTTGCCGGATGGATTCGAGTTTTTGTTCGTTCAGCTGGGTCAAGGAAAGGAGTTGGCGCCCCAGTTCCTCGCGGGAGGCCCTTTCATTGGCGCCGGCCTCTTCCCGGTTGCGGCCGATCTCATCCCTAAGGACTTTTTCCTGCCGCTCCAAATCCCGGTGGAACGCTTCCAACTTGCCGGCCAGGGAAATCCCGCCGCTTTTGTCCGCATTCCGCAGGGTCAGGACCAATATCCAAATTCCAATACCCAACCCTAAGGCGGGTAAAAGCCATTCCAAGGTCATTGTCGCCTCTTCGCCAAAATCTCCGCTCGTTCCGTGAACGGCGGCAACATCGTTATAGTCCCCTTTGTGTTTCCACGCAACGGCCGACCCTCGTTTACCTGGTAAAACCCCGGGGGGTTTTTTCCCTTTTTTATTCTCCTGATGCCGTTAGAATGCTTGGACTTATTCCCAAGGAGCTTCCCAATCCATGCCGCTCATTGATCCGTTCCAACGTTACCGGCCTATCCCCTTGTCCAGGAAAAGGCGGGGTAAGCTCCCCTCCTTCCGGACCGTGCTGGTCTTCATGGTTTTGTTCTTCGGGCTCCTGACCTCCAAAACCTTCCTGATGAACCAGTACAACTACATCAAGGGGCTTAAGTATTGGAGGAGCGGGGACCTGGAATTGGCCAAGATGGAATTCAACAAGGTGCTCTCCCACACTCCCGGCGACGCCAGGGCCGTGGACGGGCTGGGATTGGTGGAAATGAAGGCCGGCAACCTGGAAAAATCCAAGGAACTCTACGACCAGGCCATGAAAATGGGCCTTACTTACAGCGGCAAGTTCAGCCATTTGAAGACCGGCCAAGCCTTTATCGACGATGGCAAATACAGCATCGCCGAACTGGAGCTTCAGCACGCCCTGGAACTGCAGCCCAACAACCCGGACATCTATATCGCCCTGGGTACCGTCGAAAGGGCCCTCGGCCAGGTGAGCAAGGGCGAAAAATACTATGAAGCGGCCCTTAATTACGACCCCAAGAACAAAAAGATGCAGGTCCTGCTCGAGCAGGCCCGGGAGGAGAAGGACCGGGGTTCTATCTACTATATCTTCGACCGTAACGGGGTTCCCCTGGCCCTCCAATGGGCCAAAAACGGGGAACGGGGTTATCCCATGGGCAAGGAATTCGCCCATTTGATCGGCTACGTGGACCAGCAAGCGACCAACAACCGGGGCAGCATGGGCCTGGAGAAGGTCTACCAGCAATACTTCCCCGGCAACAAGCTTTACCTGACCATCGACAGCCGCATCCAGCGGGTCCTTTCCAAGGCCCTGGGCTGGGAGAAGGGCTCCATCGTGGTCTTGAATCCCCGCACCGGGGAAATCCTGGGCTGCGTGTCCCAACCCACTTTCACCCCTGAAAAGGTGCACGATGAATGGTGGAACTATATCGCCAACAAGAACACGCCCCTGAAAAACCGGTCCTTCGAGGGGCTTTACGAGCCCGGATCCATCATCAAGATCATTTCTTCGGCGGCGGCCGTGGAAAAAAACATCAACTTGGCCCCCGTCTTCCCCTTCTACTGCAAGGGCTTCACCACCATCGACGGCAAGATTTTCATGGACTGGAAAAAGCACAAGCTCATCCACAGCCTGGCCGAGGCTTTCGATGCGTCCTGCAACATGGGCTTCGCCCGCCTGGGCTTCGCTTTGGGCGAGGACACCCTGTTCGAGTTCAACAACCGCTTCGGTTTCAACGCCGTCCCCAAATCCATTGAACTGCCCGTAACCGCCAGCGTCTCCCCCAAACTGGGCCTGAGCCGCTACGAACTGGCCGAAACGGCAACCGGCCTGGGGCCGACCTTCCGCATCACACCGCTCAATGCCGCCATGATGGCCGAGGCCATCGCCAACGATGGCGTCATGATGTCGCCCTACCTCACCGACAAGCTCACCAACATCAACGGCAAGGTTCTGATGGAAAACAAACCGGCCCTTTATAAGAACACGATCAGCCGCCAAACCGCCCAATTCCTCACCACCATGATGATGAATGACGTGGAGCGCGGCATCGGAGTGAAGGCGCGGGTGCCCGGAATCAAGATTGCGGGCAAGACCGGGACTTCGGGCAGCCGGGACCCCAATTTCCACGCCTGGTTCATCTGCTTCGCGCCGGTGGACAACCCCAAGATCGCCATGGCCATCGTGGCCGAGAACGGCGGCACGGGCAAGGATGTGGCGGCCCCCATCGCCCACAAGGTTTTCGAAGGGCTCGCGGACATCATGGACTTGACGTCGAATACCCCTAAAAAATAAGTCGCTTCCGTAGCAGGAGGATTTCTTGGCTCTATTCCTAATGGTGGTCAGCAGTATCGTCGGGATATTGGGCGGGTATTACATGTACCGTGGGAAAAAGACCCAAAACGTCAAAATGATCCTTTGGGGCGCGGCCATGGTGGTGGCTTCTTATTTCCTATTTTCCGGGGGCGGGAGCGACAAGGCCACTGAGGACGCCGTGAAGAACATGATGCAAGTGGCCCCAAACCAGCAGCAGCCCAACCTCCCCTAACCTCAACGCATCAGGCTATTTCCAGTTTCTTGGGGTAGACCGTCAGGTTCTGGTGGCCGATAGGCGTCACGACCAGCAAATCCTCGATCCGTACCGCACCCACTCCAGGGTAATAGAGTCCCGGTTCCACCGTCACCACTTCCCCTTTTTTCAGGATATGTTCCGAAGTGTTCACCCGCGGCGGCTCGTGCACATCCAGCCCCAGGCCGTGGCCGGTGCCGTGGAAAAATCCCACCATGGTCCCATTGCGCCGCTCGGTCTTGTAACCCTTCGATTCCATATCCTTCAGGATGGTCTGGTGCACTTCCCGGCCGTTCACCCCGGGAGCCACCATCTTAATCCCCTTCTCCTGCCCAACCTTGACCGCTTCGTATTGGGCCTTCAGGGCGGGTGAAGCCTTCCCTTTCACGAAGGTACGGGT
>JAJPJW010000191.1 GCA_021324075.1 Pseudomonadota bacterium | reverse complement strand
AGCGAAGATGGAGCCCAAGACCGGGATTGAACCGGTGACCTCTTCCTTACCAAGGAAGTGCTCTACCAACTGAGCTACTTGGGCGGGGTTCGTACAAGAGTAAGGTATTTTACGTTTGAAAGTACCCCTGTCAAGGAGAAATGGCCCTTTTTCGGCCCTTTTTCCACGGTTTCGGCGAAGTGCGGACCCAAGGCGGTTTTGAAAACTATTTCCGTTTCAAACTCCTCCCATGGGGGTCCACGATCTTGTCCAGTTTGATGGCCTTGTCATATTGCTCATCGGTGAGGATCTTTTTTTCCAACACCACTTGCCGCACGGTTTTCCCTTCTTTAAGCGAGGCCTTGACCACCTCGGCCGCCTTTTCATATCCGATCACGGGATTCAAGGCCGTGGCCACTTGGGTGCTTTGGTCGGCATAAGAACGGCAGCGCACCTCGTCCGCTTTCACGCCCGACACGCATTTTTCCTTGAAGGCCCTGAGCATATTGGTCAGGAGGGTGATTTCCTGGTTCAGGTTATAGGCCAGGACCGGCATCATGACGTTCAGTTCCATTTGCCCGGCCTGGGCGGCCATGGCCACCGTGGCGTCGTGGCCCAATACTTGGAACGACACCATATTCAGGCACTCGGCCATCACAGGATTAACCTTGCCCGGCATGATGGAGGATCCGGGTTGCATGACCGGAAGTAGGATTTCCCCGAACCCGGTCGCGGGGCCGCTGGTCATCAGCCTGAAATCGTTGGCGATGCGGGTCAGGTCCAGGGCCAGGTTTCGATAGGCGTTGGAAAGGGCGACAAAGGGACCCATGCTTTGCATGGCTTCGAATAGGTCCGGATGGGGCGTCAATCTCAAGCCGGTTTGTTCGGAAAGCAGTTTGGCCATCCCCTGGCAGTAATCCTTGTGGGTGTTGAGGCCCGTTCCGACGGCCGAACCGCCGATTCCCAATTCACGGCAATCCGCGGAAGCTTCTTCGATGCGGCGCAGGTGGCGCTCCAGGTTCTCGCCATAAGCGTTGAATTCCTGGCCCAGGGTCATGAGGGCCGCGTCCTGCAAATGGGTACGGCCCGACTTATAGACCTTCACGAATTCGCGCCCCTTCTTTCGGAAAGTGGCGGACAGTTTTTTCAATACGGGCAGGAAATCCCTCGTCAGGAGGAGCCCGGAGAGCCGGATGGCCGTGGGAATCACGTCGTTGGTGGATTGGCCCATGTTGACGTGGTCGTTGGGGTGGACCAGTTTGTAATCTCCCCTCTTGCCGCCGAGGATTTCAATGGCTCGGTTGGCCAAGACCTCGTTGGTGTTCATGTTATGGCTGGTTCCGGCGCCGGCCTGGTACACATCCACCACGAAATGGTCCAGCCACTTGTCCTTTTCCAGGATCTCGTCGGCGGCTTTGACGATGGCGTCGGCTTTTTTCTTGTCCAGCATTCCCACCTTGGCGTGGAAACGCGCCGCGGCTTTTTTGATGTGGACCGTGGCTTGGATGAAAACCTTGTGGGGCTTGATCCCGCTGATCGGGAAGTTCTCGACGGCGCGTTGGGCCTGGACTCCCCAAAGGGCTTCCTGGGGCACCTTCAATTCACCGATGGAATCATGCTCGATTCGGAAACTCATAAATCCTCCTCAATGGAATAGGCCAAATATCTTCAAATGCCGGGGCGAACAAAGCCCAGGCCGTCAAAACCCCTTATGAACTCCCGCCGGATGTTAGAGATTTTTAGTGATGAATTGGAACAGGGACTGGGCCGCTTCTTCCGGCCCCTTGGTCTCGAAGCCCGAAATCCCCAAGCGGGTGCGCAGTTGGCCCACCTTCTTGCCGTTCTTGGCCATGGCGCCGACGAATTTTTCCGCCAGGTTCTCGTGTTGTTGTTTCTTTTGGGGAGCACCAAAGGGATTGGCGAAATAAGTGTGAACCAGGCCTTTTTCGTCGGTCGTACCCTTGGCCAGCCGGGCGCCGCTGGAGAAGACTTCCAATGCCTGCTTGGTGTCCGTCATGACTTCCAATGAAGGATGTTCGTCGTCCACATTGTCGTAGTTGTTGGCGTAAAGGAACAGGTCCACCGGGTAGCCGGCCACCACATGCCGGTATTCGGTAATGGGCATGACGAGGCGGGCATTGCCCATGTGCGGGTTCATGAAAACCGAACGGTCGATTTCGGTATAGGCATATCCTGGATGGAGGTCGTCCAACCGCACGAAGGCGCCGATTTCCGTGCCGCAACCCACCACCTGGCCCTGGGGGGTCATGCTTAGGGAACCCATATCGTCGAAGATCACGGTCAACTGGCGGATGTACTTATCCGCCAAGACACGGAAGGCTTCCAAGGATTCTGATTTCCCCGCTCCCGAATCCCCCACGATGACCACATGGGCGCTTTTGCCCGATTTCAGGTCGATCTTGGCCATGGCGCCATGGATGGGTAGGTTCCCTCTTTCGATCATGATGAGGTTGTGGATCGTCAGGGCGGTTTTTTTGAAATAACCGAAATAGTCGACGTCGGGAAGCTGGTAGGCCACCGCGCCCACCACAAGGTTGTTGGCCTTGTCTTCGTAGTAGCCAACAAGCTGGTTTTCCATCAGGGCCGGGTCGATCCCGAAGAGCATGATGCCGTCCGGTTTACGGCCGGCGATTTCCTGGGCACTGGCAAGTTCGAAAAGATTCGAGAGTCCGGCCGCGTGGGAAACAAAGTCCTTGTGGAAGTAAATGAAGACCAGCAAGGTCCCGATCTTGGCCGGGAAACAGAGCCAGCGGGAAGAATCGAGCTTGACAGAATCCATCGGGTTCTTGGGCAGGGGGTTGAACTTGCCTTTGCGTTTGTTGACCTTGGTGTAATAAATGAGGGGCGGATAAATCAAGGACAGGCGGATGAAGGGGATGTTCTTCAGTTTCTGGTAGGTTTCCGCAGGAAACTTCCAATTGATCTTCTCGGCCAAAAGCCCTACTCCCACACCCGCAGGTATCTGCCGGTAGACCTTGAACCAATCCCCCGTCACGTGGGCCGAGATGTGCCGATAGGTGCCCAAGACCAGGTTTTTAAATTCCTCGTTGGCCCGGACGAAGATGGGATGGTATTCCTTCAAGTCGATCCCGCCGTCTTCCACGTCCCGGTCAAAAATAACGAAGCGTTCCCTGCGGCGCCAGTAGCTGTAAAGTTCCTCGATGAAATCCTTCAAAAGGACCAGATCCATGGAGGCGTAAGCGGTTCCATGGATGTCCTTGGCGAAAAGCTCTTTGAGAAAATCAGCCAATTTGCGGGTGTCATAGCCGCCGCCCGACTTGAACGAAGAAACACAGTTCAACAAGGGGGAATCTTGGGCCGTCATTTTTTTAAGGAAACGCTGGAGGATCAATTGAAACCCGTCGCTGGAAAGCAGTTCCTCGGAAGTGCGGCACAAGCCCGGGTGGCCATAAAGGATGACGCGGTCATCCATAAACTCGGTCATTTCGGTGATCGGATTCGGATTGCCGGGAATGGCGATTTCGGATTTTTCTTTTTCGGACAACATTCGGTTTTCCTTTGTTTTCATCGAATAGGCGGCGGGAGAATGGGGTATTCGCGGTTAAAGTATGGAGCGGGAGACCGGATTCGAACCGGCGACGTCCACCTTGGAAGGGTGGCATTCTACCACTGAATTACTCCCGCGCCGAATTTCCCAAAGTATCCCAGTTTTCCAACCCGTAGTAAAGACGGGCATCCCGGTCTTTGCCGGGCGACTCACCAGCCGAAGCCGGGTCCCACTTTCACGTTCCCCTTCAAAAAATCTTCCTGGAATCAGTCATTACTAACTTCAACCGGGTTAAAGGTAGTAAAAACTGGTGGACAGGGCAGGATTCGAACCTGCGTAGGCCGGTCGGCCGGCAGATTTACAGTCTGCTCCCATTGACCACTCGGGCACCTGTCCACGGATACGACGAAAAAGCCGAGTCTTTTTCCCCCTGAAAATGGAGCTGGCGACCGGGTTTGAACCGGTGACCTGCCGCTTACAAGGCGGCTGCTCTACCAGCTGAGCTACGCCAGCCTCCGCAAGCCTTCGCACTTTGTAAGGGGAAGGGGATTATAAAAGTGACCCTGGGAGGCGTCAAGCAACAACGCCTGATTTTACCACTTGAACCCGCCACCTTTGTTGCTGCCTGGCGGGTCGGCCGGGTTATCCTCCAAGTTGTCGGAAGGGCTTATGTCGAAGCTTTGAGGAGAGCCCTCACCCGGCGCTTGAGGAGCCGGATCAGGGCTTGTGCGAAAAAAGTCTTTTTCGGGGGAAAGTCCCAAGCCATAGGAGGATAAGGGCGGATCCTTGGAGTTGGGGCCCAGGCCCCAACTCCTCTGGCGGATCACTTCAAACAGCACCAGCCCAGCCGCCACCGAGGCGTTGAGGGAGGACATCTTACCCGCCATGGGTATTTTGACCAACTCGTCACAGTTTTCCTTCACCAGTCGCCGTAATCCCTGCCCTTCGTTGCCGATGACCAGGGCCACCGGCTGGCGAAAGTCGTAATCGTAGAAGTTCTTCAAAGCCTCGTCATCGGTTCCAACCACCCAAATATTGGCTTCTTTCAGCCTTTTAATTGTCTCGTTCATATTGGTCACCTTAACGGTGACAACATGCTCGGCGGCCCCGGCCGAGGCTTTGATGACCGTGGCATTCACTTCGACGGCCCGGTGTTTGGGGATGACCACGCCGTGCACCCCCGCCGCCTCGGCGGAGCGCAGGATGGCCCCCAGGTTGTGGGGATCCTCAATCTCATCCAGCAAAAGTATGAAAGCGGGCTCGTTCTTCTTTTTTGAAATATCCAGGAGATCTTGGAGGTCCGAGTATTGGAAATTCTCCACCACGGCGATGACGCCTTGGTGTTTGTCGGTGGCGGCCATGGTGTCCATGCGGTGCCGGGTTTCCAGGTTGATGGGGATGCCCTT
>JAJPJW010000201.1 GCA_021324075.1 Pseudomonadota bacterium | reverse complement strand
CGGGTAGGAATAGGTCTCTAGGGTGCTGCAGTCGCTCGGGGAAAAAGGAGGGGTCGGGGTGGGCGAAACCGTGATGGTCGGCGTGGGGGTGATGGTGGTAGTGGAGGTGGGGCTGAAGGTCGTCGTCGGCGTAAGGGTGGCGGTGCTGGTGGGGGTGGGGCTGGGGGTGGGAGTCCGGGTGGCCGTGGGGCTCAAGCTGGCCGTCGGGGTTGGGGTGGCCGTGGGTGAACAGAACCCCCCCGGCACTTCCCGGACCAGTTCATCCCCATAAACCACTTCGTAAAGATTATGGGAGGAATCGAAGGCCACCGCCTGGGGCAGGTTGGTGTCGCTGACAAGGACACCGGTGATGCTGGGGGGGCAGGAAGGGGGGATATTGCCCGTGCCAACCACGGTGGAAATGATGCCGGTGGTGTTGTCGACCATCCTGACCCGGTTGTTATGGCCGTCGGCGATCATCAGGTTTCCATTGCAGGTAAAGGCCAGCCCCCCAATGTCGTCGCCCAATTGGGCCAGGGTGGCCGGGCCGTTGTCACCCGAATAGCCCGTGACGCCGGTGCCCGCGACGGTGGAAATATCGCCCGTCAGGGCGTCCACCCGGCGGACGGCCCCGTTGAGGTTGTCGGCGATGAAAAGGTTGCCGGAAGCGTCGAAGGCCAGGCCGTCGGGTTGGTAAATCCGGGCCAGGGTGGCCGGCCCTCCGTTGCCCGAATAGCCCGGCGCGCCCGTCCCGGCCACGGTGGTGATAAGGCCCGTGACCGTGTCCACCTCCCGCACCGTATTGTTGCCCGCGTCGCTGACGGCCAGGTAACGGCCCGTGGAATCAAAACGGACCATGGTGGGATTGGCGAATTGGGCCAAGGTGGCCGGCCCCCCGTCCCCCGCGTAACCGGGCGTCCCCGTCCCCGCGAAGGCCGTGATGATGCCGGTCGAGGCGTCGATTTTCCGCACCCGTGCCGCTTCAAAATCGGCGATATAAAGGTTGTTGGCGGAATCAAAAACGATCCCCGAAGGATAGTCCATGGTGCAGGCGGAGGAGGGCCCGCCGTCGCCCCCCGGGGGGTTTCCCGAAGGGTTGTAGACCCCCGCAAAGGTGGTGAGGATCCCCGTGGCGGTGGTCACCTTGCGGATGGTGTTGCTTCCTGCGTCCGCGATGTAGTAATTGCCGAAGGAGTCGAAGGCCAGGTCGTCCGGAAGGTCCAGGCTGGCCTGGGTGGCGGGTTGGGCGGCGGCGGTATAGCCGGCGGTACAGTTGCCCGCCACCGTTTCAAGGACTTGGGCGCCCGCCCCGGGGGCCAGCAGGGCTTGAAGGAGGAAAAAAAGCGGAAGCCGTAAAAGGGTTCTTGGAAAAGGCCGCATGGGTCGTCCGCCCGCCTTGGTGGATGGGGTCGCTTACTGAGGCGGCAGCACCTTCAGGATTCCCGACATCTTCTTGCCGCCCCGATCGAGTATAACCGTGTAGTCTCCCGGCAAAACGGCGTTTCCAAGCTGGTCTTTCCCGTCCCAATCCACGTAATGTTCGCCCGCCGGAACGGGGCCGTTGTAAAGATGCCGGATCAGCAGGCCGTTGGCGTCAAACACGGTGACATCGACCTTTTCAGGTTGCTCCAGGTCGATGGCCACCCGCAGCGAATTGCCTTCGGCGGTCGCGCCCGTGGTGGAAGCCCGGGAACCCATCGCCGGGCTTTCAGCCGGGGAGCCGGAACCATTTGGAACGGGAATGGCCTGGAGGGCATTCTGGTCGGACGTGGAAACCGGCGGTAAAGCCGGAATGCCCGGGGCCGGATTCGAGGCGGCGGAAGAGAAGGAGGCGGTCTTTTTCCCATCGGTCAGGTTCCCCGGAGTCGGGATGGAAACCCGGGTTGTTCCCGTCGAGAATGCCGGAACCTCGGAATGGGAGACCGGGGCCGGCGCCTTCGGATGGGCGGACCCGGAGGAATTTTCCACCGCCGTGGAGTGGCCCGGTAGGGCGTTGGAAACCGAAGCGGGAACGCCGGCGGCCGGCGGGGCCGTGAGCTTGGCCACCAGCAGGCGTCCACCGAGGAAAAGCCCCCCCACCGCACCCAAAACCAGGGCGGTCTTGGCGCCCCATTTCAGGGTCCGCAAGGCTGGCGAGGGCTTGTACTGGCTCCAAACCCCGCCGATCTTCGCATCCAGGCTGGTGGAGACGCTATTGACCAGTTCCTCGGGTGCCGGGCCCAGCCTCTCCGAAAGGGCCTGGGTGACCTTCTCGACGAAAGCCGGGTCCCGGCGCATCAAGGCGTCGAACTCGGCCTGGGCCTCGTCGGTAAAGGAGCCGTCCAGGTAGATCTGGAGCAATGTTTCGGGGGTGAATTTCATAGGCTTGTCTCTTCCCATCCCTTCGGGAGTTTTTCCCGTACTTTTTCAATCAGCTTTTGCCGGGCCCGGAACAACCCGGACGTCACGCTTCCCACGGGCATTTTGAGTTTGTTGGCGATGGCTTCGTAGGAGAGGCCTTTGATTTCCCGCAGGGTGATCAGTTCCTTTTCCTTCCCTTCCAGGTTCTTGATTTCCTCCCTCAGCATCTGGAGGGCCTCCTCCGGGTAGGGGCTGGCTTGCTCTCTAGACGGGTGGGTGGAAAAAAAATCCACCGAAAAGGGGAGGGTCCTTTTCTTCTTTTCCAAATGGTCCCGACAAAGATTGACGGCGATGTGGTTGAGCCAGGTGCCCAGGGAGCATTCGTACCTGAATTTCTCGAGGTTTCTCAGGGCTTTAATGAAGGTTTCCTGGACCATGTCCTCGACTTCCCCGTCGTTTCCCAGGAAATACCAGCAGGCGCGGATAAGGGCCTTTTTGTGGGTGTTGTAGAAGTCTTGGAAGGCGGCGGAATCGCCCTTGAGGATGCGTTGGACCAGTTCCCGCTCATTTGGATTCAAGGATATTTCCTCAGATATATAGGGCCTTACCCTCGTTTTTCCTTTAAAAATCGGGCTCCGCCCGAAAAAACGAAATGAGGGTGATGCAATTCCCATTGTTTGGGCCGGAGGCCCAATGGAATAAGGAAAAATGGCAAAGGCTTCCAGGCCTTGCGAACGGGGAAATTATACAAAATAAAAGGCGTTAAATCAGGCGGGAAGTCGGCCGGATGAAACCTTACTCGCCCAGGCGGGAGAGCCTTTTGAGTTCCTGCGCCGAGGCGGAAAAAACCCGGGCGTTCATTTGATAAGCGGCCTTGGCCACCAGGTAAAGGCCCATGTCCAGGGCCGGGTCGCTCGCGCCCAGACCCGCGGCCGTATCGGCGGGCAAAAGGCCGGGCAGGGTTGAAGTTGGATCGCCCTGTCCCTGGGAAAGGGCGGCCCGGTTCTTGTCCCCTTCCGGCGGAAGGTTCAGGGGCTGGGACGCCGGGCTGGAAGCCGCATCCATGGCCTGGGGAAAAGGCAGGGCGAGGTCGGAAGAAAGCCGGTTTCCCAGGACGTCCATTTGGAAGTCGCTGGTCCTCAGGCCCGCCGCCGCGTTTTGGATGCCCGCCAGCACCTTAAGCCCCCTCGCCCAAGTGGTCGGTCACATCCAGGGTCTCGTTCACCACCGCCATCATCCGCGAATTGGTGTCGAATCCGCGCTGGGCCACGATCATGTTGGAGAGTTCGACCGTCAGGTCCACGTTGGAGCCTTCCAGGCTTCCCCCTTGGATCGTGCCGAAATCCCCCGTTCCCGCCAGGCCCACGTGGGTCGGTCCTGAATTGGGGGACGCCGCATAGTCGTTGTTGCCGATCTTGGCCAGGCCCTCCGGATTCTGAACTTGGGCCAGGGCCAGCTGGGCCAAATTGACGGTTTGGCCGTTCGTAAAGGAACCCTTGATGAACCCCTCCTGGTCGACGCTCAGGCCTTGCAGGTTGCCCGCTTGGTAGCCGTCCTGGGACGCGGCGAATACGGTGTTTTTGGGGACATAGGTATTGACGCCGTTGACGGTCTGGTAGCTGCCTTCCGCATCGCTGTACATCCCGTCCCTTTGGCCGATGGGCAGGATGGGCTGGCCGCCCAACAATCCGAAATCGCCGAAATTCAGGGAAATGGGATCGATCTCCGCCCCTTGGGTGGGGATGGGGGAAACAGGGGGATTCTGGTTGGTGGGTGGCAGGTAGACCCGGGGCACGGCCATATAGTTGAAGTTCAGTCCCGGCGGGCCCGGCACGCCGCCCACGCCGCCGCTGGAAGCCAGGGACCCGTCGGTATTGAACCAGAGGAAATCCCCGAAAAAATCCTGGTTTTGCAGGTTGCGGTCGTAAAAAGGGTCCCCTTCCCCGATGCCCGTCCCCCCCAGGAGGTTGGCCGTGGAAACGGTCTTGCCGCCCGAAGTGTCGAAGGCGTACCAGGCGTAGCAAACCTGGTTGGGGCCGTTGGGATTGTTGATGTTGTCCGAGCCGATGTCGTTGACCTGGTAGAACTGCACGGTGATCTGCCGGGGATTGCCCAGCGAATCGTAAACGGTCTCGGAAACGCTTTGGGCGGGAGGGACGGGAGGCTGCTTGTCCCAGACATAGGTGTTGAAGGCCTTCACGAACCCCAGGTTGATGAAGCCGTTTTCCAGGGGCTGGGGGGGCGGGAAAACCCCCAGGTTGAAAGTCGAGAGGTTGCCCACCTGTTGGAGGGTAAACCCGCCGGAAGCGTTGGGCACCGCCGTCATCCGCGTGGTATCGATGGCATTGGCCGGACCACCCAGGGCGGCGATGGTCAACCCGATCGGCAGGGCCGGGGTGTTGCTCCCCACGAAGAGGCCGGGGAAGAGATCCAGGACGTTGGGCTGTTGGAGGGAATCCAGGTTGCCCTTGAACTTGACCTCGGTGGTGGCCTTGGGCGGCAGGGTCATGCGGGGGTCGATCCGGATGGGCGTCAGGTCGGCGATGTTATTGCTGTCCACGTTCAATACGGTCTGGTTCACGATCAGGGGCTTGTTCGGGATGTTGGAAACCGTATTGATGGCGTCGGAGTTGAATTGAACGAGGGCGTTCTGCCCCTGGATGCGGTCCCCCTGGGGGTTCACCAGGTAACCGTCGCTGTCGAAGGTCAGGTCGCCCGCCCGGGTCAACACGGTCTGGCTTCCCTGCTTGGCCACCAGGAAGCCGTCCCCCTGGATGGAAATATCGGTGGAGATGCCGGTGGTCAGGGTGACGCCCTGGGTGAAGAGGGTCTCAATGGAGGCCAGGCGGGTACCCAATCCGATTTGCTCCGGATCCGTTCCCCCCGTACCCGTGGCCGGGTTGTCCGCCGCACCCCCGAGAAGGGCCTGGCTGAACTGGTCGGAGAATTCCGCCCGGCTGGCCTTATAGGCCACCGTATTGACGTTGGAAATATTGTTTCCAATCACGTCCAGCCATTGGCTGTCGGCTTGAAGGCCCGATATGGAACTGAACATCGCCCGAAGGCTCATGGATCCGGCATCCCAAAAGAAAGTAGTGAAGGAAGGGCGTTGAAAGACAGTACTTCAAAACTTCCTAACGGCCATTTTCTTTAAAAGATGAGCTTTTTCCCGGTTTTTGGCGCCGGTAAAAGGCGGTTGTGGATAACTTTTAGAAAGTCACAAAATGCGGAATTTTCAGACGATTTGGCTGGGGAATAATGGAGGCAAGGGCGAAAAGCGCTTTTCGAGGGGATTTAAGGCAAAAAAATACCGGCCCCGAAGGGGCCGGTATGGGATTCTGCGGAAATACCGGACTAGTTGGAAGCCACTGTGACCTTGGTGCGGTACTTGGGTCCGACCTGGACCAACCCGGTGCAACTGGGGGTGCCGCATTGGCATTTGAACTCGTAGGTCCAATTGCCCACGTTATCGGTCTGGCGGTAGTCCCAGCTGATTTCCTCGCCCGCGGGGATGGCGCGCTTGGCCACCAGCACGATGCCGTTGACCACCTTGGCGCTGGGATCGCAGGCGTGGTTGACGAAACAAAGGGGGTCGCAGCCGTTCTCGTAGTCATGCAGCATGATGAAACCGGGATAGATGTACATGGCGTGGTCGATGTTGAGCTTTTCCGCGGGGACCGTGCGGGTCAGGTTTTCGATTTCAGCCTCGGGGGCCACGATGCCGCCGAAGACTCCGATGACTTCACCTTCCTTGATTTCACGGACGGAGTAGACTCCCTTTCCTTCCATCCCGCTTTTCTTCACTTCCACGGCGCTGCTGACCCAGGGGGTAATTTTCATTGGCCTTTGTTCAACCATCCTTCTTAACAGTTTGGCCGCCCGGAGGCGGCCTTAGTGGGGGATTCTAACGCAGCCCCCCAACGGATTCACCGGTTCTTTCGGTTTTTTTGGGGGGGTTTTAAAGGCCTTTTAAAGGGTTCCCCCCATGGACTTTATCCAAATACCGGGCCCCGCCCAATGAAGGTTATGGGGGTAACACAGCACACTTTATCGGGGCCGGGAGGGCCCTTCCCCCTTAAAGATGGCAGCTGCCGAGACCCCGCTTGGCCAGGTACTGCTGGTGGTAATCCTCCGCCTTCCAAAAAATGGCGGCGGGCACGATCTGGGTCACAATGGGGCTTTTGTACCCGGTCTTTTGAAGTTTGTCCTTGGAGGCCTTGGCGGCTTTTTCCTGTTGGGCGTCGTGGAAGAAAATGACCGAGCGGTATTGGGTCCCGATGTCCGGCCCCTGCCGGTTCAGGCTGGTGGGGTTGTGGCTGTGCCAAAAACTATCCAGGAGCTTCTCATAGGAAATTTGTTTGGGGTCGAATTCCACCTGCACCACTTCCGCATGGCCCGTGCGGTCCGTACAAACGTCCTTATAAGTGGGGGCATTGGTCATCCCGCCCTCGTATCCCACCGCGGTGGAAACAACACCTTTCAATTGCCGGAAAGTTTCTTCGACTCCCCAAAAACAGCCCGCTCCGAATGTGGCTTTTTCCATTTTCCCCTCCCTTTTCCCGTTCTACGGACGGCCGATGCCGGGAGTTACGTTATTTTAGGATCAAAAGCTTGGAAGTCCACCGGTTGGAAGGCGTGGTAATGACCACGTAGTAAAGCCCGTTGGCCGCCGCGCCCCCGTCGAAGCGGGTGGTGTCCAGTCCGTAAGTGAAAACTCCCGACGGCAGGGTTTTCACCATGTCCTCATAAACTTTACGGAAGGCCGTGGTAAAGACCTTCACGGTGAGGTAATCCTGGGGCTGGTTGAGGGGGATTTGAAGTTCCGCCGGGCTATCGTCCCTGACCGGATTCGGGTAAATCAAGGGCGAGGTCTGTGCCACGGTGACGTTAGCGGTGCCCGATTTGGCGGATGCCAGTCCGGAATAGGTTAATTGGGCTTGATTGGTGATGACCGACCCGGTGGCGGCGGCACCCGTCACCTGGGCTTGGTAAGTGAGGGTAGTGGACCCCAAACCCAGCACGACGAAATTCCAACTGAGGGTTCGGGTGGGGGGATTCCAGATATAGGTGACCGCCCCGCCCGAGGCTCCGAAACCCACAAAATCGAGCGGCGCCGGCAGGATATCGGTGATGGACAGGTTGCTGACCGGCCCGCCGGTGACATTGATGGTGATGGTGTAAGTGAGGATATCGTTCACGTTGGCCGTCGACACCGAGGCGGACTTGGAAATATCCGCCCCCGGAGTGGAGGTCCAGGTCGCCGTGGGAGTCAGGCTGGCGGTTCCGCTGGGAGTGGCGGTGGGCGAGGAACTGGCCGTCGAGGAAGGGGTAAAAGTCGTTGAAAAAGTGGGTGAAAAGCTGGGTGTCCAAGAGGGCGTGGAAGTGGGGGTGAAGCTGGCCGTGGAGGCGCCGGTTGAAGTGGACGTCGCGGTCGGCGTCAGGCTGGGTGAGGCGGTGGGGGTCCGGGTCGGGGTGGAGGAGGCGGTGGACGTCATCGAACCGGTGGCGGTGGAACTGGGAGTAAAACTGGCGGTGGAGGTCGAGGTAAACGCCCCCGTGGGCGTCGGCGTTCCCGTGGGGGTGAGGGTGGCCGAGGCGGTGGAGGTCATGGAAACCGTGAAGGTCGGGCTTTGGGTAAGGGTCGCGGTGATGGTGGAAGTCGCCGTAGAGGTCCCGGTTGAAGTCGGCGTTCCCGTGATCGTCGGGGTGGGAGACGAGGTGGGCGTCATGGATACGGTGAAGGTTTGCGTAACAGTGGGCGTATTGGTGATCGTCGGGGAAAGGGTGGAGGTTGGGGTGAAGCTCGGGGTTCCACTGGGCGTCCATGTGGGGGACAAGGTCGGCGTCAAGGTGATCGTGGAAGTCGCCGTGAGGGTCGGGGTACCCGTGATGGTGAAAGTCGGGGACTGGGTGGGTGAATTGGTAGGCGTTGGGGTGTTGAGGGTGCCGGGGCAATAGTCGGCCACGATGGGTATCTGGAAACTGCCGACGTAGGAAATGGGCCAACTGGAGGCCGTCGCGGGCAAGACTCCCGTCGTAATGTTGGAAT
>JAJPJW010000139.1 GCA_021324075.1 Pseudomonadota bacterium | reverse complement strand
CGGGCCGCTGGCAGAAATACGGCAAGGAACTCATGCGGGTCAAGGACCGGCACGAGCGGGATTTCGCGCTTGGCCCCACGCACGAAGAAGTCATCACCGACCTGGTCCGCCGGGAACTCAAAAGCTACAAACAGCTTCCCCTGAACCTTTTCCAGATCGCCACCAAGTTCCGCGACGAGGTGCGCCCCCGCTTCGGCGTCATGCGAAGCCGCGAGTTCCTGATGAAGGACGGCTATTCCTTCGACGTGGACGATGCGGCCTGCGACAAGACCTACTGGATCATGTTCGAGGCCTACAAGCGTATCTTCAAGCGCTGCGGCCTGGCCTTCGCGCCGGTGAAGGCGGACTCGGGCCTTATCGGCGGCTCCTTCACCCACGAATTCATGGTGATGGCCGAGACCGGGGAAGCGGCGGTGGCCATGTGCTCTTCCTGCGACTACGCGGCCAATATGGAAAAAGCCGTGGGGGTACCCAGCCCTGCCGCCGTCGCCCAAGCCACCCCCGAGGCTTACGCGGCCGTCGATACCCCCGGCAAGTACACGGTCGAGGACGTGGGGGCCCTTTTGGAACTCCCCCCCTCCCAATTCATCAAGACCCTGGTCTTCCTGGCCGATGGAAAGCCCGTGGCCGTACTGGTCCGCGGGGACCACGAAGTCAACGAGATCAAAGTGCAGAACGCCTTGGGCGCCACGGAGTTGGTCCTGGCCCCGGCGGAAAAGGTGATGGAAGTGACCGGGGCCCCGGTCGGGTTCGCGGGACCGGTGGGCTTGAAGGGCGTGAAGATATTGGCCGACAACGCCTTGAAAGAGGGCCATGATTACGTGACGGGAGCCCTCGCCAAGGACAAGCACCTCATCCATGTGGAAATCGGCCGGGATTGCGCCGCACCCTGGTACAACGATTTTCGAAGCGTCGTGACGGGGGACGGTTGTCCCAAATGCGGCAAGCCGCTCAAGACCGGGCGCGGCATCGAAGTCGGACAAACCTTTAAACTGGGGACCAAATATTCCAAATCGATGAAGTGCGTCTACCTGGGCGAGGACGGCAAGGACCACGAGACGGTCATGGGCTGTTATGGCATCGGCGTCACCCGCACGGTGGGGGCCGCCATCGAACAGCACAACGACGCAGACGGCATTCTTTGGCCCATTTCCATCGCGCCCTATGAAATCCACCTCCTGCTCCTGAATCCCTCCGACCCTGAAGTGGCCAAGGCCGCGGACCAATGTTACGAGGATTTAAAGAAGGCGGGTTTTGAGGTTCTCTATGATGACCGCGCTGAAGCCACGGCCGGGTTCAAGTTCAAGGACGCGGACCTTTTGGGCATGCCGCTTTCGGTAAGGGTGGGCTCCAAGGGTTTGGCCGAAGGACTCATCGAGGTGAAGCGCCGCCGGGTGAAGGATGTGGTGAAGGTGCCCGTGGCGCAGGTGACCGAGAAGGCGAAGGAATTAGCCGCCGAGGAATGGAAGCTCTGCACGCCGTAAATTCCCCCGTTAAAGGAAACCCGTGAAGATCGCCCTGGTCACCGACACTTATTTCCCCCGCATCAACGGCGTTTCCACCTCCACCCAGATTTTCGCCGAGGAGTTCACCAAACTGGGCCATGAAGTCCATATCTATGCCCCGGCCTTCCCGAACAGTATCGACGAAAACAACCACTTGAAGGTCTACCGGTTCCCCTCTTTCTACCTTTTCTTCGACCCCGAGGACCGGCTGGGCATGCCCTGGCGGGACAAGAAGCTGGTCCAGCAGTTCATCGACAACAAGTACGATATCGTCCATACCCAGACCCCTTTCACCATCGGGGGTCCGGCGGTGAAATGGGCCCGCCAATCGGGCGCCAAGATCGTGCACACCTACCACACGCTTTTCGCGGCTTATACCGAGCATTACCTGTGGTTCCTGCCGAAATCCTTCGGGGTCTGGTACGCCAAGAGCGCCAGCCGCCGCTACTGCAACGCCTGCGACCTGTTGATCACCCCCTCCACCGAGATGAAGAACGTCCTTTTAAGCTACGACGTCACCAAGCCCGTCGAGGTCATTCCCACGGGCATCCGGTTGGAAAGGTTCATCGGCAAGGACCGCCAGCGGTTCCGAAAGGTCAAGGGCTACAAACCCGAGGACCAGGTGGTGCTTTTCATGGGCCGGGTGGCGGAAGAAAAGAACATCGACTTCCTCATGCGCGTGGTGCACCGCCTGAAGCCCAGGGTGCCCAAACTGCAGTTCCTCATCGCGGGGGAAGGGGCCGCCAAGAAGGGCCTGGAAAAGATGACCGCCGACTTGAAGATGGGCGATTACGTCCATTTCGCCGGCTATCTGAGCAAGGAAGACTGGCGCGACTGCTACGCCGGGTCCGACCTCTTCGTCTTCGCCTCGATCACCGAGACCCAGGGACTGGTAGTGACGGAAGCCATGGCCGCCGAAACCCCCGTGGTGGCCGTGGGGGAGATGGGCATCAAGGATGTCATGGCCTCGGGGCGCGGCGGCCTGGTGACCCGCCTCAACGAGGATGAGTTCACCGAAGCGGTTTACAAAATGCTGACGGACAAAAAACTTTACGCGCAAAAAAGGTCCGAAACCCTTCCCGAAGCGGACAAATGGTCCTCCACCGCCATGGCCAAGCGGATGTTGGAAGCCTACGAAAAGCTCCTCAAAACCTGATCCACCACAGGGTTTTTAGAATGATTCAAAAAAGAAAGACGTCTTTCGGTCTTGCCTTACTTTGTGCGCTCTTCGGCTCCACCGGCCTTGGACCGGCCCAAGCGCAGGAGTGGGTTTTCCTGCCTCCGGCCCCCCTTTTCAAGACCCTCATCGGCGCCCCCCGCGAACCCTATACCGGCATTACGGCCTATGGAAACCAGACCCGGTTCGAGGGGGCGGTGGGGGCCACCTTCGAGTTCCTGCGCTACACCCCCCCCGACCAGACCCAGTGGGGTTGGGGTGTTTTCGGGGACGGGTTCATCCTGTTGGACGAAAACGGCGCCACCTTTCCCATGCGGGGCGGGGATTGGCAGGCCGGAATGTACCTGAGCGAGGCGACCGGCCCTTTTTCCCACCGGCTGGAATTTGAGCACCAAAGTTCCCACCTGGGCGACTCGCTCCAGGGGGTCCAAGCCCCCCTCTTTTTCAGCCGGGAGAATTTCAACCTGACCTCCTCCTTCCAGCCCTTTGACGAGTTGCGGCTTTACGCCGGCATCGGGGATTGGGAAAACATCTATCCACAAGGGGAGGATCCTTTTTTTTGCTCGCTGGGGACGGAGATCTATTCACCCGCGATGGAACCGCTGGGCACCTTCCTGCGCGCCTATGGGACCGCCGATCTCCAATGGAAGGGCGAAGCAGGAGGAAGCCTCAACAAGAATTTTGAGTTGGGATTCCAATGGAAATTCAGGAAGGAGGGAAGCCGGGACCTGCGCCTGGCCCTTCTTTACTACAACGGAAATTCGGATTTCGGGCAGTTTTACCAGCAACCCGACGAGCACTGGGGATTCGGGCTTTACTTCGATCCATGAACGAACTTCCAACAAAAATGCACGAAGCCTTCAAGGGAAAAAGAATGACCGGAAATCTTTCCAACCACAAAAGCCTTCCTTTGTGGCTTTGTGGCTTCGTGTTGGCCTTGGGTTTTTCCTCAAGCCTTTGGGCGGGGGAGGACCATCTGCTCTTCCTGCCACCCGAGCCGGTCTTCGGCCAGCTGATCGGCGACCCCCGGGAGCCCCAAAACGCCCTGATCGCCAACCTTTCCTACCCCCGCTTCGAGGGTGCCATCGGGCCGACCCTGGAATTCCTCCAATGGCGCCCCGCGGACGACAGCCGCTGGGGCTGGGGCATCATGGGGGCCAGTTTCATCGAGTTGGACTCCCTGGGACATTTCGTCTATCCCGAAAGGGTCAGCGACTGGTACCTGGGCATGTATTTCAGCGAAGCCTCTGGGGATTTCTCCCACCGGTTCGAATACACCCACGTCAGCTCCCACCTGGGGGACGAGCTTTTTTACACCGTCCAACGGTTTATCTATACCCGGGAAAGCTTCCGGTGGACCTCTTCCTTCCAGCCCTCCGACGAATTCCGCCTTTATGCGGGGGCGGGGTATTACCCCCATATCGACCCGGTGGAAAAACCCTTTTTTATGCACGGGGGAATGGAACTTTATTCCGGTTATTTCGGCTTCCTGTTCGGAACCGCCGCCCGGGGTTGTTTTACCTATGATTTGAAGGTCAAGGACGAGGCCGGCGGCGTGGTGAACCAAAATTTCGAGTGGGGAATCCAGTGGAAATGGAAAAAGGAAAGCCACCAGGTCATCCGCCTGGCCCTTTCCTACTACAACGGCAACAGCGAGTATGGCCAGTTCTACCAGTCCAACGACAACCACTGGGGCGCCGGCATTTATTTCGATCCGTAAAAAATCATTTCCGAAGATAAAAAAATTTGGCGTGCTTGATGCTAGGGCGTTCAAGAATTCCGGTTGTGAAAAATCTTGCACTTCAACCCAACCGGTTGTATAGTCCGAAAGAGTTGGCCCCAAGCCCTTCCAAATCCCCATAAAACCGTCGATGGAGGCAGGATGACCCCCGTAGAAAGCCCGGCTGCCGCCGATACGGACCAGACCTCTTCCCCCTTTTACCAGTTGCTCCAGCAAATCCCCCTTCAATGTTACGAGCAGGAGCGGTTCCTCCAGTCCGAGCTTTTAGGCGTCCAGGTCTATCCGGAGAAGGGCATTTTGGTTTTGGGCATCCGCATGGCCGCCGCCGTCACTCCCGAAACCTACGCCAACGTCTCCCGCTACTTAAAGGAAAGCCTGCCCAACGTGAACCGGGTGGTCTTGGACGTCCATTACGCCCCCGGGGCTTTAAGCCTTCCCGACTATCTGGCCGCCCATGAGAAGGACCTCCTCTTTTGCCTGATGGAAGAGGCTGATATCGCCGAAGGATGGTTTTCCCATTACCGGCTGGAAGCCAAGGGTGTGGAACTTTCCCTGCGGGTGCCCCACGAACTGGCCCGCCAGCAGTTGGAACGCCGGCAGTGCGAAAAATTCCTGGGAGACCTCTTGAAGGCCCGCTGGGGCGCGGAAGTGAAGGCCGCCATTTCCATTGATGCCGCCATCCTGCCCGTCCTGCCGGTGGCCGAGGAAAAACCCGCGGCTTCCAGCGCGCCCAAGGCCCCCTCGGCCGTCATCGTCTTCGGCCGCAAGATCGCCGAAGAGCCCCAATCCATGGCCGTCACGGAGGAATGCAACGGCTTCGTGGCCCAGGGGGAAGTCATCAGCTTCGAACAGATCCAAACCCGCAGCGGCCGGTTCCTGATCAAGATGACCATCACCGACTATACCGATTCCCTGGACGTGCGCCTCTTCCTCGAGGGCGACAAGAAATTGGCCTCCCCCTTGAAGGAAAGGGATTGGGTGAGGGTGCGGGGGGACTTGAGGCCCGACAAGTATTCGCACGACGAGCTGACCCTTTCGGCCAAGGACATCATGAAAATGCCGCCCCCCGAATCCCGCGAGGATAGGGCCGCGGAAAAACGCGTGGAACTGCACTGCCACACCCAAATGAGCCGCATGGACGGCCTTTCCAAGATCGAGCGCCTCATCGAGCGGGCGGCCAAGTGGGGCCACACGGCCATCGCCATCACCGACCACGGCGTGGTACAGGCCTACCCGGAAGCCAGGGCCGCGGCCAAGAAGCACGGCATCAAGCTGATCCTGGGCATGGAAGGCTACCTGGTGGACGAGTTCAAGCGCGAAAAGGGCATGGCTATCTACCACATCATCCTTTTGGTGAAGAACAAGACCGGCCTGAAGAACCTCTACAAGCTCGTTTCCGAAAGCCACCTGAAGTACTTCTATAAACGGCCTTGCATCCCGCGGGCATTGCTGGAGTCCCACCGGGAGGGCCTGGTGGTGGGGTCGGCCTGCGAACAAGGCGAGGTTTGGCAGAACCTCCTGCACCCCGCCGCGAAGCCGCTGGAGGAAGTGGCGAAGTTCTACGACTATATCGAGATCCAGCCCTGCGCCAACAACGAGTTCATGATCTCCGACGGGATGATGAAGGACATGGAGAACCTCCAGAATTCCACCCGGGTGCTTTTCGAGACGGGCAAAAAGCTGGGCAAGCTGGTGGTGGCCACCGGGGATTCCCACTTCATCGACCCCCAGGACGAGGTCTACCGCCGCATCCTTCAGGCGGGGATGGGTTACGGACTGGAGCGGCAGGCGCCGCTTTTCTTCAAGACCACCGACGAACTCAAGGGCGATTTCAGCTATTTCGGCGAGGAAATCGCCCACGAACTGGTGGTCACCAATCCCAAGAAGGTCGCCGAGATGATCGAGGACGTGGAGCCCCTGCCCACCCAGACCCTGTCCCCCATGTGGGAAGGGGCGGACCAGGAACTGCGGGATACGGCCACCCAGAAGGCCCTGGAACTTTACGGCAACCCCTTGCCCGACTTCATCGACAAGCGGCTCCAAAAGGAACTCAACTCGATCATCAATAATAAATTCTCGACGCTTTACGTGATCGCCATGAAGCTGGTCAAAAAGTCCCTCTCCGACGGTTACATCGTGGGAAGCCGGGGCAGCGTGGGCAGCTCTTTCGTCGCCTATCTTTGCGGCATCACGGAGGTCAACCCCCTGATGCCCCACTGGCGCTGCAAGCAGGGGCATTGGTTCGAGTTCCCGGCCAACCCCTCCTCCATGGCGGGCGTGGACCTGCCGGAAAAGAACTGTGCGGTCTGCAACCAGCCGGCCATCCGGGACGGCTTCTCCATCGCCTTCGAGGTTTTCATGGGCTTCAAGGGCGACAAGATGCCGGACATCGACCTCAATTTCTCCGGCGAATACCAGCACGTGGCGCACAAATACGTGGAAGAGCTTTTCGGCAAGGACCACTGTTTCCGCGCGGGGACCATCTCGGCCGTCCAGGACCGCATCGCCTTCGGTTTCGTGAAGAAATTCGTGGAAGAAGCCGGCCGCACGGCCCGCAACGCCGAGCTCAACCGCCTGGTGAAGGGCTGTTCGGGCGTGACCAAGACCACGGGCCAGCACCCGGGCGGTATCGTCATCCTGCCCAAGGAGATGGAGATTACCGACGTCTGCCCCGTCCAATACCCGGCGGACAACAAGGAAGGCGACGTCATCACCACCCATTTTGACTATAACAGCATGCACGACTGCCTGGTGAAGCTGGACATCCTGGGACATGACAATCCCACCAGCTTGAAGCGCCTGGAGGAAATGACGGGCGTTTCCGCCATCGGCATCCCCCTGAACGATCCGGAAACCATGAGCCTTTTTTCCTCCACCAAGGCCCTGAAGCTCAAGGAAAAGACCGACAAGGACCTGGGGACCCTGGGCGTGCCCGAGTTCGGAACCCAGTTCGCCATGGACATGCTCCGGGATACCAAGCCCACCCGGTTCGAGCATTTGGGGCGCCTCTCCGGCCTGGCCCACGGCACGGATGTGTGGCTGGGCAACGCCCAGGACCTCATTAAAAACGGCACCGCCAACTTATCCACCGTCATTTCCACCCGTGACGATATGCTCAACGACCTTTTGGCCCGGGGCATGGAAGAAGCCCTGGCTTTCAAGATCATGGAGGACGTACGCAAGGGGAAGGGCCTCAAGCCCGAATACGAGCAGGCCATGCAGGCGGCCAAGGCGCCCCAGTGGTACATCGACAGCTGCAAGAAGATCAAATACATATTCCCTAAGGCCCATGCGGTGGCCTATTGCATCATGAGCTTCCGCATCGCCTATTTCAAAGTGCACCACCCGCTGGCTTTCTACGCCGATTTCTTCACCAACAAGTCCTTCGGCTTCGACGCCACCATTGCCTGCGGGGGACTGGGCCGGGTGAAGGACCGTATCAAGCTGATCCGATCGCTGGAAAAGCCCACCAACAAGGAACTGGACGAGGCCTCGGTTTTGGACGTGGTGGAGGAGGTTTACGCCAGGGGGTTCCAATTCCTGCCGGTAGACCTTTACAGGTCCGATGCGCACCAATTCCGCGTGGAAAACGGCGCCTTGAGGCCGCCCCTGGTGGGCCTGCCCGGCCTGGGCGAGACGGCCGCCGACTCCATTGTGGAAGAGCGCAAGAAAGGACCCTTCGGGTCCGTCGAAGACCTGCAAGACCAGTGCGGCGTGAACAAAAACGTGGTGGAAATCCTGAAGGCGCATGGTTGCTTGAAGGAAATCCCGGATTCCAAACAGGTTTCCCTTTTTTAAACCTGTTCCCCTGAAAAAAGCCCTTATTTGCGGTCCTTTTACCGGGCCGCCCCTTGCCAAACCCCGGGCTTTCTGTTAGAACAATACCGCAATTTAGGGTTGTCCCAAAAAGTGGGCCCTTTCCGGCCCACTTTTTTTTTCTTATGTTCTGGTGGCGGACAAGCTTTGAAGCACCTTAAGACGGCCGAAAGGCCGTTTGTTGTTTTAGCCCTCATTTACCTTATTTTGGCATCGGGCGGAGCCCGATAGGGGTTATGAGGGTAATACAGTTCCCAATATTGGGGCCGTAGGCCCCTTTGGTTAAAGAAGAACTGCATAGGGCTTTTTGCAAGGAGTAAGAAATGGGACTCCTGGACGAGACAAAAAACGCCCAATTAAAGGGGTTGGCAGAAGGAACCGCCAAAGACAATTTCCTGGAGCTCTTCGACTTCAAGGTCCGGCCCCAGGGCAAAAAGCTGATTTTAACCGTGGTTTTGGACAAGAAAAGCGGCCCCGTGAGCGTGGACGACTGCACGGCGGTCAGCCGGGACCTGGAAAAGAAGCTGGATGAGCTGGATCTGATCGAAACGTCCTATTTGTTGGAAGTGACTTCGCCGGGCCTGGACCGGCCCTTGCGAAGCCTGGAGGACTGCCAAAGATTCCAGGGCCGCAAGGCCCTATTGACCCTGGCCGAGCCCCTGGAGGGCCAGTCCAGCGTAGAAGGCCATTTGGGCGAAGTAAGCGACGGAAAGATTGCGGTTTTGATCGGCAAGGAACGCACCCTCTGGGTGCCTTTTACGGCGGTGAAGACCGCCCGACTGGTTGTGGAACTTTAAAGAGGGGTTGGGGAAATGAGCAACGAATTAGCCCTGGTGATGAGCCAGCTGGAACATACCAAACGCATCGACAAGAAGAAGCTGGTCGAAGCGATCCAAGCCGCCTTGTCCTCGGCCGCCAAGAAGATCTACGGCGCCGGCCAGGAAGTGGACGTGGAATTCGACGAGCTCAACTACGAATTCAAGGCTTTCTACCTCAAGGAAGTGGTGGAAGAAGTCAGCGACAACAACACCCAATTGACCCTCGCCGAAGCCCGCAAGCTGGACAAGGAAGCGGAAGTGGGCGGCGTCATCAAGGTGCGCATCCCCGCCGAGCAGTTCGGCCGCATCGCGGCCCAGACCGCCAAGCAGGTCATCGTGCAGCGCGTCCAGGACGCCGAGCGCCAGAGCGTCTACGACCAGTTCAAGGAAAAGGAAGGCGACCTCATCACCGGCAGCGTGCTGCGCTACGAGGGCCGCAACGTCATCATCTCCCTGGGCGACACCGAGGCCCTGATGCCCGCCAAGGAACAGGTGCCCCGGGAACGTTATTCCACGGGCGAACGCATGAAGTTCCTCGTGCTGGAAGTGCGCAAGACCCTCAAGGGGCCCGCCATCATCGTTTCCCGCGCCCATCCCAACCTGGTGCGCAAACTGTTCGAATTGGAAGTGCCCGAAATCTACGAGGGCTCGGTGAAGATCGAAAGCGTGGCCCGGGAACCGGGCGCCCGCACGAAGATCTCGGTGCGCGCCATGGGTGACGACCGCATCGACGCCGTGGGCGCCTGCGTGGGCGTCAAGGGCATCCGTGTGCAGAACATCGTGGACGAAATCCGCGGCGAGAAAGTGGACATCGTGCGCTGGGACGACGACCCGCACAACTACCTTTCCAACTCCCTTTCGCCCGCCAAGATCGCCCGCATCATCTTCCACCCCGAGATCCAATCGGCGGAAGTCATCGTGCCTAACGACCAGCTGTCGCTGGCCATCGGCAAGAAGGGCCAAAACGCCCGCCTGGCGGCCCGCCTGACCGGCATCAAGATCGACATCAAGAACGAGGAACAGCACACCCAGGAAGAGCGGGCCCGCATGGACGCCCACTTCCAGGAAATCTCCCAGGAGACGCCCGAAGGCCTGGCCGAAGCCAAGATCGAAGCCCCCTCGGCGGGGGCCGCGGGCCTGACGGACGAGGAAAAGAAAGCCGCCCCGCCGGATGAGATCGACGAAGGCGCGGTCAAGGGCGAAACCATTCCGGAGGCGCCCGAACTCAAGAAAGACGCCGAAGGCATGCCCGACATCCCGCCCTCGCCGGTGGTTTCGGAAGGACCAGAAGGGGAGGGGTCTGACAACGTATGAGTAAACGCCTTTTCGAATTCGCCAAAGAACTCGGGCTTCCCAGCAAGGACGTTTTGGAGCGCTGCAAGAAGCTCGGCCACAATATCCCCAGCCAGCTGACGGTGGTGGACGAGAAGATCCAGTCCGACATCCGCCGCGACCTTGGATTGGCCGACCTGCATTCGACCTCCTCCGCCCCCGCCGCCCCGGCAGCCCCGGTTTCCACCGCGGCCCGTCCGGCGGCCGTCAAGCTTCCGACTTCGACTTCCCCCACGCCCGCTACGGCGGCCCGTACGATGGTGAAGCCCGCCACCGGCCTCTCCGGCCCCACGGCGACCTATCCCACCCTGAAACCCACCGGCAAACCCATGGCCCCCCGTCCCGCCACCGCGCCCCGTAAATCCGGGCCTTCGGTGAAACCCTCCTCCCTCAAGGGCGGCGGCCACGGCCTGGCGGCCGGGCGGCCCAAGAACGTGGCGGCCCTCGTGAAGGAAGCGGCCGAGGAAAAACCCAAGGTGGAGGAACTGGACGCCGACGGGAACCCAATCGCGCCCAAGATCCTCACCAAGATCAAGGTCACCGAGGGCATCACGGTGGCCGAACTGGCCCAGAAGCTCAACGTCAAGGCCGGCGTGCTCATCAAGGAACTGCTCGACCTCAAGATCCTGGCCACCATCAACCAACGGCTGGACATGACGGTGGCCGAAACCCTGGCTTCGGCCCACGACGCCGAAGTGGAAGTGGTGCCCCTTTACGGCGCCGAGATGTTCGAGGATACGCCCGATGCCCCCGAGACCCTCAAGGGCCGGCCCCCGGTGGTCACCATCATGGGCCACGTGGACCACGGCAAGACCCTTCTTTTGGACTCCATCCGCAAAACCAAGGTGGCCGAAGGCGAAGCCGGCGGCATCACCCAGCACATCGGCGCCTACCAGGTACACATGGAAAAGGGAAATATCACCTTCCTGGACACCCCGGGCCACGAGGCCTTTACCCTCATGCGCGCCCGCGGCGCCAAGGCCACGGACATCGTGGTGTTGGTGGTGGCGGCCGACGACGGCGTCATGCCCCAGACCCTTGAAGCCATCGACCATGCCAAGGAAGCCAAGGTGCCCATCATCGTGGCCCTGAACAAGATCGACAAACCCGAAGCCAACCCGGACCGGGTGAAAACCCAGCTGGCCGAACGCGGCCTGGTGCCCGAGGCCTGGGGCGGCACCACCATTTACGTGGAAGTCTCGGCCAAGAAACGCCTGAACCTGGACAAGCTGCTGGAAATGATCCTCCTGCAGGCCGAAGTTTTGGAACTCAAGGCCAACCCAGACCGGGCCCCCAAGGGCGTGGTGTTGGAAGCCCGGCTCGACAAGGGCCGCGGCCCCGTGGCCACCTTCCTGGTCGAGAAGGGGACGCTTAAAATCGGCGACAACATCATCGCCGGTTCCACCTACGGCCGCGTGAAAGCCCTGCAGGACGACCTGGGTAAACCGGTCAAGGCCGCCGGGCCCGCCACTCCCGTGGAGGTTTTGGGGCTTTCGGACGTTCCCCAGGCCGGCGACGTGTTCTACGGCGTGGAAGACCCCAAGGTAGCCCGCGAGATCGCCAGCCGCCGCACCGAGGCCCTCAAGGACAACCGCCTGGTGGGCGCCATGAAGCACATTACCCTGGACAACCTCTTCGACCAGATCAAGGAAGGGCAGATCAAGGAACTCAAGGTCATCGTCAAGGCCGACGTACAGGGGTCGGTGGAAGCCCTGGCCCAGTCCCTGGAGAAGCTCTCCACCGAAAAGGTGATCCTCAAGGTCATCCACAGCGGGGCGGGCAACATCGTCAACTCCGACATCCTCCTGGCCTCCGCCTCCAACGCCATCGTGGTGGGGTTCAACGTAAAGGCCGATTCCAACGCCAAATCCACCGCTGAAAAGGAAGACGTGGACGTCAGGGTCTACAAGATCATCTACGACGCGGTGGAGGACGTGCGCAAGGCCATGGAAGGCCTGCTGGAACCCACCTACCGCCAGGTGACCATCGGCAAGGCGGAAGTGCGCCAGCTCTTCAATACGCCCAAGGGCGTCATCGCCGGTTCCATGGTCATGAACGGCAAGTTCACCAACAAGGCCAAGGTCAAGGTGATGCGCGGGGAAGAAATGGTTTACGAGGGCCCCCTCACCTCCCTGCGCCGCTTCAAGGACGACGTGAAGGAAGTCAACAACGGCTTCGAATGCGGCATCGGCATCGAGGGTTTCGACGGCATCCAAGTGGGCGACCAGGTGGAAGCCTATGTGCTCGAGGCCGTGGCCCAAAAGCTGGAAGACTGATAAAAGCAATTTTGAGTTCTTAATTCTTAATTATGAATTCAAAACACCACAATTAAAAATTCAGAATTAAGAATTGGCGTTCTATGGTCATCGGGCTTTCGAGGGTGGAAGTGCACTACCCCGAGAGCGGCTCCCTCAAGACCAAGCGTTTCACCCTGAGAAGCGTGACGGACCGCCTGAGGCGCCAGTTCAACGTCTCGGTGGCCGAGGTGGAATACCAGAACCTCTGGCAAAGGTCGGTTTTGGCCATCGTGACCGTCAACACCGACCGCAAGCACGCCGACGCCGCCCTTTCCAAATGCCTGGACTTGCTGGAAAGGGAGGGGGACTTGCAAGTGACCGGTGTCCAGACGGAGTATTTGTAGAAGGACGGGTAACCATGGGTTTTAAACGGGCTGAACGGGTTTCGGAGGCCATCAAAAGGGAAGTCGGCGTCATGCTCAGCCGTGAGGTCAAGGACCCGGGCATCCATTTCGCGACCGTCACCGGGGTTGAAACCACCGACGATTTGCGCCACGCGAAGATCTTTGTATCCATTTTAGGTGACGAAAAAACCCGGCAAGAATCCATGGACGGCCTGGAGCGGGCCAAGGGCTTTTTAAGGCGTGAACTGGGACGCCGTCTTCAGCTACGATATACCCCCGAAATCCGGTTCCGGCTCGATACATCGCTCGACCACGCGATGAAGATCAAAGGCCTCCTGAACCAGATCAAACCGGCCGAGGAGAAAAATGCCGACGAAGCTTAAGACCAAAACCACCGTGAAGAACCCTTCCAAACGCAAAGCCGACCCCTTCAAAGCCGTGGCCCAGCTCATCAAGAACCACCAAACCTTCCTGATCACCACCCATGTGAACCCGGATGGTGATGGACTGGGGGCCGAATCGGCCCTGTTCCTCGCCCTTAAAAAGCTGGGCAAGAAGGTCCATGTGGTCAACCACGACCACCTGCCCAAGCGCTTCGGCTACCTGGCCTTTGCCCCCGTTTATAAAGCCGGCGACCATATCCCACCCCATGAGGTTTGCTTCGTCCTGGACGCGGGGGACTTCACCCGCATCCGCGAGGGCGTGCGCCGCGAGGAATTCGGCACCCTGGTCAATATCGACCACCATTATTCCAACGACCATTACGGCGATTACAACCTGGTGGTGCCCGAGGCGGCGGCCACCGGCGAGGTGGTCTACAACCTCATCAAGGCCCTGAAGGTGAAGGTGGACAAGGGGATCGCGGAAGGCATCTATACCTCCATCGTGACCGATACGGGGCGGTTCCGTTATTCCAATACGACCCCCCATATTTTCCGGCTGGCCGCCGAACTGGAGGAGGCCGGGGCGGATATTTCCCGCATCAGCGAACACATCTTCGGGGACATCAGCCGGGAGGCCATGGAACTCAACCGCCTGGCGCTGGCTTCCGTCCAGGTCTCGGAGAACGGGGCCATCGGTTCGATGACCCTGACCCTGGGCGACTTCCGGAAGTCGGGCGCCTCGGATGACGATACGGAGAACCTCATCAACGTGGTGCGCAACCTGGACACCGTGAAGATCGCCATCTTCCTCAAGGAGCGGCCCGACGGGCGGATCAAGCTTTCCCTGCGCTCCAAGAACGGCGTCAATGTGGCCGAGGTTGCCAAGCTTTTCCACGGCGGCGGCCATGCCTATGCCTCCGGAGCCCTCCTGCCAGGCCCCTTGGACAAGGCCCTCCAGGCCGTCCTGAAAGCCTGCCAAACCGCGCTCAAGTAAACGGCCATCCATTCCCAGCTTAAAGACAAAGATCCAAAAAACTGTTAACGTTGATTCGTATGACCCCTTCACTGAACGGCCTTCTGATCCTCAATAAACCCGCCGGATGGACCTCCCACGATGTCGTGGCCAAAACCCGGGGCCTTCTGCAGGAAAAACAAATCGGACACCTGGGAACGCTCGACCCCTTGGCCACGGGGGTTTTACCCCTGGCCATTGGAAATGCAACGCGCCTTATCGAATTCGCGTCCTATCCCAAGGAGTACTTAACCACCTGTCTTTTGGGGAAAGCCACCGACAGCTGCGACGTTACGGGAAATGTGCTTTCGGAAAAACCGGTGGCGGGCCTTTCCGAGGCGGCGGTGCGGACGGCGGTCCTCCAATTGAAGGGCCTGACGGAACAAATCCCCCCCATGGTTTCAGCCCTCAAAAAGGACGGGCAAAAGCTTTATGAATTGGCCCGCCAGGGCCTGGAAGTCGAAAGGAAACCCCGCCCGATCCGCATCGAAGCAGTGGAAATCCTCGGTGTGGCCCTTCCACGGGTGACCTTTAGGGTGGCCTGTTCGGCGGGCACCTATATCCGCAGCCTTTGCCAGACTTTGGGGGAAGGTTTGGAAGTGGGGGGCTGCATGGAAAGCTTGGAACGCACCCGGGTGGGCCCTTTTTCCCTGAAGGAATCCCTGAGTTTGGAAGAAGTTAAAAAAAGGGTGGATGGCTGGAATCTTTCCGGTATGTTGCTTCCCGCAAGCCGCCTGGTGGACCACCTGCCCCAAGCCAGGGTGGACCCAAGGCTTCTGGAGGGACTCTGCCAGGGCCAGGCGATCCGGGTGGAAGAAGGACATTCCGGATTGCACCGGGTCCTGAATGACCAAGGCCGGCTCTCCGCCGTCGCCGAAGTGGTCGGAGGCCTGCTGCGGCCCAAGAAAGTTTTCGGCATGGAAGGGATCGATTGAAACCCAAGACACCCATCGTCCTGACCATCGGCGTCTTTGACGGCGTCCACCGGGGCCACCAGGCCCTCTTGGCGCGGACCGTCCGGTTGGCCCAAAAGCTCAAGGCCCGGCCCGAGGCCCTCAGCTTCCACGACCATCCCATGCATGTCCTCAAAAAGGGCCCCGCGATCCCCTTCCTGCTTCCCCGGCAGGAAACTTTCGGCTTGCTCAAGGCCCAAGGCGCCCGAAAGGTCCACATCCTCCGGTTCACTTCCGCCTTTTCCAAGAAAAGCCCCGGACAGTTTGTCCGATGGCTTTGCGGCTTGGGACGGTTGAAGGGGATCGTGGTGGGTGAAAACTTCCGTTTCGGCCGGGGGGCCCAAGGCAATGTGGCCCTGCTCAAGGCCCTGGGAAAGGAAAAAGGCTTCGAGGTTGCGGTCGTCCCTTCGGTGAAGGTGGAAGGAAGGACCGTCTCCTCCAGCGCCATCCGACAACTGCTGGCCGAAGGACAAACCCAACTGGCCAACCGGATGTTGGGCCGGCCCTACGCCATCGAGGGGGAAGTGGTGCACGGGCGGCACGTGGGGCACCGCATCGGCTTTCCGACCGCCAACCTGCATGCGGTGAAACAATTCCTCCCGAAGGACGGCGTCTACGCCTGTGCGGTGAAACTGGGCCGCAAGCTCTACCGGGCCGGGATGAACCTGGGGAAGCGGCCGACCTTCCGGGATGACAGCCACCAGCGCCAGGCCGAGGTGCACCTGCTCCACTATTACGGGAAGCTTTACGGCAAACAAATGAAGGTCTACCTGCTCCAATACCTCCGGCCGGAGAAAAAATTCCCCTCGACCCAGGCCCTGGTGAAGCAGATCCAAAAGGACCTGGTGAGGGTCCGCCGGGCTTCCCTGAAAGGCCTCAAATAAGGTGAAACAAGGCCTTTGCCGGGGGTTATCTCCTTTACACCCCCCGGCAAAGTGCCTAGAATACTGCCCCTGTCCCCGCTGGGGACAAGCTTGCAAGGCAATGATCCTCCACTTGGTTTCCGTCCACTCTGACGGCCACTCAGCGGCGGGGGAGCCCGGCAACCTATTTCATCTTGAGGAGACGCTGTTATGATGACGAAAGACAAGAAGACCCAGCTGATTCAGGATTTCAAGCAAAAGGACGGAGATACCGGTTCCCCCGAAGTCCAGATCGCCCTCGTTACCGAGAGGATCAAGTACTTGACGGAACATTTTAAAACCCATCCCAAGGACCATGCGTCCCGCCGCGGATTGCTCAAGCTGGTCGGGCAACGCCGCCGTCTTTTGGACTACCTGAAAAAGCACAACGTCAAGAGCTACGCCTCGCTCCTCGACCGCTTGGGCCTTCGCAAGTAATTAGCGATTTTCGAAATTTCATCCACGAAGACACGGAGCCACAGAGTAAAGCAACAGTTTGGCCAGTCCCAACCTTTTGCTTTTCTTTGTGCCTTTGTGTCTTTGGGGTGTTTTTAAAGATGGATGTCAGTTCGGTCTTACCCAAAATGCACAGGAGGCTTTTTCATGGAACGTGTTAGCGGCGCAGTCGCGCAATCGACTTTCAGCTTGGAGACGGGACGCCTGGCCAAGCAGGCCGACGGGGCCGTGCTGGCCCAGTTCGGCGAAACGGTGGTCCTGGTGGCCGTGGTGGGCGCCAAGGAGCCCATGCCCGGCAAGGATTTCTTCCCCCTGACCGTGGAATACCGCGAAAGGACCTCGGCCGCCGGGCGCATCCCGGGCGGCTGGTTCAAGCGCGAAGGGCGCCCCCGCACCAAGGAAATCCTCACTTCCCGCCTGATCGACCGCCCCATCCGCCCCCTTTTCCCCGACGGTTTCTTCAATGAAGTACAGATGCACGCCACCGTCATTTCCGCCGACCAGGAGAACGACTCGGACGTCCTGGCCGTCTCCGCCGCCTCCGCCGCCCTGGCCGTCTCCGACATCCCGGTGGCCGATATGTTCGGCTGCGTGCGCGTCGGGCGCGTCAACGGCGACCTGGTGGTGAACCCCACTTTCGCCCAGCGCGAAAAAAGCACCCTGGACCTGATCGTGGCCGCCAGCCGCAAGGCCGTCGTCATGGTCGAAGGGGAAGCCATCGAAGAATCCGAATCGGTGGTCTTTGAGGCCATCAAGCTGGCCCACAAGGAATGCCAGAAGATCATCGACCTGCAGGAACAACTGGTGAAGAAGGCCGGCAAACCCAAACGCCCCCTGACCCTGGTCAAGCCCGACGAGGCGCTGGTCAAGGCCGTGAAGGACTTCGGCCTTTCCAAGATGAAGGCCGCAATGGCCGAGAAGGACAAGCTCAAGCGCCAGGAAGGCATCGCCGCCGTCTCCAAGGAAGCGGTGGAGGCCCTCAAGGAGAAGTTCCCCGAGAAGGACAAGGACATCCACGGCATCCTGCATTCCATCGAGTCCGACCTGGTGCGTGAAGCCATCCTGGACCGCCATGAACGCCAGGACGGCCGCAAGTTCGACGAGTTCCGCCCCATCAGTTCCGAGGTCGGGGTTTTGCCCCGCACCCACGGTTCGGCCCTCTTCACCCGCGGCCAGACCCAGGCCCTGGTCGTGACCACCCTGGGCACCAAGGACGACCAACAGATCCTCGAAGAGTTGGAAGGGGAACAGAAGAAGACCTTCATGCTCCACTACAACTTCCCGCCTTATTCGGTGGGCGAGATCAAGCGCCTCTCCGGCCCCGGCCGGCGGGAAATCGGCCACGGCAACCTGGCTGAACGCGCCCTGGAACCCCTGTTGCCCAGCCATGACGACTTCCCCTACACCATCCAGGTGACCTCCGACATCCTGGAATCCAACGGTTCCTCCTCCATGGCCTCGGTCTGCGGCGGCGCCCTGTCCCTCATGGACGCGGGCGTGCCCTTGAAGGCCCCCTGCGCCGGCGTGGCGCTCGGCCTGGTTTCCAACGAGGACGTTTCCAAGTTCGCCATCCTCACCGACATCCAGGGCCTGGAAGACCATTTCGGCGACATGGACTTCAAGGTGGCCGGCACCCGCAAGGGCATCACGGCCATCCAAATGGACATCAAGATCTTCGGCCTGCCTTTCGAGGTCGTGGAAAAGGGCCTGGCCCAGGCCAAGCAGGGCCGCCTCACCATCCTGGACCTGATGGACAAGACCCTGTCCAAGCCGCGCGAGAAGATGTCCCCCTTCGCGCCGCGCATCGTCAGCATCAAGGTGCCGGTGGACAAGATCCGCGACATCATCGGCAAGGGCGGGGCCACCATCAAAAAGATCCAAGAGGATTTCCAAGTGGAGGTCAACGTCGAGGACGACGGGACGGTCCATATCGCCTCCCCCAACGGGGCGGCGATCGACAAGTGCAAGGCCTTCATCGACGGCCTGATGGCCGAGGCCGAGGAAGGGAAGATCTACTACGGCACGGTCAAGAAGATCATGGACTTCGGCGCCTTCGTGGAAATCCTGCCCGGAACCGACGGGCTGGTGCATATTTCCCAACTGGACAACCGCCGCGTGGAGCGGGTCGAGGACGTCCTGAAGGAAGGCGACGAGCTTTTGGTCAAGTGCATCGGGATCGACCCCAAGACCAAGAAGATCAAGCTTTCCCGCAAGGAAGCCCTGGGCCTCAATCCCGCGGATTACAAGGGCAAGTAAACCCTCCGTCAGGCTTTTCGAAAGCTCCGGTTAAAAAACCGGAGCTTTTTTTTTGTCCCAGGGTGTAAACTAAATTTACACTCCTTATGGCTTTAACGCCGGGCGCCTTGATGGCCCGGCCGACCCGGAGAACCGCGTTCCATGAAAGAGCCGCCTGTCCAGAAGACCATGCTCAAGAACGTCGATTGGGGTGGATTGACCATCGTCAACCTCCTGGGAGTCATCGCCTTTCCGCCTTATTTCATCTACCTGATGACCCTGGCCGCCCTGACGGCCTCGGGTTTCCTGTGGACCACCCACCTTTCCGAAGCCGAACAGCAGCGCCTGGTGGAATTCGAGAAGGAATTCCGCAAGGGTTACAAACTGGAAAAGGCGGGGAAGGCCAAGGAAGCGCTGGACTGGTACCGCAAGCTCCAAAAAATTTACGCCAACCACCCCCAGGCCCACCACCTGGTCGACTTCCAAATCAAGCAGTTGACCACCGGCGCGGCGGGCAACGGCAAGAAGCTTCCCGGTTCCAAACCCCGACGCCCTAAAGCAGGGGAGGCCTAAGCCGTGGCCGCCTTTACCTGCCGCGAATGCGGCAACAGCCTGGAGGAGGAGTTCCGCTTCTGCCCCGTCTGCGGGGCGGCCCACGAGGCGCTGGGGAAGGAAACCCAGGCGGGTATCTCGGCTTTCGAGGAGGGCGAGTACGAGGAAGCCTTGAAGCTTTTCAAGTCCGTGGCGGAAAAACAGCCCTTCAGCGCCTTCGCGCTAAGGGATGTGGGCCACGCGGCCTTCCACCTCCAGGACTTCAATACGGCCCTGGAGTATTACGACAAAGCCCTGAAAATCCACCCCAACCTGCTGGACGTCCACTTCAACGTCGGCCTCATCCACATGAAGCGCGGCCACGTGACCGACGCCATGTTCTCCTTCATGGAAACCCTGCACTTGACCCATCCCCTCACGCCCGGAAGCTATTATTTGGGGCTCTTCCATACCAAGGAAACCCTGACCTTCCAATGCCGGCTGAACCTGGGCATGCTCTTTCGGCAGAGGGGGGAGCTGGAAAAGGCCCTGGAGCAATACCAACTGGTCCTGGACGCCAGCCCCCGGAACGTGCTGGCCATGGGCAGCCTGGGGGACTGCCTGATCGCGCTGGAACGCTACGACGAGGCCATCAAGGTTTATAAAAGGGCCCTGAAGATCCTTCCCGAAGGGGAGGAGAAGCTCAGCGTCCAGAACGACCTGGGCATCTGCTATTTCAAGAAGGGGGACCTGGAAAAGGCCATCGCGGAGTTCAAGGCGGTCCTCAAGAAGAACCCGGACCACGTCAACGCCATCTACAACCTGGGCCAGGTCTATTACCACGAAGGGCTCACGGGACGTATGAAGGATGATTACGAAGAATTCGTGAAATCCTCCAAGAACGCCGCCTCCATCCTTTTCGCCCTCTCCAAGTCCATGGTCTCGGTGGCGGCCGCGGGCAAGAACCGGCCTTCCGGGGAGACGGCCCTCATCGGGGACAGCCTCCCCATGCGGCGCATCCAGGACCTCATCAAACGGGCGGCGGCCAGCGACGCCACGGTGCTCATCCTGGGGGAGAACGGAACAGGGAAGGAATTGGCGGCCCGCTCCATCCACCAGCAGTCCGGCCGCCACGACATGCCTTTCGTGGCCCTGGCCTGCTCGGCCCTGAGCGAATCCCTGCTGGAATCCGAGCTTTTCGGCCACGAGAAGGGGTCCTTCACCGGCGCCATCGGGCAGAAAATCGGTAAGTTCGAGGCCGCCAACCAGGGTTCGGTTTTCCTGGACGAGATCGGCGAAATTTCCCTTGCCACCCAGGTCAAGCTCCTGCGGGTGCTGCAGGAGCGGGAATTCGAACGCGTCGGCGGCACCCAGACGGTCAAGGTGGACATCCGCGTCATTGCCGCCACCAACCGGGACCTGAAGCGCGCCATCCAGGAAGGGAAGTTCCGGGAGGACCTTTTTTACCGCCTGAACGTCATCGTCATTGAAATGCCCCCTTTAAGGGACCGGGAAGGGGACCTGCCGCTCCTGGTGAAATTTTTCCTGGACCGCCTGAAGGCCAACCGGGCCACCCGGTTCGAGAACATTTCCCCGGAAGCCCTCAAAGTGATGCAACGCTACCGCTGGCCGGGCAACGTGCGGGAGCTGGAAAACGTCGTCGAGCGCATCGTGACCTTGAACGACGACGTGGTCATCAAGCCCGAACACCTGCCGGAAGAACTCACCGGCGCCCCGGCCCTTTCCCCGGGTGAAAACGTGGTCTTGTTGCCCAAGGCCGGGGTTTTGGAATCGGTGGAAAAGGACATGATTCTCAGGGTTTTGAGGGAATCCCACTTCAACAAGAAGCAGGCGGCCAGCCGCTTAGGGATTAGCCGCCCGACGCTTTATCAAAAGATTCGGAAATATGGCCTAGGTGTGGACTAGGAGATATTAAATGTCCAAAATTAGAAGAAGAATCATTTTATCGATTTTCACTTTCTTGATTTTCCATGTAAACACTTCATTAGCGTATTGCCCTGATCCAGAACCCCGAATTCAAGTCAAGTTTACTAGGAGCGAGGTAGCATTTATCGGAAAAGTGGTATCAAGTCGGGATGTTACGGAAAAGGATGATGAAGGCGAATTTATTTCGGGTGTATTTTATAGACTTGAGGTAAAAAAGCTTTTCCGCGGTCCTGAAAAAAAGTTCATTGAGATTTATGAAGACAGTAATAGTGCGAGAATGAGTTTGGATGTTGGCCACACTTATCTTGTTTTCATTGAAGGAACGAGAGATGGAAGATTACAAGGGTTTTGCGATGACGCGAAAGAAGTTCCGGAAACTGAAATTAATAAGACAATCTCTAAAATCCAAAAAATAATAGAGAACATAAATTCTGGAGCGAATGGAACTATCCGAGGGTTTATCGGTGATGGCGGAGATAACGGTGGAGGCGGAGGGTGTTGTAGCAAAGGTTTAAAAGGCATTCATTTCGTTATTGAAGGTGAAGGAAAGATTTACAAAGCCGTAAGTGACAAGGATGGCTGGTTTTTCGTGTCGGTTCCAGCGGGCATTTATACAGTTGAATGCGCGGAAGCAAAACTTAACATTTATCCAACCATTTATTCTTACGATGATCCTCATCACGTGGAGGTAAAAGCCGGTGGAGGCGCAGACCTTGAGTTTGTTAAAGATTTAGAAAAAAACGACAGATACAAACTTAGCAAGGGCTGGGAACCCATTGATGGAATAAAAAAATGAGTAGGTAATAGGAAGCAGGCGGCCAGCCGCTTGGGCATCAACCGCCCGACCCTCTATCAAAAAATAAGGAAATACGGGTTGGGTGCGAACCAGGGTGCTTGACAAAGTGTAAATAAATATTACAATTAACAACATGAGTAATAATATTTTACACACCTTGGAGGCTTGGGCTTTCAGAAAGCGTCGAAAATAAGGCGTTTTTGACCCCTATCCGGTTCTCCAAGGGTGGCATAGACATTGCTCTTATATGGAATCGAAGCTGGCTGGCGACAACCAGCGAGCTTCTAAACGAATCAAAACTCACCTCCTAAGCTCCGGTCCGACCCACCGGGGCTTTTTTTTGTCCTCTTGAGCCCCTCCCTCCCGGCCTCCTAAGGCCTGTGTTATAGTGCCTAACGACAGTTGGCAGGTGACAGTTGGCAGTCGGCAGGTTTAACGAATTTTTACTGCGAACTGCGAAGTGTCGACTGCGGACTGCTTCGGAGGACACCCCTGGACGCCAACTGGATTCTTTTCATCGCCACTTTCGCCCTTTCCCTGGGGCTGACCCCCCTCTTCCGGCAAATCGCCCTTCGGTCCAATTTCCTCGACAGCCCCGCCGGCCAACTCAAGAAACACACGGCCCCCGTCCCTTACCTGGGCGGCTTGGCCATTTATTTCTCGTTCCTCATGGGAATCCTGGGAGTCCTCATCCTGGCCCAACCGGCTGACGCCCCCCGGGTTTTGGCCATCCTGGCCGGGGGCACGGTGGTGGCCCTCATGGGCCTGGCCGACGACTTGTTTTCGCTTTCACCCGCGGTCAAATTTTTCTTCGAAATCCTCGCCGCGGTTCTCCTGATCCTCTTCGGCGTCCAATTAGAATTCCTACCCAGCCACCCCTTCCTGGCCTGGGTCCTGACCGTCCTCTGGGTGGTGGGAGTGACCAACGCCGTCAACCTCATCGACATCATGGACGGCCTGGCGGGCGGGGTTTCGGTCATTGCCTGCCTGGGCTTCGTGCTGGTCCCCTTCCTGGGGGCCCAAAGCTACGTGCACCTTACGGCCGCGGCCCTGGGCGGCGGCGTGCTGGGGTTCCTTCCTTATAACTACCAGCCGGCCCGCATTTATATGGGGGACTCGGGGGCCCTCTTCCTGGGTTTCGTCCTGGCGGGCATCGCCATGGGCCACGGCTATACCCAGGTGAACATCGTGGCCCTTTGCGCGCCGTTGCTCATCCTCGGCGTGCCCCTTTACGACACGGCCCTGGTGATGACCCTGCGGTTCCTCAAAGGGCGGTCCATGTTCCGGGGTTCCAACGACCACCTGGCCCTGCGGCTGCGCGCCCTGGGGCTTTCGGTCAAGCAGGTCACCGGGCTGCTCTGGAGCCTTTCGATCCTCCTGGCGGCCTGCGCGGGTTTCCTGGTGCGGCTTTCGGAAAAACGGGCCCTGGTTTTCATGATGGCCTTTTCCTGCCTGGCGCTCTTTTTCACCCTGGCTGTTTCCAACATCCGCATTGACGAGGGAAAACAGGTTAAAGAGAGCCCCTTCCGGATCTTTCTAGACAAGTCCACTTCGCCCAAAAAACGAACTAAGAAAAGATAATTTTTGCCACGGATGCATGGGATACATGAGATGGAAAAACCCAACAACAAAACGCGACATCTGAGCGAAAAAGGTTTTTGGCTTTGCTTATCCCATGAATCCAATGAATCTGTGGCTAAATTTGATTTAGGTTTTGCCTTATGAAAGCCGAAACGCTCATCGCCGGGGGGGGGCTGGCCGGGCTTTCCTGCGCCCGTGAACTTCACCGCGCCTCCCGTCCTTACCTGCTGGTGGAAAAGGAAAAGGAACCGGGCGGGCTTTGCCGGACGGTTTTCGACAAGGGTTTCACCTACGACTACACCGGCCATTTCCTGCATTTCCAAAACGACAGGATGAAAAAATGGGTGCTGCAACTGGTGGGGAACCGGCTCAAAACCCGCAGGCGCCACGCGGTCATTTACAGCCAGGGAACTTACACCGAATACCCCTACCAGGAAAACAACGCCGGCCTTCCTTCGGGCGCCGTGCGGGAGAACGTGCTGGGCTACCTGGAGGCGGCCCTGCACCGCCGCTTCTCGGGCATGGATCCCTCCCGGGCCGCCGACTTCAAGACCTGGTGCCTGCAGGCCTTCGGGCCCGGCCTCTCCCGGCGGTTCATGTTCCCTTACAACGAAAAACTCTGGAAGTTCCCGCTTTCGAAGCTCACCACCCACTGGATGGGGCGCTTCGTGCCCTCGCCCCGGGTTTTGGAAGTGCTCCGGGGTGCCTTTACCCGGCAGTCCTCGGCTTCGGGCTACAACGCCACCTTCCTTTACCCGGACCAGGGCGGCATTTCTATTTTGCCCCGGGCCATCGCCCAGGGCCTGCCCGGCCTCTGGCGGGGTGTGGGTTTGAAGAAGCTGGATCTCGCCCGTCGCAAGGTTTTACTCACTTCGGGCCTGGAAATCGGGTTTGACCGGCTCGTCTCCAGCCTCCCCCTCCCCCAACTCGTCGCCCTCACTTCCGGCCTTCCAACGGCGCTGGCCCGCTCGGCCCGGAACCTGAAAGCCACCTCCATCTACAACATCAACCTGGGGCTCAAGGGCCGACAGCCGGTCCCCTACAGCTGGGTTTATTTCCCGGAAAAGGAATTCGGGTTCCACCGGGCCGGGTCCGTTTCGGCCTGCGTCCCCAGCGTCGCGCCTCGCGGCCACGCTTCCGTTTATGTGGAGTTCTCCTACCGCGGGACGAGGCCCGACGGCCGGGCCCTGGGCCGGCATGCGGTGCAAAAGCTCAAACAACTGGGCTGGATCAAGGGCGAGTCCCAGGTTGTCAGCCGGGTGGACCTGAACCTGCCCGGTGCCTACGTGGTTTACGACAGCCAAAGGGATGAAACGGTCGCCGCCCTTCTGGACCACTTCCGCAAGAAGGGGGTGGATTCGGTGGGGCGTTACGGACGATGGGAATACGGCAGTATGGAATCGGCCATGAAGCAGGGCATCGAAGCCGCCCACCAAATTTTGGGAAGTAAAAGTTTTCCAGGTTAATTGAACAGGAAAGCGGCTTCCAATTGACCACCAAGAAGGGTTAATGAACCGCTTGCGGATGGTTGGACAGTTGGTTGTTCAAACCAAAACATCCCCTCTACCCGAAGACCGTCATGTTCATAACCCACTCCCGGGGTGATCATCAATCCCGTAATCTGCTGTCCGTTAAAAAAGTCGTAGAAACCTTGAAAATCGTATTCGGTG
>JAJPJW010000165.1 GCA_021324075.1 Pseudomonadota bacterium | reverse complement strand
TGCGCATGCCCCCTGAGAGTTGGGCGGGTTTCAAGGCGACCAGGTCGTCCTTCAGGCCCACCAGTTCCAGTTTTTGCTTCACGATTTCCAGGGCCCTGGCTTCGGGCATCTCGAAATCCCGCAGCAGGCGGAAGGCGATGTTTTCGAAAACCGTCAAGGAGTCGAACAGGGCCGCATATTGGAAAACCACGCCCATTTTTTTCCGCAGTTCGTTCAATTGGGATTCGGTCAGGCGGGCCACGTCCTGCCCCTCCACCCAGACCTCCCCCGAGTCGGGCGCCACCAGCCCCGCCATGTGCCGCAGGATGGTGCTCTTCCCCACCCCCGAGCGGCCGATGATGACCAGCGTTTCCCCTGCCTTGATCTCCAAGTCCACGTTCTGCAATACCTTGAAGGCCCCGAAGCTCTTGTTCACGCCTTTCAAGCGGATGATGGGTTGGTTCGGGTCCATGGGGTTCCTTAAATATTCAAGGCGGTCAGGATGGCCGTCAGGAAATAGTCCGAGATCAGGATCAGCATGAAGGAAAAGACCACCGCGTTGGTCGTGGCCTTCCCCACGCCCTCGGCGCCGTTGGTGGTGGCAAAACCCTGGCGGCAGGCCACGACCGCGATGATGGCCCCAAAAACCAGGGCCTTGAAGAGACCGCCCAGGATGTCCCCGGTGGCCATGGAAGTACGGGTGCTGTCGATATAGGTCATGGCCGAGGTGAACTTGAGGGTGCTCACAAAAAGACCGCCGGTCCATCCCACCAGGTCGGCGAAAAGGGTCAACAGGGGCAGCATGAAGGTGAAGGCCAGGAAACGGGGGACCCCCAGGTATTTGATGGGGTTGGCGGCCAGGGTGTAAAGGGCGTCGATTTGTTCGGTCACCTGCATGGTGCCGATCTCCGCCGCCACCGCCGAACCCATGCGCCCGGCGATGACCATGGCGGTCAAAACCGGCCCCAGTTCCCGCACCATGGAAAGGCTGACCACCGCCCCGATGAACTGGGAAACGCCCTTGATCTTGGTTTCCAGCGTATAGCCCGATTGCAGGGCCAGCACCATGCCGGTGAAGAAGGCCGTGGTCACGGCCACCGGCAGCGATTCAACGCCGATCTTGGTCATTTGCTGGAAGATCAGTCGGCTGTCCAGGGGTTTGCGGAAAATCCACCGGTTGATGCGCAGGGCCAGGAAGACCATCTGGCCCGTTTCCTCGATGAAGTAAAGGACGAAGCGGCCGATATCCTCGATGAAAACGAAGGGATTCATGGGACGTAGACCCTCGATACCCTTTGGCCCAACGCACAAAGCAACTCATAAGAAATGGTTCCGGCTTTGGCCGCTTGCTCTTCCACCGGCAGGGAGGCTTTCCCATCCCGTCCAAAAACCGTAACCGTATCCCCTATCCTTACCCCGGGCAGCTTGGAAACGTCGGCCATGCACATATCCATACAAATCGTTCCGATCAAGGGGACCCGCTTGCCCCGGATCAGGCATTGGCCCTTGTTCGAAAGGCTTCGCAAAAGGCCGTCGGCATAGCCGATGCCCAGGGTGGCCACCCGGATCCTTTTCTTCGCCTTATAAGTGCGCCCATAACTGACCGATTCGCCCTTCTCCAGGGTCTTAACATGCAGGATGCGGGTCTTGAGCTGCATGACAGGCGTCAGCTTCACGCGGTTTTTCATGGAGGGGTTGGGATAAACCCCATAAAGGGCGATGCCGGGCCTCACCCAAGTGCCCTTGGACTGCGGATAGTAGGTGATCAAGGAGGCGCTATTGGCCACATGGGTGGCCGGGGTGATCCCCACATGACGGTGGATTTTTTCCAGGGCTTGCTTGAAGAGCGTGATCTGGCGCCAGGCGTATTTGGGATCGGTCCAATCGGCCGTTGCCAGGTGGGTATAGACACCGGTGATCTGGATGCCCGGTACCCGGCGGATACCCTCGATTTCCCGGATCACCTGGGAGGTTTGGACCCCCACCCGGGCCATGCCCGTGTCGATCTTGACGTGGACGGCCGTGGTTTTGCGGCCCAGTCTCCGGGCGGCTTTGGAAATCCCTTCCGCGCCCTCCACCGAACTGACCTGGGGAATAAGGTCGCTATTTAAAAGCGTGGGTATTTCGGGATCAAGGGTGGGGGTCAAAACCAGGATGGGAGCTTCGATGCCTTCCTGGCGCAAGATCACGCCCTCCCGGACAAAAGCCACGGCCAGGAACTTGGCCCCGGCCTGGAGGAGGGCTTTGGAAACCGGCACCAGTCCGTGCCCATAGGCATTGGCTTTGACCACGGGCAGGACTTCCGAACCCTTGGCGAGCCTGGAAAGGGCTTTGAAATTGGCCTTCACCGCGCCGAGGGATATTTCCGCCCAGGAGGGTGTGGTGGAAACGGTTGTTTTCATGGGGTTGCATTGTAACAAAACGCCGTGGAATTGGGCGGGGGTTAGCGCTCGGAGACTTTGGAGGCCGATTCGAAGGTGGTGTATTCGCGGCGGAAGACCACCGGCACGTTGTCCGTGGGGCCGTTACGCTGTTTGGCCACCACCAGTTCGTAGTTGAAGACGGGCTTGTCGCCGTCGCTTTGTCCCGCGCTTTCCTTATGGATAAAAACGACCACATCCGCGTCCTGCTCGATGGCGCCCGATTCGCGAAGGTCGGACAAAACCGGCCGCTTTTCCTCCTGGCCTTTCTGGGGGCGGGAAAGCTGGGAAAGCACGATGACCGGGATGTCCAAGTCCTTGGCCAGTGACTTGAGCTGCCGGGAGATATAGGCGATTTCCTGCTCCCGGTTGTCGGTGCGGATGCCGGCCTGGATGAGCTGGAGGTAGTCGATGATGAGGAGCCCGATGCCGTGCTCCTTCTTCAAGCGCCGGGCCTTGGCCTTCAGGTCCAGTACCGTGATGGAGGAGGTATCGTCGATGAAAAGCTTGGCTTCATAGAATTGGCCCGTGATGTTGACCAAGCGCCCACGGTCGTGGTCGCTCAGGTAGCCCGACCGGGCCTTCTGGAGGTCGATGCGGGCCACCGAGCAAAGCAGGCGAAGGGCCAGCTGTTTGGCGGTCATTTCAATGGAGAAGAACCCCACCGGGATCTTTTTCTTGAGCTGGTTGGTGCCCATGCAGGCGTGTTGGGCGACGTTGAGGGCCAGGGAGGTCTTCCCCATGGAAGGCCGGGCCCCCACCACGATCATTTCGGCGGGCTGTAAGCCGGCGGTCAGTTCATCCAGGTCGTAGAAACCCGTGGGAACGCCGGTGATGTGCATTTTCTGGTCCGACAGGTTGTTCACGTACTCGTAGGAGTTCCCGATCAGGTCCTTGATGCTGGAGAAGTCCTTGCTCTCGCGAAGTTCCGTGGCCTCGAAGATGCGGTGCTCGGCGTTGTCCAGGAGTTCCTTGATGGGCATGGCATCTTCATAGGCGTCCGACACCACCTGGGTGGCGGCGGCGATGAGCTTGCGGGCCGAGGCCTTCTCCTTGACGATATTGGCGTAATACTCGGCGTTGGCGGCCGTGGGCACCCGCTCGATGAGCGAGGTCAGGGCCGACACCCCGCCGATGGTCTCGAACTCGCCCATGCGCTTGAGCTCGTTGGAGAGGGTGATGATGTCCACCGGCTCCTTGCGGTCGTCCAGGGCCACGATGGCCTGGTAGAGCTTGCGGTTGGCTTCGCGGTAGAAATCCTCGGCCTTGCAGAGGGGGATGACCAGGCGGATGGCCTCGGAGGTAAGCATCATGGCCCCGAGGACGGATTGCTCGGCCTCCAGGTCCTGCGGCGGCACGCGGAATTCGGAATTGTTGGGCAGGGGCGAGGGCGGGTTGCTTTTACGGGCGACTTCCATGAAAACTCCTGAGGATTTAATTGAGCGGGCATTCTAGCCATTTCACTTCAAATGCCAAGCCCAACACCTTCGCTTCCCCGGCCTTATTCACAATTGTGAATAAGTCATCCAGTTATCCACCGGTCTTTTCAGAATGAAGGGAAACCTTCAGCGAAATCTTTCCCCAAAAATGACAAGAACCCGTTTCGGCAAAAAATATTTTCGAAATCGGAGCTTTGCAAAAACCGGACGGGATCAAAAAAACAGGACCGGGGAGCCGGAAAGAATACACCTGTATGCTACCGCTGTTGAAAAATATTTTCAAGGGATGTCGAACAACGGAAAGAACGCCGAAACAACTCGAAAGTTAAAGCTTCGCCACTTCCACGTGGAGCGAACCGGTGACTTCGGAATGGAGCTTGACCTTCACGTCGTGGCTACCCACCAGGCGGATGGGGTCGTCCAGGATGACCTGTTTCTTGTCGATGTCGAAGCCCTTTTGTTTGAGGGCCTCGGCGATCTCGGTGGAAGTAATGGACCCGAAAAGCCTTCCCTCTTCACCGGCCTTATGTTTGAGGGTGATGGTGGTTCCCTTGATCTTGGCGGCCAGGGCCCGGGCGTCCTCCTTTTCCTTGGCCTTCTTGCGCTCACCGGCCTTTTTTTCCTCCTCATACTGTTTCATGGTGCCGCCCGTGGCCTCGATGGCCAGGCCGTTGGGGATCAGGAAGTTCCGGGCATAGCCCTCTTTCACGTCAAGCAATTCGCCCTTCTTGCCGATCTTGGGAACGTCGTTCTTGAGCAGTACCTTCATGACAGGGCCTCCGATTGGGGCGTTTTTAATTTCCGGAAATCGAACCACACATCCAATATCCCAAGGCTGCAAACGGAAAAGAAGGTGAACCAGAAAATAAACACATAGCTCACGATGCGCAACATCTTCGGGAGCCGCCACTTGGTCAGGTAAAAAGAAACGATGCTGAACCCGCCCAACGTGTAAAGCCCCACGAAGAACACCAGCAGATTGCCCGCCAGGATGTCGAGGGGGCCGTCATCCTTGGCCAGCAATTTCAGCGCGCCGCCCGCGATCAACCCGAAAATAAGCGGCTCGGGCACGATCCATTCCCGGAAGGCGATGGCCTTGGGTACCTTCGTGGTGATCCTCGAAAGGACGGAGGAGGCCGCGTAATACATCAGCAATCCCCAGACCATCCACCGGATGGCTTCCCAAGCCGGCGCGGCCATGTAAATGTACTTTTGATAGAGGTCCTTGAACGGGACGATCTTGCCGGTGTCCACCCCGACCTTCGACATTTCGTCGATGTTGTCCTTCCAATCCGCTTCGAAACCCTTCTGGCTGAAGTATTGGGAAAATTGGGACCAGGCATCCGACGGATGGCCCAACTGGGGAAGGACATAGGTGGCCAGGGTGACGAAACCCATCGTGAGCGCTCCCGTCAAGACCACGGCACGGGGCTTGAACTTGTGAAGGAGCGCCCAAGAAGTGGTCAGGGCCACCATCCCCAGGGTAAAGAGGACGATGGCCATGTCCAGGAGGATTCCGAGGATCACGTCCACGGGACAACCGCCTTAGTTGTGGGCGAAAGGAAGCAGGGCGATGTTGCGGGCCCGCTTGATGGCCTTGGTCAGCTCGCGCTGGTGGCTGGCACAGGTGCCGGTCATGCGGCTGGGGACGATCTTTCCCCGCTCACTGACAAAGGACCGGATCAGGTTGTAGTTCTTGTAGTCGATGGCCACGATTCTTTCGGCGCAGAACCGGCACGACTTGCGCCGGGGGCGGCGGAAACGGCCGCCGCGGCCTTCGCCGCCTTCCCGGGGCCCGCCTTCACGGTGCCCTTCGGTGCGGGGTTTGAATTCTTTCTTTGGCTCTTCCATTTTCAGTCTCCTTGGTTTTTCAGTTGCGGGGCCTTGGGCCCCAAGTGGTTAAAGTGAGCGGCTTAAAAGGGAATGTCTTCCTCGCTGCCGGAAGCGGCGGGGCCTTGGGCCGCGCCCTCCTCTTCCATGGCCTCGTGGGTGCCTTCGGAAGGGCCGCCTTTGCCGCGGTTGAGGAACTGGACGCGCTCAGCCACCACTTCCATGATGCTGCGCTTCTGCTTGTCATCCGTTTCCCAGGTGCGGCTCTGCAGGCGCCCTTCCACGAAGATGGGGTCGCCCTTCTTCAGGTATTCGCCCACGGCCTCGGCCTGCTTGCGCCAGACCACCACCGTGACGAAACAGACGTCTTCCTTCTTTTCGCCCGATTGCAGCTGGTAGGCGCGGTTGATGGCCATGCGCAGGTTGGCGACGGGCGCCCCGCCGGCGGTATAGCGCAGTTCCGGGTCCTTGGTGAGGTTTCCCATCAGGAACACTTTGTTGAAATTAGGCATCGCTGGCCTCCCTTATCCGGAACGGTTAGTTGGTTTCGGGCGCGGGAGCCGACGGCGCCGGTGCAGGCTGGGGAGCGGACGGGGCGGATTCGGCAGGCCTCGGGGCCGACGTACGGGGAGCACCGGGACGGTGGCCCATTTCAGACGGGGGCCGCGGCGTGCGGACCGGCCTGGGCAGGGGCTTCAAGTGGCTGATGGTGTCCTTGACGATGGAAAACTTGATGACCTTTTCCAACAGGCGCAGGTTACGGGTGATTTCAGCGACGGTCTCGGGCGAAACCGAGACGTGGTAGAACACGTAGTGGCCCTCACGGTGCTTTTGCACCATATAGGCCAGGCGGCGCTTGCCCCAGTCGTCCTTCTTCAGGACGGCTCCCTTCGCGTCTGCAACAATCTGCTCGACCTTGGTGCCGACGGCGGTCATTTCTTCCGTCGTCGAATTGGGGTCCAAGATATAGATGACGTCGTATTTCAAAAGATTCGACATTGAACTTTCCTCCTTTTGGATTCTTCCCCGAAGGGGAAGGGTTCCCCCCGTCTTTCTCGGGGGAACAAGGTTCCAGCGAAGGGCTCGAGGGCCTCTGGCGGGAACAAACCCTGGCTGTCCAGCCATTTTCCCCTAAAAAAATTTAAGGAAAAAATGACCGGCCCATCAGTTCCTGAAAAAGCTTTAAACCTCCAGGATGGGCAGGGGTGGTGAAGTATAGGCGCGGGCCGCCTGGCATTCAATATCAAAAAAGGCGGTTTTATGGCTCTTTTAGGGTTTGGAACTATCGCGGCGCCAGGGAAGGAAGGGCATGCGGGGGTCGCGGATGATCACCGTTCCGGCGATAAAATCGTGGATGGCCCTTTTCTTTTTATTGAAGAGCAGAACAAAGAACTCGCTGAAAGCGTAGGCGTAACGCGCCAAGAGGCAGTAGCCGACAAAATCGGGCATGAACTTCCCAAGGAACTCCTCCCTTTCCGGGGCGGACAGCAAATTGAAATCATGGGGCGAAGTATGGGCCAAAGCCATGCCATAACCCCAAAACATGATAAGAACGAGGAAGGTCTCAAAGATATTGCGGAGAATGGCGTTGGACCAGCGGACTTCATAACCGTCCAAGCGTATTACCCTGATCTTGGTCAGCATCTTACCGGGTGTCTGGCCCCACAGGCCGGTTAGAACCATGAAATAAAGGCGGAAAAAGAAGAAGCTGGCGGCATTGGTGAAAATGAAAAAAAAGTAAGACCGGAACATCGGCAATTGCAGGATTTGGGAAACCACCCAGATGGCCGAGCCGTCGATGGCCTGGCAAAGGAGCCGGATGAAGAAGCCGGCATAGATCCTAAAGCCGCAGTTCGCGCAACGGTATTGCCCGGCTGAAGAACCGCATTTCGGACAAATCCATTCGCCCGTTTCGGAAATAACCCGGCTACTTGCCACGCTCGAGCCTTAAGGTTTCCGGCACGGCGTCCGCCACTTCCGCAGGACCCCAGAACTGGATGGGGCCGGGGCTGGTGAAAGAATCCTCTTTCGCCCATTTCTCCCGCGCGGCGGCGAAGGTCCTGAAGGGCTTTCCCTTGAGGTCCACCAGGGCCTTTTGGATGACCGGCTTTTCCTTGCCGTGGCGGCGCTCCATATTCATCATCATCGTCAGGGGGACGCCGCCCGCCCGCCATTGGGAGGCGGGTTTTAGAAGGTCCCGGGCGGAGGAAAGATAGCCCGTCAGCCCGGCGGCCACCAGGTAGGCGGCGGTGGTGCCCAGGGAGTAGCAGTAATCGGCGTCGAAATTGGAGGGATCCGCGCAGCGGCCCTCATAGCCGAAGAAATGCCCCTGCCCCGAGAATTTCCCGTTATAAGTATTTTCCTTTTTCCATTGCCGGAGCTTCATGTCCACCGCCTCGATCAGGAGCTTCTCGGTTTCGATCTTGGAAACCTGGACGTTGCCGTGGGGGTCCCGGTCGGCCAGGAGCTGGATTTGGATGGAAGGCGGCAGGGATCGAAAAGCATTTTGGGAATCGGCGCTCAGGTTCCGGAGTACGAAGTTGATCTTTTCCACCGAGTTTTCGAGCTTCTCGAATTCGGCGTTATGGGCCAGAAGGTCGTTGAGTTCGCCGATGAGCTTCTTCATTTCGGGGATGAATTCCAAGAGCCCCTCGGGCACGATGGCCACGCCGTAGTTCATCTTCCGGGCGGCCCTTTCGGCGACCACCTTGGCCACCTGTTCGGTGATTTCCGCCAGCGTCCATTGGTTGGCGGCCACTTCCTCCGAGATCAGGCAGATATTGGGATGGGCCTTCAGGGCCACCTCCAGCGCGATATGGCTGGCCGAGCGCCCCATGACCTTGATGAAGTGCCAGTACTTCTTGGCGGAAAGGCAGTCCCGGCCCACGTTGCCCGCCAGTTCGGCATAAACCTTGGTGGCCGTGTCGAAACCGAAGCTTACTTCGATCTGCTCGTTCTTCAGGTCGCCGTCGATGGTCTTGGGGCAGCCGATAACGCGGATGGGATAATCCTTAGCCTTGAAATATTCGGCCAATACGGCCGCGTTGGTGTTGGAATCGTCGCCACCCACCACCACCAGGGCCGAAATCCCCTCCTTCAAAAGATTGTTGACCACCGCCTCGAACTGCTCGGTGCTTTCCAATTTGGTCCGGCCGGACCCGATGATGTCGAACCCGCCGGTGTTACGGTACCGCTCCAGCAGCTTCCCCATGATCTCCACCTTCTTGTTTTCAACCAGGCCCGAAGGCCCGCCCAGGTAGCCGATGAGCCGGTTCTTGGAGTTGAGCTTCTGCAGGCCGTCAAAAAGCCCCGCCACCACGTTGTGTCCGCCCGGGGCCTGGCCGCCGGAAAGGACCACGGCCACCTTGAGCGCCCTTTTCATGGAAGACGGAGCTTTGCCCGCGACGAAGGAAACTTCCGGTTGGCCGTAGGTGTTGGGAAAAAGTTTTTTAACGGCGTCCCGGTCGCTGATGGAATGGGTGCCCTTGCCGGACTTGACCGCAACTTTTGAGGGATTGCCGGTGAGGACCTTCGGCAGCTTCGGGCTATAGGCCGATCTTGCGGCTTGAAGGAATGAGACGTTGGATTTAAGGGACTTGGCTTTCATCGCGGCCTCCGGAATTGGGCGGTCAACCGGGCCGTATTATACCCACATTTTCATTTTTGAAAATCGGGCTTCGCCTGGTGAAATCATTTGGCAAAATTAACTTTTCTCAGGATAGGTCCGGGCGATTTCCTCGACCTGTTCCCGCGTCAACCCCTGGGGATTCCGGCCTGTTTGTTTGCAGAGCAAATACATGGTGGCGGACTTGTTCATGGCGTCCAAGAGATCAAAGGCCTCATCCGGGTCCGCCCCCACCGCCAAAGCACCGTGCTTTTCCCAAAGGACCACCTTATAACCTTTTTCTAAAACCTCCACCGTGGCTCCGGCCAATTCGTCCGAACCCGTTAGGCGGTAGGGCACCAAGCCCACCCCTTTGGGGACGAAAAGCTTGGCCTCGGGGATCATTCCCCACAAGGCCCAGTTCAGGGCTTCCTGGTTGTTGGTCTCGGGCAGGTGGGTGAGGACGATGAGCTCATTCGGATGGGTATGCAGGACGACTTTCAATTTCCCTCCTCTTTTGAGCAGTGAAGACTGCATCCGAAGATGGGAACTTAACTCGGAAGTGGGCCCAAACCCCGGCCTTTGTCCGCCCCAAAGAAGGTGATAGCCATTCCCCTTTTCCGAAGGCCGCAGAATGCAAAGGCATCCCGCCGGGTCCTTCTCGATGTCCCGGTAGCGCGTGCCCGTTCCGGTCACCAGGAAACAACGCCCAGCCATTTCCTTGGGAAGATGGGAGTTTTTATGGAAAGCAGAGGTTTTCAGCTGGTTTGTTTTAACTTTTACAGTGTCCGTCACATCCCAGGACAGGTTCCCTGCGTTCTTTTCCGCCCAGCCCTTCCGGAACAGCATCTGTCCCACATCGGCGACCGATTGAATGGATTTTTTAAGGAACGGATTTAATTGAAATGTCATTTAACCCTCTCTATTAGGAACAACTTAAATCATCCGAGTTTTTGGTAATTTCTTCCCGCACCACGGACAAAATTTTATTTCAATGACATCGCCCTCCGTCCCTTGGATAGGAATGCCATACATCTTGACCTTGGGTAGGTAAAACAAAATGTAGTCGGGACAATTCCAGGGATTCGTATGCCGTTCGCATTTGAAGTTAATGTGTGATTGCATGGTCTTACAGCAACTTTTCTTTTCCAATCTTTCTCCCATCGCGGACTACCGTTTTAAATGCCCTTTAATTTGTGTAAAGGACTGCAACCCTGCGGTTGCCCCCAAAGCGCCAACCGCAGAGGCGCCGGCGGCATTCCCCAGCCGCAGGCAATCTCCCAGGCTCCACCCCAGGGAAAGTCCCTTGATAAACCCCGCGCAGAAGCAGTCGCCCGCCCCGGTCGTATCCACCACCTTGGCCTTGAAGGCCGGTACTTGGATCTCGCCGCCGTTCCGGGTGAAAAGGACCGATCCCTTCTCTCCCCGTTTCAGGATAAAGGTCCGGACCCCCATCTTCAGGAAGGCTTTGGCCGCGTCCCGGGGCCGGCAATGACCCAACAGCATCTTCACTTCCCTTTCGCTGGGCATGAAGTAATCCAAATGCGGAAGGCAGGGTTTGAGGGCTTTCATCCAGCGGTTTTTCATGTCCCAGGCCGTATCAAGCGATGTCGTTAGTCCTTTGTTTTGGGCTTCTTTAAGGATGCCTGCCATAGGCGCCCCGTCCAGCTTGGGAAAAAGAAAGTAACCACCGATGTGTAAATGGTCAAAAGAAGACAATTTTGAAAGGTTCAAGTCTTTGAGGTAGATGTGGTCGTTGGCGGCAACGGAATGGAGAAAGGACCGGCGGGCCTTGGAATCCACCAAGACCACCGTAGCCGAGGTGGAAACTCGGGGGTCGGCCTTCATGCCCGAAATTTCGACGCCCGCTTCCTTCAATTGGTCCATGGCGAAGGAGCTAAAGGGGTCCTTCCCCACCTTTCCCCAAAGGAAGGTTGCCACCCCCAGGCGGCTCAAGGCTACCGCCGTGTTGGAAGCACAACCGCCCAGCGCCATTTCCACGTGGTCGGTGGCCAGAAGGCCTCCCACGGGCGGAAGCTTGTCCACGGGCTTGACCAGCACGTCGACCAGCACATTCCCCAGGCAAACAGTTCGAAACGGCATTTTGACCTGTCTTAAAAGTGAAACATAATGTCCGACGGGCTGTTACTTTTTTGTTTCATCACTCGTTCCAAAAGCCGCTTCTCCAACTGTTTCAGGAGGATTTCCTTTTTCTTTTCAAGGTCGGTCGAGGCGTCAACGAAAGCCAGGAAATCGCTGATGTCGTTCCCCCCCAAGGCGGCCATGACCGGCGATCCCCCGTCGGTGACCGACATGGCGAAGCCCTTTTCCACCATCTGTTCCTTCCCTTGGGCCTTCGTATAAACGGTGCCTTCGTAGGTTTTGGTAGCCTCCTGCTTCTTATCCTTGTCGTAGTCCACCTCGAAAACAGTGCCCCTTATGCCCGAGATCACCCCTCCGGCTTCGATCTCAAACAAGGAATGGGCGGCCGTCAGCTTGTGCATGGCCGCCTTAAATTTGCCGAAGGTCATCACGAAACGGGCCTTGAAGTTGTCACCTTTGATGTTTAACTCGTTGATCTTCATATCGCTTACAGGCCCAATTCCAATGGTGCCGCCATCTTGGAACTCCAAATAGGCTTGGCCGTCTTTTCCCGTAAGTATATGGTCGTTGGCCGCCACCTCCTGGGGTGGATCGGCTTTTTGCTTGTTCCCGTCGTGGACAACATAAACTTCACCCTGGGCATTGGCCAGAAAAAGGGGGGGCAGGTCCACTTTGGGCCCGGGAGTCGGCGTTACCGTTGTGGACGACGTCGTTCCAGTACTGTCCGCAAGGGCTTGGGCCAAGGGGATGGCGGCCATTCCCAACGTCAAAACCAATGTCGACAGTCCGCCCAACGTAAAAAGCTTTTTCATATCCGACTCTTTCCCCGGCTTCAACCGCCGGATGGGTTAAAACGGCAAATGCTGGCCGATGGTGTTCTTCAAGGCATCCGGCACCGGGACTTTTTCCATGATCTTGTTGTGCATGTCCTGGAGCATTTCCTTTTTCTTCTGCTCCAATTGGCCGGAAATATCGACAAAATCCTTGAAGCTGTTCATCTGCTGGCCTGTCAGGGGGGACTTGGGAGCGAAACCCGTCTTTTGGACGGCCAACCCATACCCCTTTTCCACCACCTCTTCCCTGCCGCCCGCCTTTGTAAAAATGGAGCCTTCAAACGTTTGGGCATTAACCTGTTTTTTATCTTTGTCATAGTCGACGCCGAAAACCGTTCCGCGGACCCCCGCCACCACCCCTCCGGCCTCAACTTCAAAGGAAGACTTGGCTGTCGTTAGCTTCATCACTTTGGCCTTCAGTTTGCCCCAGGCAAGGAGAAACCGGGCCTTGAAATCACTCCCGGTCGTGTCCAGTTGGCTCACCCTGACGTCGCTATTGGGCCCCAGCTCAACCACGCCGCCATTCTGGAATTCCAAATACGCCTTGCTGTTGGCGTCCGTTTTGACTTCATCGCTTTCAACCAGCGGTTCGGGGGGATTGGCCTGGTGTTGGGCACCGCCACGCAGGACGTAAACACTGCCCTGCGCTTGGGCCACGAAAAGCTGGGTAGGCTGGGCGTTATCCGCGTCATCAGCTCTTGTGCCGGAGCAAGCTAACGCAAAAACACAAACGACAAATACCGGAATTCGTCTTGAAAACATGAGGGCCCCTTTGCCAGGAAAATGACTTCTATCAAACTAGTATTTAGACCCATTCTCAAGTTAAATAACCCGCGAAATATCCAAGGAATACGGGAGGAACCATGCGCCGATTTTCCTTATTGGTGTTAAAGGAATTCGGTGCTATACCGACCTCCTTAATTCCTTTTAATCCATAGAAGGTTGGCATGCTTCAGTTTTACCACTACCCCAACTGCTCCACTTGCCGCAACGCCCAGAAGTGGCTGGAGGGCCGCAAAAAAACATTGAGTGCCACCGACGTCACCTTGAATCCTCCCGGCAAAGCCGAGTTGAAAAGGATTTTGGGGTTAAGCGGGAAGAAAGTCACCGACCTGCTCAACAAGAGCGGCGAGCAATACCGCCTTCTGAACATGAAGGAGAAGGTTAAAACCATGACCGAAGACCAAATCCTGGATTTACTTTCCAAAAACGGCAGGCTGATCAAACGGCCGCTTTTGACCGACGGGCACAAGGCCACGATCGGGTTCAAAGAAGAAGAATTCGCCAAAACCTGGAAATAATTTAGAAAAGGGGACGAGGGCCCCCCCGGGGTTTTAACTTGCTTATTGCTTCCTTATTTTGTATTTATATTGCCTTGTTTCAGGCGGTTCCCGCCGCAGCATCAAATCCAAAATGAAGGACGGACCATGAACATCTCTGATCTCGAGAAACATTTGGGAAAGGACGCCAAGGATCTCCTGGGCTATAAGGCCAAGGGCATTCCCAAGGAATCCCTCCATATTCCCGGCGGCGACTGGGTGGACCGCATCTTCGCCCCCACCGACCGCAACAACCGGGTCCTTTCCAACCTGAACTGGCTCTATAACGCGGGCCGCCTGGCGGGCACGGGCTATGTTTCGATCCTTCCCGTGGACCAGGGCATCGAGCATTCCGCCGGGGCCTCCTTCGCCAAGAATCCCGCCTATTTCGACCCCGAGAACATCGTGAAGCTGGCCATCGAAGGCGGCTGCAACGCGGTGGCTTCCACCCTGGGCGTCCTGGGCGCCGTTTCCCGTAAATACGCCCACAAGATCCCCTTCCTGGTCAAGCTCAACCACAACGAGCTTTTGACCTACCCCAACAAGGCCTCCCAGTTCTATTTCGGCTCGGTCAAGCAATGCTACGACATGGGCGCGGCGGGCATCGGCGCCACCGTCTATTTCGGCAGCGAGAATTCCCAACGCGAGATCGAAGAGACCACCAAGGCCTTCCAGCAGGCCCACGAGTTGGGCATGTTCACGGTCCTCTGGTGCTATATCCGCAACAAGGCCTTCAAGACCAAGGAGAAGGACTTCCACGTCTCCGCCGACCTGACCGGCCAGGCCAACCACCTGGGCGTGACCATTGAGGCCGACATCATCAAGCAGAAACTGCCCGAGAACAACGGCGGTTTCCTTCACTTGAACCAGGAATCCTCCTACGGCAAGTTCGACAAGCGCATGTACGAGAGCCTGATCCCCGACCATCCCATCGAGTACACCCGCTGGCAGGTGGCCAACTGCTACATGGGCCGGGCGGGCCTCATCAACTCGGGCGGCGCCTCCGGCGAGAACGACTTTGCCGAAGCCGTCAAGACGGCGGTCATCAACAAGCGCGCGGGCGGCATGGGCCTGATCTCCGGCCGCAAGGCCTTCCAAAGGCCGATGGACGAGGGTGCCAAGCTGCTCCAGACCATCCAGGATGTCTATTTGTCCAAGGATGTCACCATCGCCTAATCAGGAAGTGATTTAAAGTAAAAAGCCCCTTGGTTTATTCAAACCAAGGGGCTTTTTTATTTTGAGCGTTAATGGGCGGGAATCGTTTTTATCGTTTTTCCTGTTTTGGGGTCCAGCCGGCATTCCGATCCGTCGTCCAAGGTGATGGCGAGTTGGTTCTGGTCGTTGAGGACCATAAAGGAGATACGGCTCCTTCCGCCGCTGCCATCCCGGGGAGTAGTGACCTTCTTTTCCCAAAGCGGTTTTCCGGTGGGCAGGTCGTAAGCCCGGACCTTCTGGTGGCCATAGGTGACCTGGCTGTCCGCCTCGATGAAATAATCACCCTTGATGACCGGCTCCACCCGGTTTCCATCCGTGTAGTAAACGGAAGGGTCGTCGGGCAGCTTCTTGAATTTTCCCATCTTCAGGAAATCGCCCGTGCGGCGTTCCACCACAAACCAGGTTCCTTGTTCGTTTTGCAGGATGAGGCGGTTGGGGGAATCCAGGTACATCTTCTTCAAATAGACGTCTTGGGAATCCTTCTCCTTGGCCGGGTCCACCCAGACCCGGTAAAGATAGCGGTCCCAGATTTTCTCCCCCGTGGCCTTCAAATAGGCCGCCACATGGCCTCCCAGGTAGGGGTTTTGCCGGTGGTCCGGCGCGTCATTGTAGGCCACGAAGCGGTAGGCTCCGTCATCCACCGGTGGAAGGATGGGGGGAGGCAGGCGCTTGGCCCCAAGGGGACCCGCGGCCAAACCGATGGCTAGGACCAGTAAAACCTTCCGCAACTTCAGCCTCCGGGCTGTGAATTGCCCATATGGTACCCGGAAGGGGTTTTATAATGCAGGAAAACCTTGTGCGAAAAAGGAGCCGTCCATGCCATTGGAGGAAGTCACCGTCGTCATCGGCCACCGCGGGGGCGGCCAAATCCTGGGCGTGTTCACGGACGGCAACAAGATCCGGGCCATGAAGGAGATGGTGGAAGCGTTCAACGAAAAGGGATACGTGAGCTTCGAAAAAGTCCGTGTGGATGATTTCCAGCTCAAGCGGTTCGGGCTTTATTTCAAGTGAACGCCGCTTAACTTTATTTCTCGAGGCCGATCTCATCCACATAAAAAGGCGACACAGCCTTGGGACTGTTCGACGTAATCACGACCCTATCAAACTGTTCGGGGATCTGGAAATCCGAAAGCGGAACCTCCACTTGGTTCCACTGGTTGACGTCCCAAATCCTTGCCGCCGTAACGGCCTTTTCAATCCCCACCTGCCGGTGGTTCAATTCAAAACGAATCCGAAATTCGACATCACAGCCCGTCGGGAACACTTCCAACTGGACAGCCTGGTATTTTTTCGCCTTTACAGGCCGTCCGTCAAATTGGACCCCTCCCCATTTGCCATTCGGAAATTTGACGAGGACATTGTGCCCTTTTCCACCCGCCCTCAAGTGCATTCCCATTCCATTCGGAAGCGGCCCGTCTAAATCATAAGTTCCATCCGACCAGGTGCTCACAGTCCAGCTATGGGGGTCTGGAAATCCATAAATGGCCGCAACCCCGTGGGTGGGAGTAGTCACGGATTTGACGGATTCCCTCGAATTTTCGAACAATTTTGCTCCCAACGCCGGGTCGGGACCAATGTAGTCTTTCGCTAGGACCACGTTGTCGAACACGGAATATTGGTCGCGCGGCGAAGCCCAACTGGCGTCCCCACCCCCGAAAAAAGTCTCGAATTCCAGCTTGTCGATCCGGATGTCCGGTATATCGCGGAACCGAAGACCCGTCACTTCCAGGGCCTTGTCCCCGTCCAACCAGGAAACGATCATGCCGTCTTTCTTGCCCGGGGTGTTCATCTTGACGAAGGTCTCCACGCACTGCCATTGGCCGGCTCTGAAAAAACGGGGACATCCGCCGAAATCCCAGGGAAAGTCCTCCCCGTAGTCCCCCGGCTGGTCCGGGTGGTAGACGTATTGCACGATCTTCCCGTCGGAGCGCCACATGATACGGGCGCTCCAGCCGTCCCTGCCGTTGGGCTTGTGGCCGCCCGTGTTGCCCTGGCCGCCCGCCAGGCCTGGCAATTTGCCGCCCTTCACGAAATCAAACCCGGGGTCAAAACGGACGTAATAGCGCAGGTAGAGGGATTCTTGGGGCGGGATTGAAATTTTGGAAAAATCGGTCAGGAACTGGCAGCCGCCGCCTGAAAAGGCGCCTTGGGAGTATTTCACCCGCAGCGAATGGCCTTCGAGGGCTTCCCGTCCTTGGATCAGGCTGTTGTTGCCGGCCGGCTCAGGTCCCCAGTCGATGCCCCAGTCCGAGGTCCAAGGCTCGGTTTCAAAGCCGCCAAAAAACAAAACGTCGGTCCGGTTTTTGAGCGACGGTTCGAGGAAAGAAGAATCCCCGGCAGGAGCCGGAAAAACCGGCCCCGCCAGGAAAAGAAAGGTGGCTAGGCAAAGCCATTGGAAGGCGGGCTTTTTCACCCGCCCATGCTATCAATAAAACACGAAGGCGTCCGCCAAAAGCGTGTAGTTGGGCTGGTCGGAGATACCATTGGGGTCCGTCCGCACAAAATCCAACTGGGTTTTCAGATTCCTCACCGGATAACAGCGCAGAGTCAAAACATTCCGGGTTTCGTCGAGAGGATTAAATTGGAGATTGTCGTTGTACCACTCGCGGGTCAGCCGAAGATAAACCGAGTTCCCTAAGTCCACCTCGGCACTGACATGGTAGACATAAACATTATCCTGTTGGAGTGTCGTAGCCGGAGCAGAGAGTTCGTAATAGCCCTGGTCATATTCACCCAAGACCACTACTGGCCCGATCCTTCCCCAACCAAAAGCCCCGTACAAAAGGGTAACGCCGCTAGTTGGCATGGTTGAATCCGTCCCACTCGGCTCATCCAGGTTGGTTCCATAAAAAGATCCGCCGAGGGTGAAGTCGGAGTAATGGATCCCACCCTTGGCAGAAATGGTCTTTTCATTTTGGACCGTCTGCCCCGAAGGAAGGGTGACCGGGCCAGGAGCCCCGTTGGTTAGGGCCAAATTCACAAAAACGGGGTCAGGGTAGACGCCCACTTCAACGGCTCCAACGGCAGGACTGTCGAAGGTGAAGGTTGCAGAAGCGGGTTCCAAGGCAGCGCGGATAAGGCTTTGATCGTCCGAAAGGTTCAATCCGTAGGGCAACATGAAATTCCCGAATTTAATATAACCACCGGCCGGAAGGCCCGAAACCAAACCATAGGCTTCCTTTGCTGCACCCTGGTCCAAGCGGTACGTAAAAACGCCCGAAACAACCTCATTGGCCTTCACTTGGAAGGAAAAGTCCTGCCGACTCAAGGGTGGAGGGCCGCCCTGGACGAAAGAACTGTTGTTCTGCGCAACGGGTTGACGGTAGTTCCACGTCGTCTGATAACCCTGATGAAGGTCGATACCAATGGCGATGAAGGACGGTGTGTTGTGCTGGATCTTTTGGGCCTCTTCCGAAATCCCTTGCCAGTCGAAGGTCTGTAAGGTGTTGCCGTAATTTTTCCCGAAATCGTTCCTTAAATAGCCCCCTGTCTGGTTGACGTGGCAGGCGTTGCAATTCACGCCCTTCCAGGCGGCCAGGTAAGGCTCGGCCCAGGCTCCCGTTGCCGCAAACACAAGCGCCGTTGCCAAGAAAACGACCCGGAGATTTCCCATTTGCTACCCCCTGTTTTTGGATGAACCAGAAAAAGCTTAACACGACCCGAGGGAAAGGAGTCTGGGAACAAGGGAAATTTTTTTTGGAAAAAGGAGGGGTCTTGTAACTATTAAAACGACTTGAAAGTAGGATCGGATCCTATGGCAACGGCGGCATAGGCGCGAATACTTGCACGCGGTAATTGCCGCGGTCCAGGACATAAACATTGTTGGCGCCGTCCAGGGCCACCGCCACCGGACCCTGGAATTGGCCCGGCTGGGAACCCGCAGAGCCGCCCAATTGGCTGACGTAGGCCCCGGTATAGTCAAACTTGACGATCCGATTGTTTCCCAAGTCGGCGACATAGAGGTTGTTGTTTGTATCCACGGCCAGGCCGTAAGGGTTGTTAAAAGCCAGGCCGCTGGCGCTCCCGTCCCAAGAACCGTAATTGGTTGTACCGGTCGCATTATAGGATTTAACCGTTCCACCATAGCTGACATAGACCGTCGTTCCGGCTGAATTCGCCGCAATTCCATAAGGGCTGCCGCTGTAGTTCCAATAATTCAACCAGTTGGCCGAGGACCCGTAAACCGCCACACCCTGGTTCAAAGTGCTCGTGTTGTCGTTGGTGACATAAAGGTTCCCCGAACCATCCACGGCGGCGTCAACCGGAGCCACCAAATCCCCGTTGGTGGGGCTGGAACTGAAAAAGCCGAATTGGTGGAGGAAACTGCTTCCGCTAAAGTTGTATTCCATGACCCGCGAGTTAGCGGCATCCACCACGTAAATATCGGAGGAGGAATCAATGGCCAATCCCACGGGACCGTTGAAATTAAAATTCCCCGTTCCAAACGTGCCCCACTGGGAGTTATAGGTGAAGCTTCCCGCCGAGCCGGTAAAGGCCTGCACGTTGGCTTGGGAATAATCTGAAACGTAAACCGTGGTGCCAGACGAGTTGACGACCAGGCCGTTCGGGTTGGAGAAAAGCCCGTTGCCCGTGCCCTGGGCGCCGAAGGTGCCGAGAGGAAGGACCATGGTGGCCGTCGGAGTAGAGGTAACAAGCGGGGTGGGCGAGTTGGTGGGGGTGGATGTCGCAGTCCAGGTTGGGGTGGAAGTGGGTTGTGCCACCGCCTGCACCACCAAGCGGTATTGGCCGTCGGAGCCGTTTTGGTTGGAGAAAACCCCCACGTAATAATCCCCTGTCGCAAGCACGTCGAACGTGCCGCTGGGGTAGGAATTATCGTTGCTGGAATCGATCTGGGGCATCTCGCTAAAGCCTTCGTCCTTATAAAGGATGAAGCTGGTGCTGTCCTTGTTTTGGCCGTTGTCGAAACAATCCAGCGCAATGTTGTAGAGGACCTGGTCCGCAGGCACCTTGAAATGCCAGACGTGCTGGGCGCCCACGACATGTTCAACCGCGCCCACACCGACCACCGTCGTGCCGGCCGAAACAGTCCCCAGGTCGTCCGCTAATAGGGTATTGGGGGCGGCATTGCCCGCCAAGTTGGGTTGGACCGCGGTGACGGGGGAGGCATTGCCGGCATAGCCGCATTGGGGGGTGAAGGGATTGATGGCCAGGTTGAAGGCTCCGTAATCGCTGGAGGTGGACCCATCTATGATCAGGTAATAAGTTCCCGCCTTAAGCAGGGGGGTGATGAAGTCCTGGACCCCGGAGAAATAGGACAAGGACCCGACATTCGGCTTGCGCTTATCTTCGCAGCTGAGGCAGGTTCCCTGGGCCAGGGCAAGCGTGGTGGAAGGATCGTCCTGCTTGGTCCTCAAATACGCGATCATGCTCCTGGAATTGCCCGTCCCGTTAACAAGTTGGATGTCCAGTTGCTGGGGCTGGCTCAGGGTGAACTTGTATACGACATCGGGAGCGCCTTGGCCCCAGGTCTGCCCTTCCAAGTCGACATAGGAATGGGCATCCACTTTGCCGGTGGTATTCCCGCTGATATAGCTGGTGGTGTTGATATTGCCAGTGACATCGGTGGCGGCCTCGGGAGTCGCCGTGGGAGCCTGGTTCCCTTGGATGACCAGGTGATAATCGCTGTCCGAGCCGCAGGAATAGGCCAGGGCTGACACGTAATAATCGCCCGGCACCAGCCATTGGGACATGCGGACCGGATAGGAAGGCGGCAAGGCGTAAGCCAAGGCCGTGAATCCTCCCGTCCCATTGGGTTCGAAAAGACTCACCGCCATCTGGTCCTTCCCGGTACCGTCATCAAAACAATCCGCCGCGACGGAGTACTGCCCTGCCGCCGAAACATGGAACCGCCAGGCATTCACCGTACCGATCGTGTACTTAACCTGACCCTTTCCGACCAGGTCGGAGCCGGGGGCCACCGTGCCCAAATTTCCGGCATCGGTGAAATTGGCCGTGTCTACGCCGGGGGTCACGATGGGGTTGGGGGTCGAAGTAGGGGCCAAGGCGCAAGTCGGATTGAAGGTGGAAGCTGTGAGCGAGAAGGGACCGGCCCCACAATAATAGGAGTTATAAGTGGATAAACCGTAGGCATCCACGACAAGGGTATAAGTTCCCGGCGGCAATATGCTTGTCGCGAGGCTTGCCTGTTGATAGTTGCCACAAGCACTCAGGTCCTTAAGAACTCCGCCCGGACCCAGGACATAAAGAATGGGAAGGTTGAAGGAACCGGAGGACGTCAGGTTGAAATAAAGGCGTTTGGGGGCCGCCAGGGTGAAATGGTAGGCCGTATCCTGCGCGTTTTGCCCATAGACCGAGCTGTTCACCGTTGCGGTGAAACTGCCGACCTCGGAAAGGCTGGTATCGCCCGTAATCGCCTTACCGCTGTCGATGAAAGAAGTGATGTTGATGCCATTGTTTACTTGCGTCGGGGTGATGGTCGGCGAAAGGGTGTTGGTGGGGGTTTCGGTCATCGTTGCCGTGGACGTGCTGGTGGGAACACCCGGCAGGATTCCCTGGACGACCAGCCGGTAATCGCCGTCGGTCCAGCATTCGTCGGCTACCACGTCCACGAAATAGGTCACACCCGCCGAAAGCCAGTCCGAAGTCTGGTTCGGTTCGGGCGGCGGCGAAGGATAACTGTCGAAAGCCGAGGCGTCGACCTGGGAGGCCGTCCCGGGCCCGGTCGACTGGTAAAGGTCGAAACCCATGGGGTCCTTGTCCGTGCCGTCGTCGAAGCAATCGATGGAGGTCGTGTAATAGCCGCTGGTCTGCACCGTGAAGGCCCAGAGGTTGTGGTACATCATGCTGTCCTGCACGCTCCCGGTGGCCGTCAGGTCCGTCCCGATATTCACCGAGCCCAAATAACCTGCGTCCGAGAAAGTACTGTTGTCCACGCCCGGCGTCACCAAGGGGTTCGGCGTGGAAACGGGCGAGAGGGAACAATTACCGTTGTAGGTGGAGATGGAAAGGTTGAAGGGGCCCAAATAGCTGGGACCGGTATAGGAGATCTGGTCCACCACGACGTAATAGGTGCCGGT
>JAJPJW010000206.1 GCA_021324075.1 Pseudomonadota bacterium | reverse complement strand
GAGGCCGTCTTCGAGAACATGAAGGTCAAGCAACAGGTCTTCCAGGACCTGGAAAAAGTCCTCCCTGAAACCGCCATCATGGCCACCAATACGTCGGCCCTTTCCATTTCCCAAGTCGCCTCGGCGGTGAAACGCTCGGAAAAAGTCATCGGGATGCACTTCTTCAATCCGGCCCCGGTCATGAAACTGATCGAGGTCATTCCGGGACTCCAAACATCCCCCGAGACCGTAGACGATACGGTGGCTTTCGCCGAATCCCTGCGCAAACTCCCCGTGCGGGTCAAGGAATGCGCGGGGTTCCTGGTCAACCGACTCTTGCTCCCCTACCTCAATGAGGCGGCCTATGCGCTCCAGGAAGGATCGGCCCCGGCGGAAGACATGGACAAGGCCATGCGGGCCTTCGGCATGCCTATGGGCCCCTTCGCCCTGCTGGATATGCTGGGCTTGGATGTCTGCGCCGAAGTTTCGATGATCCTTTACGACTCCTTTGGGCCCCGCATGAAGGCGGCGGAGATCCTGGGCGAGATGCACAAGGCCAACCGCTTGGGCACCAAGAACGGCATCGGTTTCTACGTCTATGACGACGCCAAGAAGGCCGACTTGAAGCCGGTGATCGACGGCATCCAGGCCAAGACGGGGGTCAAGGGCACGCCTTTTTCCCCCGAACGGCTGGTTTTCCAGATGATCAACGAAGCCGCCTATTGTTTGGAAGAAAACGTGGCTTCACCCGGGGACATCGACCTGGCCATGCTGGCCGGGACGGGTTTTCCGCAGGACAAGGGGGGCCCCCTTCACCTGGCCGACGGCATCGGGGTGGATATGGTGCTCTCCAAGCTCCAGGAGTTTTCCAAGACCTTGGGGCCCCGGTTCTGGCCTGCGCCCATTTTGAAACGCATGGTTTCGGCCAATTACCTGGGCCAAAAGACGAAACGCGGGTTCTTTAACTACTGAGGAGGACGGTATGGGCCAATATGTGAATGTGGCGGTGGACAGCAAAGTGGCGACGGTGACGATCAACAATCCCCCCGTGAACGCGCTGGGGCCGGATGTATTTAAGGAACTTGAGGCCACGCTGGACGAATTGGCGGGTAAAAAAGACGTCAAGGTGATCGTCCTGACCGGGACGGGGCCCGTTTTCGTGGCGGGAGTGGATCTCAAGGTCGTCGCCCAGGTTCAATCGGTGGAGGAAGGGAAGAAGATGGCCAGCGAGGGCCAAAGGGTTTTCCTGAAAATCGAGAGGATGACCAAGCCGGTCATCGCGGCCATCAACGGCGTTTGCCTGGGCGGGGGCATGGAATTAGCCATGGCCTGCCACATCCGGATGTGTTCGGACCGCGCCAGGCTGGGGCAACCCGAAATCAACCTGGGCATCATCCCCGGCTTCGGCGGCACCCAGCGCATGTCGCGCCTCATCGGGCGGGGAAAAGCCACCGAACTTATCCTGACCGGGGACAACATCGCCCCCCAGGACGCCAAAGCCCTGGGGCTGGTGAACCACGTGGTCCCGGAGGCCGAAGTCCTGCGCCAGGCCCAGGGCATGGCCAAGAAGATCGCCATGAAGCCTAGGGTGGCGATTGCGCAGGCCTTGAAAGCCATCAACAACGGCTTGGAACAGCCCTCGATGGACGCCGCCATGGCGGCGGAGCTGGACGGCTTCGTCAAATGTTGCGAGTCGCCGGATATGCGCGAAGGGATCAAGGCCTTCTTGGAAAAGCGGCAGCCGCAGTTCACGGACCAGTAAATACAGCTGACAGTTCACGGTTGGCAGTCGACAGCGAGGCGGAAATAAAATGGCAAGAAAAACAAAGAACCCCAATCCTGAATTTGAAACCCTTAACGAGCTGAAAAAAAAGTCGGGCGAGGGGCGTTATAAGGTCGGCTTGGCCCTTTGCGGGGGTATCGCCTATGGCGTTGCCCAAATCGGGGTCTTGAAGGCGCTGGAGAACGAAGGGATCAAGGTCGACTGCCTGGCCGGCACCAGCGCGGGAGCCATCATCGCGGCCGCTTATGCTTCCGGCCTTCCCGTCTCCCGCATTGAGGAAATCGGCATCAACACCAATTGGGGCGAGCTTTTCTCCTTTAGGCCCTCCCGTAAGGGCTTGGTGTCCTCCGGCCCCATCGAGGAATACATCCGCAAATACCTGAAAGTGGACAACTTCGAGCAGTTGAAAAAACCCCTGGCCGTCGTGACCACCGATATCTGTTCCGGGGAAGAAGTCATCTTCACCCGGGGCGCCCTGGACAAGGCGGTCCGGGCTTCCTGCTCCATCCCGGGGATCTACACCCCCGTCGAGCTGGAAGGCCGCCAATTGGCGGACGGCGGTATGGCCGAGAACGTCCCGGTCAAGGCCTTGAGGAGCCTGGGGGCGGACGTGGTGATCGCGGTCAACCTTTTCGGGCACCACCAGGTTTTTCCGCCCGCTTCCAACGTCTTCCAAATCCTGATGCGCGTCTGGTATTTCTTCGTGCGGGAGGAAGCGGCCTGGCGCGAGCAAAGCGACGTCGTCATCGAGCCCGACCTGCGGCTTTTCGACCTTTTCGACTTCAGCGCGGGGAAGGAGATCATCGCCGCCGGTGAAAAGGAGGCCAAAAAACACATGCCCAAGATCAAGCAGGTGATCCAGAGACGGTCCTTCTTCCGGCCTGAAATTTACCGGTAGTTTCCCCTTCGGTTAAATCCTCTCATTTCCCAAGAAAAGCCGGAACAACGGCCAGCCCGGCCCCCGGGCTTTTTTCTTGCCGCGTTTCTTTTTCGAGAGCATAATTGTTACCAACCTTATCATTAAAACGTTTCTATTCGGTTCTGCCGGAGGTGTTCATGACGAAGGACGAACTGGTCGCAAAGGTTTCGGAAACGACGGGCATCAAGAAGGTTGAAATCCACAAGGCGCTTGAGGCGGTCATCAACACCATCATTGAAAAGATAAAAGCCGG
>JAJPJW010000106.1 GCA_021324075.1 Pseudomonadota bacterium | reverse complement strand
GGCCGGATGTCGTATTGGGGCCCTGGCACCAGCAAATCGAAAGGCTGGAGCTTCAGCGAAAGGCTTTGGGCCTTGCCGTCCCGCAGAATGCCCAACCGGATCGACTGCCCCATCTGGAACCGGCTGACAATATAGGAGAAGCTCAGCCTTTCGTCGCTGCGGAAGGGGATGGTGCCGTTATTGGCGATCTTCACCCCGTCAACGGAGGTCACCACGTCCTCATTCTTCAAAATCCCCCAGGCCGGGGAGCCGTAATAAACCCTCGTTACCAGGATGCCCGATTCCCCCGCCTCCATCTTGTAGTAAGAGCGCAAAGTCGGGCTCTCCATCTTTTGCCAGTAAAAACCCAAATCCGGCGCGCCGCCTGAAACGCCGTCTTTCATGTCCTTCAAGGACTGCTGGATGATGACGATCGGCACGATATAACCCGTATTTTGGGCCTCCGAGCCGCTGAAGGCCTGGAAGGCGATCCCGATCATCTTGCCGCCCTCGAAAGCCGGACCCCCGCTGTTGCCCGGATTAATGGCCGCATCGGTCTGGATGGTCATGAAATTCCGTTGGGAATGGATGTACCGCTGCACTTCGATGCGCGACACCACCCCTTCGGTGATGGAAAGCTCGTCGCCGCCGATGGGAAAACCGTAGACCGCCACCTTGTCCCTTTGGGTCGGGAGGTCCCCAAACACGACCGGCACCGTGTCCTGGAAGAAATCGGGGTCCGTCACCCTCAGGACCGCCACTTCGCGGTCGTGGTCCACGTATTCGACCTTGGCGGTGTATTTCTTGGTGTCACCGGCCTTCATGACCTGCAGGAAGACCTGGTCGGAGACCACATGGGCATTGGTCAAAATCCGGTGGCCGGGGAGGATGCAGCCCGAGCCGCTGGCGCTGAACTGGTATCCCAGGACCCAGGGTTGGTAGTAGTTGGGCCGGTTGGTAACCGTGAAGATCTGGACCACGGATTTTTTAAGGGAGGCGTTGTCGGCCAGGAGGGCCGGCGCCAAAAGCCAGAAACAGGCGAAAAGCAATAGACGGGTCTTTCCCATGACATCCCTTTCCATTTTCGATTGGCCGCTATCATATCAAAAAAAGAAGCCCCGGTTTTTGGACGAACCAGGGCTTCTTCAACTTGCGACACGTAACTCAATTTTTGTAATTCGGCTGTTGCGCCAACTTCCCCCTCTGAAAGAGGGGGATCGAGGGGGAGTTAGCCATCTTGGTTAACCCGAAAACTTCTAATACCCCCTCTGCTCCCCCTTTTTCAAAGAGGGAGGTCATTCGAACTGACCCATGCCCCCCAAAGCTTTATTGCTTGCCTTGGACCAATTTGTCGACCACCGAGGGGTCGGCCAGGGTGGAAACGTCCCCCAGGTTGCCCGTGTCGTTCTCGGCGATCTTCCTCAAAATCCGCCGCATGATCTTCCCGCTTCGGGTCTTGGGAAGTCCCACGGCGAACTGGATCTTATCGGGCTGGGCGATGGCTCCGATTTCCTTGCGCACGTGCTGGACCAGTTCTTTTTTGATCTCCTCCGAGACAGCCACGCCCTCCTTAAGGGTCACATAGGCATAGAGGGCCTGCCCTTTGATATCGTGGGGATAGCCCACCACCGCTGCTTCCGCGACCTTGGGATTGGAAACCAGGGCGCTTTCCACCTCAGCCGTGCCAATGCGGTGGCCCGAGATATTCACCACGTCGTCCACCCGGCCCAGTAGCCAATAATCCCCGTCCAGGTCCACGCGGCACCCGTCCCCGGTGAAATAGACGTTGTTGAAGGTCGAAAAATAAGTGTTGATGAACCGGTCGTGGTCGCCCCAGGTCGTGCGCATCATGCCGGGCCAGGGTTTCTTGATGCAGAGCTTCCCCCCCTCGTTGGGCTTGCACTCGGTGCCGTCGTCCCGCAGGACGGCCGGCTCCACGCCGAAAAAGGGCCTGGAGGCGCTTCCCGGTTTGAGGGTGATGGCCCCGGGCAGGGGGGTGATCATGAAGCCCCCCGTCTCGGTCTGCCACCAGGTATCGACGATGGGGCAGTTCCCCCGGCCCACGTTGCGGTGGTACCAGAGCCAGGCCTCGGGATTGATGGGTTCCCCCACCGAGCCCAAGATCCGCAAGGAGTCCAAATTGTATTTCTTGGGCCAATCCTCCCCTTCCCGCATCAGGGCCCGGATGGCCGTGGGGGCCGTGTAGAACTGGTTGACCTTGTGCTTCGACACGACCTGCCAGAAGCGGCCCGGGTCGGGGTAATTGGGCACCCCCTCGAACATCAGGGAGGTGGCGCCATTGGCCAGGGGCCCGTAAACGATGTAGCTGTGGCCCGTCACCCAGCCGATGTCCGCCGTGCACCAATAAAGGTCTTCCGGGTGGTAGTCGAAGACATAGCGGTGGGTCATGGCCACCCACAACAGATATCCCGCGGTGGTATGGAGCACGCCCTTGGGTTTGCCCGTGGACCCGGAGGTATAAAGGATGAAAAGCGGGTCCTCGGCCTTCATGGGCTGGGCCTTGTGGTCGGGGCTGGCCTTCCCCATCTCCTCATGCCACCAGAAATCCCGTCCCGCCTGCATATTCACCTTGCCGTCGCCGCGCTGGAAAACCAGGACGCTTTTGACCGTCGGGCAGTCCTTGAGCGCCTCGTCCACGATGCTTTTGAGCGCGATGGTGCGGCCGGCGCGGAAACCCACGTCCGCCGTGATGACCGCCACATTGTCCGAATCCTGGATGCGGCTCTTGATGGATTCGGCGGAAAAACCGGCGAAAACCACCGAATGGATGGCCCCGATGCGGGCGCAGGCCAGGAGCGCCACCGCCGCTTCCGGCACCATGGGCATGTAAATGCAGATCCGGTCGCCTTTTTTAATGCCCTTGGAGAGCAGGACGTTGGAAAACCGGCAGACCATCTGGTGCAATTCCGAATAGGTGATTCTCCGGACTTCCTCGTCCTTTTCACCCTGCCACAAAATGGCGGTCTTGTCCTTCACCGGGCCGTTCAAATGCCGGTCCAGGCAGTTCACGGAAACGTTGAGTTCGCCGTCCTCGAACCATTTGTGCTGGATGATCCGTTTTTTCGTGTCCCAGGTGTAGTCCAGGGTCTTGGTCGGCTTCTTGGACCACTCGAGCTCCTGAAGGGCCTGTTCCAGCCAAAAGGCGTGGCTGTCTTTGACCGAGCGGTCGTACATTTCTTTGTATTTTTGAAAGGTTCCGATATAGGCCTTGGCCGAAAGGGCGGCCGGAGGCGGAAAAGTGAGGGAATCTTTCTGTAAGGAAGTAATGGATTGGTCTTGCGAAGACATTTTTCCCCCTTAAAATGGAATGAGTCCTTATTTCCAGTCTAATATCCGGGCACCCAAAGATACACCTGGTATCGCCCAAACGGTTAAAAACGTTTTAATTTTCGGTTCAACTTCGGTTACGGAAATTCACGCAAGCGATAGGAGCATATGAAAATCCTTATTGCGCCGGATAAATTCAAGGGCGTCTCCACCGCCCAAGAAGTTTCGGAGATGTTAAGGAACCAGATCCAAAAAAACCTTCCCGACGCCCAAATCCGCCTCTGCCCGGTTGCCGACGGCGGCGAAGGCACCCTGACCTCCATTATTTACCTGCTCAAGGGCAAGACCCTCAACGTCACCGTGAATGACCCCCTCATGCGGCCCAAGCAATGCCAATACGGCATGGCCCAGCTTCCGGAAAAAGAGACGGCCGTGATTGAAATGGCCCAGGCTTCGGGCCTTTTCCGCCTGGCGCCCGGCGAACCCAATCCCCTGGAGACCACCAGTTACGGAACCGGGGAAATCGCCCTGGAAGCCATTAAGAAACAAAACGCAAAGCATCTCCGGATTTCCCTGGGAGGCAGCGCCACCGTGGACGGCGGCATCGGCTTCCTCCAGGCCCTGGGCGTCATCTTCAAATCCAAGGGCACCCTGCCCCCCAAGGGCCTTTCCGGGAAACACCTCGCCCTGATCCAATCGGTTGATTTGGAACCCGCCAGCCTCCTATTAAGAGGTATCGACATCACGGGTTTGGTGGATGTCCAGGTTCCCCTCCTGGGCGACCATGGGGCGGCCCGGTTTTTTGGCCCGTTTAAAGGGGCCACTCCCGCCATGGTGGAGGAACTGGAAAAGGGGCTTTACCACTTCGAAGGGATCCTCTCCAAAGCCTGCAATATGCTTCTTAAGAACGAGAAGGGGTCCGGCGCCGCGGGCGGAATGGGCATGGCCTTGCTGGCCTTGGGCGCCAAGCTGGAAAGCGGCTTTGACTTCGTGGCCAAGACCCTGAAGCTGGAAGACCAAATGAAGGGATGTGACTTGGTCATCACCGGTGAAGGCCGGCTGGACAACTCCAGCCGCGAAGGAAAAGCGCCTGTGGCGGTTGCCGAAATGGCCAAGAGGTTGGGCATCCCCTGTATCGCTATTGTGGGAGCCGTAGACCCCGGTGTGGGTTGGCTGAAGGAAGTGGGTATTTCCCAGGTCCTTCCCCTCTTTGACAGTCCCATCGTCGGGGATGACCCGCGCAAGCTGGAAGTTCCCCACCGCTTCGCCGAAATCGTGGCCACCCTCTTCAAGAAGCCCCAAGCTTCGAAGGTCTAGCACTTCAAACAAAAATCAAATCCGACCAGTCAATCCCACGACTATTTGGCCACAGATGCACACAGATGAATGGGATGACCATAAAATTAAATCAACAAAACGCATTAAACACCTATCATCGTGATCTGGAACATGGGCCCTCTCACGATGACAAAAGAATCAGCAAACCTTATCTGTGTGCATCTGTGGCAAATGGGATTTGCTTTATGAAGTAAGCTGTTCCATTTTTTACTTATTCAAAAGAAAATGCCCGAGAACCCACCCCGGCAGAATTCCCAGGACGATCGCAACAAGTACCCCCGGAACGCTTTTAAGCAGCCCCGGCATGAACTTGTTCAACGAAACCTTGATCGGATAGACAATTTGCTCCCCCGCTCCGTTGACCAGACAAGCGCAATTGGGGCAAAGGTAAGTCACCCAAAAGCCGAATTGGAAGGACACGGGCTGGAACCGGAAGGCTTGGGTTTGGTAGCACTGGGGGCAGGAGAACTTCCGGAATCCCGGTAGGACCCACAAAAAAGCGCCGTTTTTCACAAACCTCAAGACCGCGAAAAGAACCGCCCAAATCAATAAAAGCTCTACAAGAAAGAATCCAGCCTCTTCCAGGACAGAAGGCGGCTTCAAGCATCCGCAACACATTCCGATGATTTCATAGAGAAGGGTTATTCCCAAAACCCAAAGAAAAACCTTCAGGAGGTGCTTTGCGAATCTTTTAGTAGAAAGATGGGCAATCCCGTTCGGATCTATTTCCATGCAATGGAACCCCGCCAGCCAGGCGAAAAAGCCGATGGTATAGCCCAGCAAAAGCTGTGGGATTCCAACGGAATTCTTGTTTTGTTCAGGTGACATGAGAGCTATCCCCTTCCTAATTACGTTCAATAAGGATAAGGGATTTTCGGTCTACCGAATATCTTTTTGGAAAAAGGACCAACCCGAAAACCAGCTTCCCAGAATCAATGGAAGATTTGGACCTTCAGGACCTTGCGGCCGATGATACCATTGGCCGAATGCATCTCCACCACCGCCAGATAGGTGCCGCTGGCGAGGGTCCCCTGGCTTAAGTCCCACTTTACCTGGGTGGGGTTTGAGGGGTCGCTGGTCAGGTGGGTCCTGAGCATTTCCCCGGCGATGGTGTAGATCCTCACTTCCGTACTGGTCACCTGGCCCGTCGGCGTATTGGCATAGAAGGTCACCAGGGTGTTCTGGCCCAAATGCACCGGATTGTGGTCCAGGAAGACCCCCGAAATGGCGTTCGCCCCGTTGTTCAGGATATGCACCGGCATCACGATTTGCTGGGTGTTGCCCCCTTGGGTGGTCGACTGGATCTCAATAAAGTAGCTGCCCGAGCTCAGGAACTGCCCGCTGTCCCCCGACCCGTCCCAAGTGAAGCTGCGGCCCGACCCGAGGGTGACCGCAATGCTGTTATTGGTCCCGCTTCCGTACGCAACCTCCAGGGTATTGCTGGAAAGGTGCGCATCCACCACGTTGAAGTCCGCCGGCAGCAGGTTGCCCGTAGACCCTCCCCCGAACATGGCCTGGATCTCCTGCTGGGTGAAGGTCTTCACGATTTCACCGGCCTCGTTGTACACCGCCACCTGCAGCGTGCTCCGGTCGACGTTCACCGTCACCTGCTTGGTCACCGTGGTGGCCACCCCGTAAGGATCGGTGCTCTGGATCTTGATGAAATAGGTCCCGTCCGTAACCTTCGCCCCGCTGGAGTTGGAGGCGTCCCAGGAGCCGATGGTCACACCCTGGTACAGGAACTCGGCCGTCTGGGCGTCGGTGGTGATGACGCCGTTCACGATGGTGAAGTCCGTGATGGCCGTCCCCATGTCGAAGGTGGCCAGGGTTTTGATCAGCTCGCCCGATTGGTTGTAAACCGACAGCTGGACGAGGTAGGCGCCCGTGATCGTCACCGCGTTGTTGGCGCAAACCGTCCCGTTCCCGTAGTTCAGGCAGGCGTTGTTGACCAGGGTGGAACTGGTGATGTTGGCCGATTCCAGCGCGGCCTTGATCGAGTAGGTGATGGTCATCGAGGCGCCCGGGGCCACGGACAGGCCGCTCCAGGTCAGGGTGTTCGTGGCGGCGTTGTAGACGCCGCTATTGGAAGCCGACCCTGGGTTATAGCTCATGAGGGTTGCGGGGGGCAGGGTGTCGGTCAAAACCGCGTTGTTCACGAAGACGTTGCTGGGGTTGGAGTAGACCAGGCTGTAAGTGATGGTGTCGAGGGGCT
>JAJPJW010000204.1 GCA_021324075.1 Pseudomonadota bacterium | reverse complement strand
GTTGTGATAGGCCAGGCCCATCCGGAAGGCCCATGGTTTGGAAAGCCACCGCTCCCCGCCCAGGGCAAAGGAATAGTCCAGGAAGCCGGTGTCGCCGGTGTCGGTGCCGGAGGCATCATGATTGGCCCCCGTGACGCTGAGGAGGGCGGCCTGAAAACCCACGGTGAAATCCCCGGTCCTTTCCACCCCCGTGCCCACCTGGGCCAAAAAGTTTTGCTGGGTTGCCGTGGAAGCGGTGGCCCCGGTCGAGCCGTAAAAGTTACTGTTCAGGTTCGAATAGGACAAAAAGCCTCCCAACTTCAGGTTCACCCCCGCGCCCAAAGGACTGGAGCTTTTGAAGATGCCGCTCAAGACCATCTGGGAGACGTCGTCGAATTTATAGTTCACGGGGTTGGGGACCAATAGGGCATTGGGCGAGTTTTCCTGCAGTTGGGTGGAGACCTGGGCGAAACGGGAGACGACCGCCGCCTGGAGGGAACCGGGGCTTTCAAAATAAGCCTCGGGCCCGAAGACCTGGGCATTGGTATCGGTGAAGGTGGCGGTGACCGGGGAAGGCGTTGAAAGGCTGGTGGGCACCACGTTGAGGTCGACTTCGTCCTGGGGGGCGGTCAATTGGTTGCTGTAAACCCCGCCGATCTCGAAGCGGTCCTGCTTCGGACCGGGGTCGGCAGGAAAACAAGCCAACAGGCCGCCGTTGACCGAGAGGGCTGTGGCCGTGTCGTTTCCGGAAACAATTTGCCCCCCACCGGTTGCCTGGGCCGCGATGGGGCTGGTGGTTTGGGAAGGGGTGAATTCGGCGCCCAGGGCGAAGGGGCCGAAGTTATAAGCGGTCCGCAAGAGCCCGCGAAGGCGGTTGTTGCCGTCGGTGTTCAGCCGGCTTCCGGCCGGGCCTTCGGTGTAAAGGTAATCGCCGTTGAGCTGGACCCCCCAACGGTCGGTGGGGAAGAGGATCAGCCCCTGGTAGTTGACGCCGTTGGATTGCAGGTCCTGCAGGGATCCGGCGTAGGTCCTTTGGAACCGGTCTTCCGCTTCGTTCTCGAAGACGTAGGTCCCGGAGAGGTCCAGGCGGCTTTTGGGGGGGAGAAGGGACAAGCCGGCGGGGTTGCCCACCGTGAAGGGGTTGATGGAAACGACCTCGTCTTCCATGACCAGGCTCAAGCCCCCGGCGGCATTGACGCGGGCGTCCGAAGCCCAAAGGTCCGGGGCTGTGACCAGCCCGCCGGCCAGGAAAAAGCAGAGTAGAGGCTTTCGATTCATCCCGTTTCCTTTGATCCTCCAAAATTATAACAGGGAATGGAGGGAGGGAAACACCTGGAATTGGGCCCGGAAAATCGCTTATCTTAACGGCCAGTGAAGACGGGAGATGATCCTGAGAACGGAGAAGACCTTGAAGACCCAAAGCCAAACCCGCCCACCCAAACCCCTGGGCCGCTGCCCCTGGCCCGCGGAGGATTTACTGATGATCGCCTACCACGACCGGGAATGGGGACGGCCGCTCCGGGACGACCGGAAGATTTACGAGTTCCTCATCCTGGAAACCTTCCAGGCGGGCCTTTCCTGGCGGACGGTGTTGTACAAAAGGGAGAATTTCCGGAAGGCCTTTGCCGGGTTTGATTTCAAAAAGGTCGCAAGGTTCGGGGCTAAGGAGAGGGCGCGGCTCCTGAAGGACAAGGGCATCATCCGCAACCGGGCCAAGATCGCGGCCGCGATCGAAAACGCCCAAAGGTTCCTGGAAGTCCGGAGGGAATTCGGCAGCTTCTCCAAATACATGTGGTCCTGGGTCAAGGGCGAACCCGTCTCCCACCGGTTCCGGCGACTGAAGGACTATCCGGCCTATACGCCTGAAGCCGAAGCCTGGGCCAAGGACCTGAAAAAGAGGGGGTTCAAGTTTTTAGGCCCCACCGTCGTTTATGCCCATATGCAGGCCGTGGGCATGGTCAACGACCATGTGGTTGGCTGTTTCCGGCATTGAAACTCCCGGCACTTAAACCCCGGCAAACAAGGGTTATCTATTAACCCAATGACGGTTCCTCGGTGGACCTCGAAATTTTGCCTCTGGAGCTTTGTCCCGGAGGATGTTTTCCGGCCTTCCCCGGTTCTGTTCCAAGGCATTCGGGGCCTCATTTCCTTGCGCGGGCCAAACGCGAATGTTATATTAAATTCAACGGTTTTAGCGGGATGCAGGTTCTTCTTCCCTTATTCGGTACCGGTCAAAATGGCACATTTTGAACCGATTTATCTTCCGAGTGACAGTGATCGTTGTTTTCCGCAGGGCAGGGGGCTCTATTCCTCCTAGCGCCGGATTTTCCGAGGTTTTATGAGTGCACCGGCTGGTGGCGACAAAAAAAATATCGTTAAAATGGCTTATATTTATTTCCAGGAAGGCCGCTGGGATAAGGCCATCGAGGAATACAAAAAGCTCATCGCCCTCGATCCCGAGGACATCAACACCCACAACATGTTGGGGGATGTTTACGTCAAAAAGGGATCGAGCCGGGAAGCCTTTGAAGAGTACATGAAGGTTTCCGTGGATTTCTCCTCCCGCGGCCAGACGGACAAGGCCGTCATCGTCAACAAAAAGATCGCCGCGTTGGATGCCAGCCTTCTTCCCGCCGAAGCCCAGAAGAAACAAAACCTCATCAAACAGACCCTGAAGGCCGAAACGGCCATGGAACAGGGCGACATGGACGTGGCCATCGAGGCCCTCACCGAAGTCCTGAAGCTCGACACCGAGAACCTTGCCGCCTTCTACAAGCTGGGTGAATTGTATGAAAAGAAGGGGCAGGTCGCCGAGGCGGTCAAGCATTACCAGATGCTGGGCGGGGCCTTCCTCAAAAACCGCCTTTTCAAAAAGGCCCAGGAAGTTTTCCAAAAGGTGGTCCTGCTCGACCCCAACAACATCGAAGCCCGGGTCAACCTGGCCCAGATCCACACCAAGCAAGGCTCCGAATCGGACGCCAAGAAGGAATACCTCAACGCCGCCGAGCAGGCCCTGAACTCCGGGGACCTGGAAAATGCCAACGCCTATGCCGCCAAGGCGGTCGAGCTCAAAAGCATCGAGGCCCACTATGTCCTGGGCATGGTGTTGTTCAAGAAACAAAAACTTTCCGAAGCCAAGGCCGAGTTTGAGAGCCTCCTGCGGTTCAAGGTCAACCACGTCGGGGCCCTGATCAACCTGGGCCGTGTCATGCTGGAACTGGGGCAGCCGGACAAGGCGGCGGAGAACATCCAAAAGGCCCTGAAGCTTGAAAAAGACAACCTGGCGGTCGTGGAAGCCTGGGTGGAGGTCTGCCTCAAAAAAGGAAACAAACAGGAGGCCATCACCAACCTGGGGATCCTGGTCGACCGTTACGCCGCCAAGAACGACTACGCCAAAACCGCCGAGTTCGCCCGGGCGCTCCTTTCCCTGGACGACAATTCGCTGACCGCCCATTCCAAACTATCCGAAGCCCTGAAGCAAAGCGGGGACAAGAACGGGGCCGCCGACGCTTATTTCAAGCTGGCCCTGGCCCATGAGAAGCAGGGAAAGAAAGAACCCATGATGGAGGCGGTTCGCAAGGCCTTGGAGCTGAACCCGAACCATTCGGAAGCCCAAAAACGGCTCATGGGCGAGGTGGCGGCCGGGGCGCCCGCCCCCGCAAAGCCCGCCGAGCCTGCGGCAGCCCCCCCCAGCGCCAAGGCCGAGCCCGCGCCGTCCAAAACCCCGGCCGCCGGCGTGTTGGACTTGGAACAAGATGTCGCCAAGCCCTTTTCCCAGCCTCCTAAGGCCGCGCCCGCACCCGCGCCCGTTGCAGCACCGGCTCCCGCACCGGTCCATGCCCCCCCGGCACCCGCCGCCGAAGCCGATCCCCAGGAAGAACTGCGGGCCCAGCTTTCCATCGCGGACAACTACTTGAAGCAGGGAATGGTGGAGGAAGCCATCGAGGTTTACCAGCAACTGGCCGAAGCCTACCCTGAAAACACCGAAATCAAACAGAAGCTCAACCAGGCCTATACGGCCTATGTCAAGACCGGGGAGGACGTGATCGGGGCCTTGGAGGCCGAAAAGAAAGCCAAGGAAGACGAGGAGATCCGCCTTCGCGCCGAGATGGAAAGGAAGGCCCAAGAGGAATCCAAGCGCCTCCGTGAGGAACTGGAATTGAAGGCCCGCCAGGAAGCGGACCGGCAGGTCCGCGCCGAACTCGAAAAGAAGGCCCGGGAGGAAGCGGAGAAAAAGGCCAAAGAGGAAATGGAACGGTTGGCCAGGGCCGAAGTCGAACGCCAACAAAAAGACGAGATGGAAAAGCGCATCAAGGACGAGGCGATGCGGAAGGCCCATGAAGAAGTCGAGCGCAAGGTCCGCGAAGAGACGGAACGCAAAGTCCGCGAGGAAATGGAACGCAAGGCGCGCGAAGAGGCCGAGAAGAAAGCCCAGGCCGACAGGGAAAAGTCCGCCGCGGCGAGCGCCACCGCCACTTCCCGCACCCCCCCGCCTTCCAAGGGGGACGCCCTGGAAGACAACCGGGATGAATTCATGACCATAGCGGTGGCGGATATTTACGTCCGCCAGGGGCTTTTGGAAGAGGCGGCGAAGATTTACCGCCGGATCACCCAGACCGAACCCGACAATTTGGAAGCCCGGAAAAAATTGGGGGACGTGGAAGCAATGATCAAAGCCAAGGGGGGCGCCGCCCCCGAAAAACCCGCGCCTTCCGCGGGTACGGGAACCACCAAACCCGCCGAGAATCCTCCCGCCACAGGCACCAATACCCCACCGCCAGCCGCCCGCCCCTCCGAGGGTGAAAAAGATTCGGGTGGCAAAAAGAAATCAAATAGGGTAGGCTACGTTTAATTTTCGGCGGAAAAGGCCCGTCGTTTCTGCCTTTTCCAGTATTCGATAACCCGGGCCTAGGGCTCCTTCCGGCGGCCCATCCGGGACGACAGGCTTTCGTGTAGCTCTTGCCTGTTCCAAGGACTACCCGATGAGCTACGAGAACTTCTACGGTTTAAAAGAACAAGCCTTCTCCAACGCGCCGGACAGCCGCTTTTATTACGAAAGCAGCCAGCACGCCGAAGCCATGGTCCGCATGCTGCACTCCGTGGACACCATGAAGGGCCTCACCGTGGTGGTCGGCGACATCGGCGCCGGCAAAACCCTCCTGGCCCGCAAGGCCCTCGAAAAGCTCGAACAAGACCCCCAGTACGAAGCCACCCTCCTGGTCATCGTCCACAGCGAAATCAGCGCCGAGTGGATGCTGAAGAAAATCGCCCATCAATTGGGCGTGGAAGCCCCGGGGGAGACCAAGGGCCAGGTCATTTCCCAGCTTTACGAGCGGCTGATGAAGATTTATGAGGAAGGCCGCAAGGCGGTGGTCCTCATCGACGAAGCCAACATGCTCCAAAAGAAGGAAATCTTCGAGGAGTTCCGCGGCCTCCTGAACCTGGAGGTTCCCGGGCGAAAGCTCATTTCCATCGTCTTGTTGGGGCTCCCCGAACTGGAAACCTATCTCGGCCTCGACCCGCCGCTCCTCCAAAGGGTGGCGATGAAGTTCTTCATCAAGTCCCTCACCCGGGAAACCAGCGAGCAATATATCCGGCACCGGTTGAGCGTGGCGGGTTGCGAAAGGGACGTTTTCACCGCCAATGCCTACCAGAGGATATTCGACTACACCAAGGGCATTCCCCGCCTTATCAACACCACTTGCGACAACGCCATGCTGGAAGGCTACCTTTTAAAGCGCGAGCAGATCGACGCCGACATCATTGAGCAGGTGGTGAAGGATTTAGGGCTTAAAAAGGATTAAAACAAAAGGCGGCAAAGCCCCCCCGCCTCCCGGCGGCGGGCCCCTTCGGCAACCCCTGAACCTTTTTCGCGAATTGACTCCCGGCACCTCGAAAAGTATAATTTCGCTCCATTCGAAAAGCCTTTACCGGCTTGTTACGCGGGAATAACTCAGTGGTAGAGTGCAACCTTGCCAAGGTTGAAGTCGCGGGTTCGAATCCCGTTTCCCGCTCCATAGATCCCCGGGGTTCCACCCCGTGGTTTGAATTGGGTGAGGGTTGATCAGGTGAACAGGTAAAGGCCTTTTTCTTATCCACGTTCACCCGTTCCACCGCTCACCTTTTTGGTTTTTAGGGGGGAACCCTGGTGGCACAGGGTTTTTTCCCCGATGAGCGTGAAGCATGGGGCGGCATACCCAAGTGGTTAAGGGAGCGGTCTGCAAAACCGCGATTCGGCGGTTCAAATCCGCCTGCCGCCTCCACTTTTTTAACCCAACGAACCTTTACCAGACCTTTTGACGGATTTTCCATGGCTCCCAATTCCTGGACCCGCGACGACCTCAAGCAAATGAAGGCCCAGGGGATTGACCCCCTGGAGGCCTCCCGGCAAGCCGAGTTGTTCCGCAATCCTCCCCCCTTCGCCGAATTGGTGCGCCCCGCTTTATTGGGTGACGGCATTCATCGGCTGACGCCCGCCCAGAAAAAAACAGCATTGGAAAAATATAAGAAGGCCGTCCGCAAAGGACGCTTTTCCAAGTTCGTTCCCGCCTCGGGAGCGGCCAGCCGGATGTTCCACCTCCTGATGAAGTTTTTCCAAAGGGAACCCTTTTCCGAGGTGGATTTGAAAAAAGAGGTGCTGGAAGGAAAGGGGGAAAGCCGGCAATTCCTGGAATTCATGGACGCCCTTTCCCGGTTCGCTTTCTTCGATGAATTAGGACGGGTTCTTTCCAGGAACGGCCGGGATTTGGAGATGCTGCGCCGTGAAGGCCGGTTCCAGGACATCCTCCGCGCCCTGCTCCTGCCTGAGGGGCTGAACTATTCCCAAAAACCCAAGGGGTTGGTCCGCTTCCATGGATACGCCTCGGGCGGGCGTACCCCCCTTGAAGAGCACTTGGTGGAGGGGGTGCAGTACGCCCAGGACGGTTCCAAGCGGTGCCGCATCCATTTCACCGTTTCGGAGGAGCACGAGAAGGACTGCCGGGGCCATTTCATGACGGTCCAGGAGATTTACGAGAAAAAATACCGGGTCAAGTTTGACCTGGGTTTTTCGGTCCAAGGGGCGGGCACCAATACCCTTGCGGTCGACAAGGGCAACCAGCCTTTCCGTGACAAGGAAGGAAAACTTGTCTTTAGGCCGGCAGGCCACGGGGCCCTCTTGGAAAACCTCAACCGGCTCAAAGGCGACCTGGTTTTCATCAAGAATATCGACAATGTGACGCTGGAACACCACCTGGAAACCACGGTCCTCTGGAAAAAAATCCTGGGAGGATACCTGGCGGAAACCCAGGAGGGGATTTTCAAAACCCTCAAGAAACTCCACGCTAAAAAAGTTTCCCCCCGGGTCCTTGGCCAGGCGGCCCTCCACGCCCAAAAGGAGCTGGGCCTGGACCTGGGAGAGGACTTCAAAAATCTCCCGGGGAAAACCCAGGCCCGGCGTCTCGCCGGGCTTCTCAACCGCCCTTTGCGGGTATGCGGTGTCGTAAAGGCCCAGGGCGAACCGGGGGGTGGTCCCTACTGGCTGAAGGATTCGAAAGGCCATGTTTCCCTCCAAATCGTGGAAAAGGCCCAGATGGACCTGGCACGGAAAGACCAGAAAGAAATTTTTGAGGGCTCGACCCATTTCAACCCGGTGGACCTGGTTTGCGGGGTGCGGGATTGGAAAGGCCGGCTTTTCGACCTGAAAAAATATAGGGATCCCGGAGCGGTTTTCATCAGTTCCAAGTCCATGGAGGGAAGGGAACTCAAGGCCCTGGAACTGCCGGGCCTTTGGAACGGGGCCATGGCCGACTGGATCACCCTCTTTGTGGAAGTCCCCTTGGAAACCTTCAACCCCGTCAAGACGGTCATGGACCTTTTGAAGCCCGCCCACCAGCCTTCGCCTTCCGTGAAATAAACAAGAGGTTTTCCCACGACTTGGCCGAAATAGCCCAAGATTCAAGCTACCTCCGGCGGGCCTGTCCGATATAATTGGGCGGCTTTAATTCCACCAACGGATGTTCCATGCAAACCATCATCGTGACAGGCGGTGCCGGGTTTATCGGCTCCAATTTCGTTTATTACCTCCTCTCCCAGGTTCCCCAACACCGGATCGTCGTTTTCGACAAGCTGACCTATGCGGGAAACAAAGTGAGCCTGCAAAAGGCCTTCCAAGGCGGCCGGGTCCTCTTCGTGAAAGGGGATATCGCCCATGCCGGCCAAGTCCGGACCCTCTACCAACGCTTCCGGCCGGGCTTTGTCTTCAACTTCGCCGCTGAAAGCCACGTCGACCGTTCCATCGAGGGGCCGGAGGCCTTCGTCCGTACCAACGTTGAAGGGACCTTCCAGATGCTGGAGGCGGGAAGGCTTTATTGGAAGGGGCTGAAGGAAACGGACCGGAAGAAGTTCCGGTTCCTGCATGTTTCCACCGATGAGGTTTACGGCAGCCTGGGACCGACGGGCCTCTTTACGGAAAAGACCCCCTATTCCCCCAATTCGCCTTATTCGGCCACCAAGGCGGGGGCGGACCACCTCGTGCGGGCCTATCATGAAACCTACGGGATGCCGGTGGTCCTGACCAACTGTTCCAACAATTACGGTCCCTACCAGTTTCCCGAAAAGTTGATTCCCCTGATGATCTTGAACGCCCTGGAAGGGAAGGCTCTGCCGGTTTATGGGGACGGGAAAAATGTCCGGGATTGGCTTTACGTGGAAGATCATTGTGAGGCGATCTGGAAGGTCATGGGCCGGGGGACGGCGGGCGAGAAATACAATGTCGGGGGCAACAGCGAGAAAACCAACCTGGAGGTTGTCCGCACCCTTTGCCGGGAACTGCAGAAGGCCTTTCCCGCCAAGGACAACCCCGCGCTCCGGCAAAAAGGCCTGTCCGATTACGGCGGGTTGGTTACCTTTGTGAAGGACCGTCCCGGCCACGACCGGCGTTACGCCATTGACGCCTCCAAAATCCGCCGTGAACTGGGTTGGAAACCCCGCCACAACTTCGCGTCGGGAATGGGGGCCACTGTGCGGTGGTACCTGGACAACAAGGACTGGTGCCGTAAAGTGCAGGCCGGGAATTACGGGCGCCAGAGGCTCGGGCTTCTCAAGAAGAAATAAACCAGCGAAGGAAGAGAAATGAAAGGCATCCTATTAGCCGGAGGATCGGGCACCCGCCTCTATCCCATCACCAAGGCGGTCAGCAAGCAGTTGCTGCCCATCTACAACAAGCCCATGGTTTATTACCCCTTGTCGGTCCTCATGCTGGCGGGGATCCGGGAGATCCTCATTATCTCCACGCCCCACGACCTGCCCCATTTCAAGAAGCTGCTGGGGGACGGCAAGTCCCTGGGCCTCCGGTTGGAATACGCGGAGCAAAAGCGCCCTGCGGGTATCGCCCAGGCTTTCCTGATCGGCAAGAAGTTCATCGGTAAGGACCCCGTTGCGCTGGTCTTGGGGGACAATATTTTTTACGGCTATGGGATGACGGGCCAGCTCCAAAAAACAGCCCATAACACCTCCGGGGCCACCATTTTCGCCTATTGGGTCAAGGACCCCCAACGATACGGGGTCGTGGAGTTCGACAAGAACGGCAAGCCCGTGGACATCCTCGAAAAACCCGCCAAGCCGAAGTCGCCCTTCGCGGTGACGGGACTTTATTTTTACGACAACCAAGTGGTCTCCATCGCCTCTTCCCTGAAGCCGTCGAAACGCGGGGAATTGGAAATCACGGACGTGAACCGGGAATACCTGAAAAGAGGGCGGCTCAAGGTCGAGAAATTGGGGCGGGGCGTGGCCTGGCTGGACACGGGAACCCCGGAGTCCTTGATGCAAGCCTCCCTTTTCATCCAAACCATCGAGGAACGGCAGGGGCTCAAGGTGGCCTGCATCGAGGAAATCGCCTATAAGAACAAATTCATCGGCGCGGATGGGCTGAGGAAAATCATCCGCGAGCTCAAGTCCAGCGGTTACGCCCAATACCTCGAAACCATCCTCAGCCAGGAATTTTGATGCGTCTGACACCCACGCGGCTGAAGGACGTCCTGATCGTGGAGCCGGATGTGTTCAAGGACAACCGGGGCTTTTTCCTGGAGTCCTACCATTCCCGGAAATTCGCCGAGGCCGGCCTGAAGGTCGTTTTCGTCCAGGACAATCATTCCCGGTCCGGCAAGGGGACACTGCGGGGCCTTCATGCCCAGTTGAAGAATCCGCAGGGTAAGCTCATGCGGGTGGTGCAGGGGGAAATTTTCGATGTGGCGGTGGATGCCCGCCCCGGTTCGCCCAGTTTTGGGCAATGGGTGGGGGAGAAGCTGTCGGCTGAAAACTTCCGCCAGTTCTATATCCCGCCGGGCTTTCTCCACGGCTTCTGCGTGACGGGGGATTTTGCCGAGGTGGAGTACAAATGCACGGATTTCTACGACCCTTCGGATGAGGTCGGCGTTCGGTGGGACGACCCCGATCTAAAAATCCAATGGCCTGTTGCCGGCCCGGTTCTTTCCGAAAAGGACAAGAAACTTCCAAGCTTCCGGGAGATTGCGGGAAAGCTGGAGATCTACCGGACAAAAAATCTCTAGTTCCCACCGCACGGCCATTCCGGTTTTCCCTCCCCATTCTCCCGTGGATTCCAATCCTGGTCCAAAGGTCTTGGCCGTATTTTCATCCAGGTTTTACCGGGATGGGCCTCAAAACTGTTGAAACAGGCCGATGAAAGCCTTATAAGGATAGTCCCTTTCGGGGACGTTTCTGGTGTGCGGGCGTATAGCTCAGTTGGTTAGAGTACTTCCTTGACATGGAAGGGGTCACTGGTTCGAGTCCAGTTACGCCCACCATATTTTCCGCTTTGTGGAAAATGGTCCCGTTAGTCATACGACAAATACAAGCCGGACGAGAACCGGGAGAGGTGTGGGGGAGAGGCTTCCCCACGGTTCCGATGGGGTCTCATAGGGGGCTTTTCCCCTATGGCGCGAAGCGCGGTTCGACGCCCAGTTACGCCTCGGCTTTCACGATAGGCAAATCCCATGTCCGAAAAATACGAACCCAAACACAAAATGGACGAATCGCTTTTCCGGATGCGGCATTCCCTTGCCCACATCCTGGCGGAAGCCGTCCTGCAGGTGCGCCCCAAGGCCCAGTTGGGTTTCGGCCCTCCCGTCCGTACCGGCTTTTATTACGACATGCTCCTCGAGGAACCCCTCACCGAAAACGACCTTCCCGACATCGAAAAACGCATGCGCAAGATCATCCAGGAAAAACAGGCCTTCCGGCGCGAGGACCTGCCTAAGGACCAGGCTTTGAAGAAGCTGGAGGGAATGGGGCAGGAATTGAAGGTGGAGTACGCGAAGGAACTCCTCGCCAACGGCGAAAACCTGAGCTTTTATACCAGCGGCCCCTTCGTGGACATGTGCGAAGGGCCCCACGTGGCCGATACCTCCCAAATCCCGGTCAACTCCTTCAAGCTGGATTCGGTGGCGGGGAGTTACTGGCGCGGTGATTCCAAGCGCCCCATGTTGACCCGTATTTACGGCCTGGCCTTCCCGACGGAAAACGAACTGAAAGAATTCATCAAAAACCGGGAACTGGCCCTGAAACGGGACCACCGCAAACTTGGCCAGGAACTCGAGCTCTTCACCATCGACGAAAAAGTGGGGAAGGGCCTGCCCCTCTGGCTGCCGAACGGGACGGTCATCCGGGAAGAGTTGGAAAAATTCGCCAAGGAAATGGAATTCAAGGACGGTTACGTGAGGGTTGCCACCCCCCATATCGCCAACGGGGAGTTGTACAAGCTTTCGGGGCACCTTCAGCTTTACAAGGATGCCATGTTCCCGCCCATGCGCAGCGTGGAAAAAGACCCCGATTCCCCCGCGGAAGAATTTTACATGAAACCAATGAACTGTCCCCACCACCACATGATTTACCTGAACCGCCCCCGCTCTTACCGGGAGCTTCCCTTGAGACTGGCGGAATACGGAACGGTTTACCGCTTCGAGAAGTCGGGCCAGTTGGCAGGGCTTTTGCGGGTTAGGGGCCTGGCCATGAACGACGCCCACATCTATTTAACCCGGGACCAAATCAAGGACGAGATCAAAAAAGTCGTCGCCATGCACAAATTCTATTTTGACAAGTTCCGGATGGACAAGATCTGGGTGCGCCTGTCCCTGCACGACCAGGACAAGGACAAGTTCACGGACAACGAGGTTCTTTGGAAAGAGACCGAAGAGATTCTCCGCCAGGTCTTGCAGGAACTCAAGGTGGAGTATGAGGAGGTCCTGGGGGAAGCGGCCTTTTACGGCCCCAAGATCGATTACCAGACCGAGAACGTTTTGGGCCGGGAAGAGACGGCCGCCACGGTGCAGCTCGATTTCACTTCCCCGGAAAGGTTCCAACTCGAATACACGGCGGCGGACGGTTCCAAACAACGGCCGTTCATCATCCACCGCGCGCCCTTGGGCACCCATGAGCG
>JAJPJW010000030.1 GCA_021324075.1 Pseudomonadota bacterium | reverse complement strand
CGGGCAATTACACGGTACGCATCAACGTTTACAACGAGTCGGGGGAAGTGGTCAAAACCATCCTCTTGAAGCAGTATTCCCAGCCCATCCAGAGCGTGAGCCTGCAAAGCAGCAATACCCTGGTTTCCATCAACGACAAGATCAACATCGTGTACCAGGGGCAGGTCATCGGAACCTGGGACGGAACGGACAACAACGGCCAGGAAGTCACCAACGGGAAGTACTACATCAAGATCGACAATGTCGACACGAACGGCGTCGCCACCTCGGTGACCCAGGTGGCCATGGTGGCGCGCCACCTGGCGCATATCACCCTCAATATCTACAACGACGTAGGGGAAGTGGTGAGGCACCTGGACAGCGTCCTGGCGGACGCGATGACCCTGGCCACGGGGGTCAACCTTTCCGCCAACGTAATTTCCCCCAGCTACCAGCAAGGCGGGATTAATTCCACACTCACCCTCACCTTGTCCAACGGGATGACGGTGGTCTGGGACGGACGCAACGACGGCGGGCAGATCGTCCAGAACGGCCAGTATTTCGTGGAAATGCAATCCACCGACGGCCAGGGGGGCGCCTCCACCATCACTAAGCAGGTCAGCGTCGACCATGGGGGCCTAAGCCTGACGGGGACCCCCGTGGTGGTTTATCCCAATCCCGACAGCCAGCGCGTGAACGGGCCCCTCATCCAATTCCTGGGGGCCCCCGGATTGACCTTGCGGATCAGCATCTACACCATCGCGGGAGAATTAGTCCAAGGGGGAATTACAGGCCAAGCGGGAAGCGGGCAGGCCGCCTGGGATTTCTCCGGCCGGGGGATCGCCAGCGGGCTTTACCTGGCCGATATCGAGATGACCGATTCGCAGGGGGGCTTCCAGCGCCAGGTGACCCGGATCGTCATCGTCCATTAAACGGCCGGATAAAGCGGCAGTGGGTCAGTTTGAATAGACTCCCCCTTTGAAAAAGGGGGTAGGGGGGTATTCGTCTTTTCCCGGGCGAAACGATAAGTCTAACTCCCCCTTAATCCCCCTCTTTCAGGGGGGAGAACGAATAGCCGTTGAACGAACCCATTACCGATAAAGCCGTATTTAGCACCCGCCGGGGCCCGCCAAACACCCTCAATTTCCCTTAACGTTTTTCCCTCTTCTTAAAGCTATAATCTTTTTCCTAAAACGCTTTAATTGCCGATGAGGGAGGAAAACTTGGAGAAAAGAACCTGGTTTTTGGCTTGCCTGTTCCTGGCCGTCTTAGCGGTGGGCGGTTGTTCGTCTTCCGCGCCGAAGTCCGGCACCACCTTAAGGTGCATGGGATGGGGCGACGAGGCCGAAGCCCGGATCCTCCAAAACGCCATCGCGGAATTCAAGAAGAACCATCCCGGGGTGGAAGTGGAACTGGCCCGCGCCCCTTACGGTGAATACATCACCAAGGTCCTCACCCAGTTCGCGGGCGGCACCGCCCCGGATGTCATGGCGGTTAACGCGGAGCAAATGGTCAGCTTCGCCTCCAAGGACGTTTTCCTGGACCTGAAATCCCATGTGGAGAAGGATCCCACGATCAAACTCTCCGATTTTTACCCCGAAGCCATTGACCACTACACTTTCAACGGCATGCTGACGGCCCTCCCCCGGGATATCGCGCCAGTGGCGGTCATTTACTACAACAAGAGCGAGTTCGACGCCGCCGGCGTGCCTTATCCCAAGGACGGCTGGGACTACCAGCAGTTCCTTGCGACCGCCCAAAAGCTGACGAAGAAAAACGAAAAAGGGCAGGTCACCCAATTCGGTTTCGTGGACGCCCAGCCCATTTGGGACGCCTGGGTTTACGCTTTCGGGGGAAAGCTGGTGGACGACGAGAAAAAACCGACCCGCTGCCTCCTGGACAGCCCCGAGGCCATCGCGGGGGTGCAGTTTAGGGGCGACCTGATCACCCGATACCACGTCAGCCCCAGCACGGCCGACTTTACGGCCATGGGCGGCCTGGGCAATTCGGACCTTTTTATGAACGGCACCGTGGCCATGTTCTACAGCGGCATCTGGCTGACCCCCCAATTTAGGGGAATCCAGAAGTTTGACTGGGACGTCGTGGAATTCCCCAAGGGGCCGGGCGGCCGCAGGGCTTTCCCCCTGAGCGCGGCGGGATACGGCATCGTCAAGACCTGCAAGAACCCCGACCTGGCTTATGAGCTGGTGAAGTACCTGGCGGGGGAAATGGGGCAGAAGTACATGGCTTCCACGGGACTCACCCAGCCGGCCCTGAAGACCCTGGCCAAATCGGATGTTTTTTTGGACGGGCAAAGGCCCAAGTCCAAGGGGTTCCTGGTCGACGCAGTGAAGTACGGGCATTTCCAGCCCGTCGACCCCAATGTCACCGAATGGTACCAGATGATCAGCTCGGAACTGGACCGGGTCTGGAACGGGGATGAGACGGCCCAACAGGCCTTGACCAAGGCGACCGCCCTGGTCAACGGGAAGTTTTATAAGAAGTAAGATTAACCCTGGAAGCCAAAATAAGAATTAGCCACAGATTAATGGGATGGCTAAGACTTTGGGATAAGGCTTCAAGACGCGTCGTTAAAAATTACAACTATTTTTGCCTTGGTTTATCCCATGTATCCCCTGCATCTGTGGCCAAGATGCACTTTGGGTGGATGTTGGTCTGGTTATCTTTTAAAGAAGCTGTTGATGAGATTCCGGAAGCCCTTGCGGATCTCGTAGTTGACCGCTTGTTTGGCGTCCTGGACCAGCGCGTCGGTCACTTCCTGGGGAGTGGTTTTCAGGTCCTGCTTCACTTCTTCGCCCACCTGCCCCAGGATTCCCTTGCTGTCGGAAGTCTTAGTTGCCGGCGTATTTTCTTTTTTCTTCATGATTTCCTCCAAGATTTAATGGATGGGAAAATCATATCCGGAGCCGAAGAAATTTCCACTCCCCCGCTTCACTCCGGTTTTTAAAAGCCAATTAATGTGCTTTTTTGAAGAAGGCGCCCGGGAATTTAAGAACCGCACTAAAGAAAATCAGGCTTTTGGGCCGGACTTGAAGCGCTGGAGGATCTCCAGCAAGTGGGAGGGGTCCTTCACTTCGATGCAATCAACGACCTTGGTGGCGGGGAAGTCGTTGCCGTCCGGGCCGAGCTTGTCCCCGAAAAAGAGGGCCTGGGAGGGTTTGAGGCTGTTGGCCTCCAGGAACCTTCGGATACCGTAGGCCTTGTCGATGCCCTGGGGTGTGATATCGATGGACGTCGTGCCACCGATGCGCATGGAATACTTGTCTCCCATCCGTTTCCGCAAAAAATCCAGCCATTCACGCCGTTTTTTGCCGTCCGGGTCCGCCGCCCTTTTCTTATCATCGGGCGCACTGCGTCCCAGGATGGAAAGGGTGATCTGGCCGCCCCGGTCCTGAAGCTGGTCCTCCCGAGAGGTCAGGGGTTTGATGTCATAAGCGGCTATGAGGGCCTCCAGGGCCCCGAGGATTTCCTTCCGCTCTTCGGCGCTGAATTCCAGTTTGTATTGTTCCTTGAAAATGGGTTTGCCGCCCTCATAGTCCACCTTCACGTATTGGGCGCCGGAAACGGGCAGGAGATGGTGGGGGACCCCCAGGGAGGGAGTCAGCTGGTCCGAGATTTGTTTGAAGCTGCTGCCGCTGATGAAGGCGAAGGAACAACCGGCGTCGACCAAACGGGCGATTTCCTTGGCCATGTCCTTGCCGATGGGTTGGGTGCTGGGGCAAACGGTGTCGTCAACATCCGCGATAAGAGTGTGCATTTGGACCTTCGCTGTTTTTGACCGCCGTCCATGAATGCGCATTCATGGATGTCCGTATTCTATAGGATGACCCTCGTGGGGTTTATTCTTTTAATTACAGCTAAAGCCTTTTAACAAGGGCCAAGTTTGGGCTATCTTATGCCCCGGATAAACTTTCATCGGAGTATTGCCTTGACCCAACATTCCCTGGATGGCGAGTGGAAATTCCGTGTTGCCGGACCGCTTCGGGGCGTAGCCCCGAAGGACCGGGGCCTTTCCCAATGGATGCCGGCCACCATGCCCGGCACGGTCCATTACCACCTCCAAAAACTCGGCAAAATCGCGGACCCCTTCCATGGCCGCAATGAACTGGATCTCCAGTGGGTCGACGAGCAGGACTGGGAGTTGGTGAAAACCGTCCAGATCGACGCCAAGGAAGCGGCCCAGGGGCGGCAGGAACTGGTTTTCGACGGGATCGACACCGTCGCCGAAATTTTCCTGAACGGCAAAAAGGTGGGGCAGTCCTTCAACATGTTCCGCCAGGTGGTGGTGGATATAAGGGGAAAGCTGAAGGCGGGTTCCAACGAAGTCCGGGTATTGCTCAAGAGCCCCACGGGTTATGCCTGGTCCCAAGCGGCCAAGAACCGTTACCGCGCCAATGCGGACAAGGACTTCAAGTGGGAAACGGGTGAAGCCAGGGAAAGCCGCCGTTCCTGGATCCGCAAGGTCCAGTGCCAATTCGGCTGGGATTGGGGCGTCTACCTGGCCACCTCCGGCCTCTGGCGGTCCTCCCGCCTGGAATGCTCGGATGCGCCCCGTATCGCCTCCCTGCAGACCCGGCAAATCCATTCAGGACCTTCCGAAAAACCGAACCGGGTCATCCTGAAGGTAGCGGCCCGGCTCCAAGCCGCTTCACCCCAGGAAGGGGTGATGATGTTCCAATGCGGTGGGAAAGTCACCAGCATCCGGGTCCGCCTGAAGCCGGGGGAAAACCGGGTCGAGGCCGAAATCTGCCTGGAAAGGCCCAAGCTTTGGTGGCCGGCCGGGCAGGGTGAACAGCCCCTTTACGGCCTGGAAGCCGTCTGGCAGGGCGATAACGGCGAGACCGGCCGCTTGTCCAAACGCCTGGGCCTGCGCACCCTGGAGTTGGTGACCACCAGGGACGCGGTGGGCGAATCCTTTTTCTTCAAGGTGAACGGCCGCCCGGTTTTCATGAAGGGCGCAAACTGGATTCCCGCGGACGCCTTTATCGACCGTTGCACACCCGAACGCTACCGCCATTGGCTGGCCTCCATGGTCGGGGCCCACATGAACATGGTGCGGGTCTGGGGCGGCGGGCAGTATGAACTGGACGTCTTTTACGACCTTTGTGACGAGATGGGGATCCTGGTCTGGCAGGATTTCATGATGGCTTGCGCCCTTTACCCCGATACCCCCGAATTCATCGAGGAACTGACCGAGGAGGCCCGCTACCAGGTGCGCCGGCTGTCCGACCATGCCTGTATCGCCCTTTGGTGCGGCGACAACGAGGACCTGGGCGGGGTGAAACATTGGTGGGTGCCCGGCGGAGCGGCCCAAACCACCGCCACCGAGGCCAAGCGTTACCCCGGCATGTACCGCAAGGTTTTGAACGCCCTGAAGGGCGCCTGCGAGGCCGAAGACCCGACCCGCCGGTTCTGGCTTTCCAGCCCCTCCAACGGCTCCTTCGAAGGCAACCCCGACGACCCTTCCCGCGGCGACGTGCATTACTGGAAGGTCTGGCACGGGGGCAAGCCCTTCAGCGACTACCTGACGGTGAAGCCCCGGTTCGTTTCCGAGTTCGGGTTCCAATCCTTCCCGGACCTGAAGACCCTTGCGGCGGTGGTGCCGGAAAAGGAAATGAACCCCTCCAGTTGGGTCATGGAACACCACCAGCGCTCGCCCCAGGGCAACCTTTTGATCACCAACACCCTGGCGCGGGAGATGCCCATCCCCAAGGATTTCAAGAGTTTCTGCCTTGCCTCCCAGGTCAACCAGGCCATGGCCATCCGCACGGCGGTGGAGCATTGGCGCCGCCTGAGGCCCCGCTGCATGGGCGCCCTCTTCTGGCAGGTGAACGACCTCTGGCCCGTGGCCTCCTGGAGTTCGATGGATTACCACGGCCGGTGGAAGGCACTGCACCACGAAGCCCGGCGGTTTTTCAGCCCCCTTTTGGTATCCTTGGAAAAACAAGGTGAGACGGTTTCGATTTGGGCCACCAACGATCTTCCCCAAGCCCTGGGCCTCCAAGGAAAATTCGAATCCGTGACCTGGGCGGGAAAAAGGGTTTTTCAAACCGCCCTCCAGGGGTCGTTGGAACCAGGCGAGAGCCGGTGTTTGCTGACCGTGCCTTTTTCCAAGTTGCTCAAGAAGGGAATGCATCCCCGGGAGGTCTTGTGTTTCGCCGGACTGGAAGACGGGGGCGTCCGGGGCGGGAATTACGCCGCCTTGGTGCCTTGGAAATGGGTGCCGGTGGAAAAGCCCCAAGTAAAGGCAGAGCTTCGGCAGGGAAAAGAAGGTTTTGAACTCCACGTCCAAAGCCGGAACATCGTTCCTTTCTTCCATGCCGAATTGGAAGGGAAGGAAGGCCGCTTCGAAGGGGACTGGAAAGTGTTAAAACCAGGGGAAAAAGCGGTTTGGAAATGGGTGCCCCATTTCGAAAACAAGCCCGTGAAAGAAACCCTGGCCCGGGCCAAACGGCGCTTGCGGGTGACCAGCCTGTACGACCTTTATAACTGATCTTCTGTTACGTCCCCCCTTTGAAAAAGGGGGGGAGGGGGGTATTAGTCATTATTGTTGAAGCGTTTTGATTAAGACTAACTCCCCCTCAATCCCCCTCTTTCAGAGGGGGAAGTTTTACCCTCCGCCCCAAGGGGCGTTGAATATGCCGAAATCCGATTCGTTAGGAAAAAATGAACACTAAAGAAATGGACTTAGTCACTTGGATGCGGGAATCCGCCTTGCCCCTTTGGGCGCAAAGAGGCGTTGACCCTCAAAAGGGCGGTTTTGTTGAGGAACTGGCCCATGACGGCGGCCCCTCCGATCCGGGATTCAAACGAGTCCGGGTGCAGGGACGACAGCTCTTTTGCTTCTCGACGGCCGCGATTTTGGGATGGATCAAGGATGCCACCGCCATCGCCGACCATGGTTTCGACTTTATCAAGCGCCATTGCCGGGCCGCCGACGGATTCTGGGCCCGGCGCCTGAAGACCGACGGGTCGATGCTGGACCCCCAGATGGACCTTTACGACACCGCTTTCATCATGCTGGGCCTTTCCAGCTATTACCGGCTGACCCGAAGTGCCGAGGCCCAGTCCCTCATCCTGGCCACCCTGGACCAGGTGAAGACCCGGCTGTCCACACCCGGGGGGAAGGGTTACTGGCAGTTAACGGCCGAAAAGGGTACCCTCCGCCAGAATCCCCACATGCACTGGTTTGAATCCATGCTGGCCTGTTTTGACGCCACGGGGGACCAGCGTTTCCTGGACGAGGCGAAAAAAATCTACCGGTTGGCCGAGGAATTCATCATCGATCCCAAGACCGGCGCCCTCCGGGAGGTCTTCGACGGGGAATGGAAACCGGTCGCGGAGGAAGGCAAGGTCCGGGTGGAGCCGGGACACCATTGCGAATGGGCATGGCTTCTTTGGAAAGCCGGAAAAGCAATGGAGGTCAACCCCGCCTTGAGCCGGGGCATCCTGGCTTTCACCGACAAGTATGGGTTCAACCCCGCCACCGGACTCTACTGGGACCAGGTGAGCGACCAAGGGGAAGTCACCGAGCGGACCCACCGGCTTTGGGTGGCCACCGAGGCCATCAAGGCCTGGATCGTCCGCCCCGGGGTGGAAGAAAAGGAAAGGGAAAACCGGGTGAAAGGAATCGAATCCGCCCTTCTCCGCTATTACCTGATGCGCGAACCCATGGGTTCCTGGGGCGACCGACTGGAGGCCGATGGCACCTGCCGGAAAGGCCCGGTGCCGGCCAGTTCCATGTACCACTTGATGATGTGCGTGACGGAGTTGTCCGCCTGGCGTTCCGGACGGGCCTAGAAGTTATCCAGCCAGTTTAAGAATTCCTTGGGCGAATCGAATTGAAGGTCGTACTGGCTTTTGGGGATCCTTTGTCCCACCGCGATTTTCAGGCCCCGCTTCCCTAAAACCTTAAAAACCGTGATGTCCGTCAGGTCATCGCCCGCGTAGATGGGCAGGGACCCTGGAAAACTTTCCAGGATTTTTTCAACGGCCTTTCCCTTGGAAAAACCCTTGGGGAAGGCTTCGATCATCTTTTTTCCCTCCATCACCCCCCAAAAGCGCCGGGTGACGGCCCCCTTGAGGACCTGATGAAAGCGGCGATGGAGGGCCTTTTCCCGGCGGGGGGCCAGGTCAATACCCCGGTAATGGAGGGTCGAGGAGTAGGGCTTTTTCTCGATGTGGATTTCGGGGAATTCGGCCAGGAGGGACTGAAGATGCTTCCAAAGGACGGCGGCTTCCTTTTTGAACCGTCGTTCCTGGGCGGGGGAAGCCAGCTTGAAACCCTCCGGGAAATGCCGGGACTCAAAACCGTGGGTGCCGACCATGGGCAATTTCTTCAAACCGGAGACCTGTTCCAAGCTGTCCAAATAACGGCCGCTGATGAAGATGACCGGGTACTTCTTCCGGAGGCGGGCCAATATTTTTTTGGCGGCGGGGGTGAGCCTGGAATCCTCCGGGTTCTTCTTGAAATCGGTAAGGGTGCCGTCGTAGTCCAGCAAAAAAAGAAGTTTTTGGGAACCGGGAAGCTGTTTCATGGTTGCAATTTTAAACTAGGAATCGCGCCCATATCCTCAAATAAAAACGATTGAGCCGTTTTTACCGTTTTAAAAATTAAAACACTTCCTCCAAAGCCAGCGGGTGAAAACCGGTCCCCGCTCCGGATTCTTGCGATATACTCAAACTCGTGAATTTCACCCGGACCCTCATGGAAAAAGAAATCCTGGAAAGCCCCCAGGCCCTTCGCCGGTTCCTCTCCCGCCAATGGAAAGCCCTTACCCGCGCCGCCCAAGCCGTCCAAGACTTTAAGCCCCGTTTCGTCGTACTCGCGGCCCGGGGAACCTCCGACAATGCGGGGACTTACGCCCGCTACCTGATCGAAAAAGAATGGGGCATTCCCGTGTCCCTCGCCGCGCCCTCGGTGACCACCCTTTACGGCGCCAAGGTCCAATACCGCCATTGCCTGGTCATCGGTATTTCCCAGTCGGGTGAGGGGCCGGACGTTTGCCGCATCCTGCACGATGCCCGGAAGCAGGGGGCCCTGACGCTGGGTGTCACCAACAACGCAAGATCCCGCCTGGCCAAGGAGGCGGAATACAGTTTGGACCTGATGGCGGGCCCGGAAAAAAGCGTGGCGGCCTCCAAGACCTATACTTCCGAATTGCTGGCCCTTTACGCCCTGGTCGAATGCGTGGCCAAAGGCCCCTCGGTGCGGTCGAAACTTTCCGCCCTGCCGCGGTTGGTGGAAGAAGGCTGCCGCCTCTCGCGTGCGGTATGGGACGCAGCCTACCAATTTCCGAACCTATCCTCCTGCGTGGTGGTGGGACGGATGTTCCATTACGGCCCGGCCCAGGAAGCGGCGTTGAAGTTGAAGGAGTGCGCCCAGGTGATGGCCCACGCCTATTCCACGGCGGATTTCCACCACGGCCCCAAGACCTTGGCGGGCAAGGGCTTTCCGGTGGTACTGTTGGCCCCTCCGGGCCCAACCTTGAAAGGTTCGCTGGAACTTTTGGAGGAGCTTAGGGAACGCGGAGCCAGGGTCATGGTCTTTAGCCCTGTGCCGCAAATTTTGAAGAAGGCAACGGTTCCCGTGAAGACCCCGGGCGGCCAGGAAGTGGTGAATCCGATGGGCATGGCGCCCATGCTGCAGACGTTGGCTTTGGCGGTGGCGACGGCGAAGGGATTGAACCCGGACCAGCCTCCCTATTTAAAGAAAGTGACACAGACACATTAAGCTCAAAGAGAAAAAGGCCATTTCGCCACAGATGCATGGGATGAACACAGATAAGTGAGAGGAACGGCATGAAAATAAAACTGTTGGTTCTCCTGGTGGGGTCTTTTTTTCTGTCTCCTTATCTTCACGCTCAAACAACGGGTCCCGGCAAAAAGGGGCCGGTGGGGATATCGGGTTGGGTAACCTTTTGGGATGAAGGGCACAAGTCCGCCGCCAGTTTCGAGAAGCACGCCGACCAGATCGACCGGGCTTATTTCGAATGGGCCAAGTGCGGGCCGGATGGACTGCCCATGCCGGTTACCGAAGCCACCGAGGAGTTAAAGGCGAAAGTGATGGAGGTGGCGGCCCAGAACAAGGTGGAAGCCTGGTTCATGACGGGCAATTACGACGTCTCTATCAAGACCCACAACGGCACTTGGATCGAAAAATTCCTCTACGATGACGCCCTTCGGGCCAAGCATATCCAGATGCTGGTGGCCATCGCCGGGAAGTACCAGGTGAAGGGGATCCAGATCGACTACGAGAATATCAAAGCCGCCGACAAGGACGCTTTTTCCAGGTTCATGCAAGAGCTCCACGTGGCCGCCAAGGCCGGGGGTTTTGAGACGGGTATCGCACTGCCCGCCAAGGTGGACGCCAAGGGCACCTGGGACGACCCCCAGTCGCGCGATTATCCGGCGATCGGGGGAACGGTTGATGAACTGGTGCCCATGACCTACGACTACCATTGGACCACCAGCGCGGCGGGCAATATCACCTCGCCCGAATGGTCCGAGATGTGCGGGAAGTACGCGGCCTCCGTGATGCCCGCGGACAAGGTGGAAGTGGGCTATCCGGTTTACGGCTACGACTGGGTGGGTATGAACGGCAACACGATCGTTTGGTCCCAGTTCACGGACCTGGTCCACAAGTACCAGGTGGCGCCGGTAAGGGACACCGATTACAGCCAAGAGTTGAAGATCGACTATGCCGACGCGTCCGGTGCCAAGCACGAAGCCTGGATGAGCGATTCCTATTGCCTGGAAGCCCAGTGCAATGTGGTGAAACGCAACCATTTCTACGGCCTGGGAGTGTGGTATTTCGGGGCCGAGGATGAAAGCTTCTGGTCCACGCTCAAACAGGTGAATGCCAGTCCGGAGGAAACCCACCTGGTTTCAGCCGATACGGGATTCGGTGATGTGCCGGCGGGTACGGCATCGGGGAAGGATGCGGGCCTTACGGCGAAGGATTTAATGACGCCGGCGGTTGCCCCGGATTACACCTATGCCTATCCGGACGGGAAATCCAAGGTCTCGGTGGTTGAGGATAAAAACAACCGGTGGATCGACGTAGCCCTTGAGGGGAATGACTGGTCGGGGTTCGGGGTGGGCCTGTCCCGGAAAGACCTTACGGCTTACGTCTCGAAGGGCGCCCTGCAGTTTTATGTGCGGGGGGCCAGGGGCGGGGAAACCAGCACGGTGGGGTTCATCATGGACAAGGGTCCTGGAGCCGACGAGAAATACAGCCTGGTAACCGAAGTGCCCTTGGAACATTACGTCAAAACCACCGGCCATTGGCAATGGGTCACCATCCCCTTGTCGGATTTCCCGGCCCAGGGCTATCACTTCGACGCCGCGACCCAATCCCGGGAAACCGGGCCCTTCAAATGGGGAAGGGTTTTAGAGTTCACCGGGAACCATACCCCCACCAGCGACCCCAACTGCGAGCTTTTCTTTTCGGCGATCCGCATCGTGCCGGTTTACGACCCCCGAAACGTGAAAAAGACTGGTGCAAAGCCTTGAACGACAAGGACGAAAGACTTTTTGCCACAGATGCATGGGATGAACACAGATACGGATTAAACACAAAGATTTTTCGAGGACGCGAATAAGATGGAAAACCTGCTTCAAGTCAAACCGGCCATTCCGCCGCCCTTGGACCCCGCTTTCCGACCGGCCTTTCTCGGCCACCGGAACTTCGCCCAAACCATTCAAAAAAGCGGCCAAGGGGTGCCCTTGAAGCTGGCCGTGGAAAGGTCCGGCGGCCAAATTGCGGTCTTCAGCACCCTCACTTTCCCCGAAGGGCATCCGGAATTGGAAACCGACTACCGGCACGCGGAACGCATCCTCAAGTTCCTCCTTTGGCAGAAGGGCGGAGCCAAGGTCTATGTAACGGGCCCCAAGTCCATCGTCAATCGGTTGAAAAAAGATTACGCCCCTGGTGGGGAAAGGGCCTTTGACGCACAATTCATGGCGGGTGTTTATGAACAGCCCCGCTTTGAAAT
>JAJPJW010000056.1 GCA_021324075.1 Pseudomonadota bacterium | reverse complement strand
GGGTGCTGGCCGACGGTATAAAAGAACTGCCAGCTCCAATGTTGGGAAAGATACAGCCCCAAAAAACCCTGTAAAGCCTCATCACCGATGGGCCACAAACGTAAAGTGGTTAGTTTGAAAAACCTCAAAGACACTGCGCAAATAAATAAAAACACAAGCAGCCGGGTGGATATTTCGGGCAGGAATTCACCCGATGCGGGTTTTACGCCGGTTTCAAGCCAAGAACGATTCTTCTCAAATATCAAAAGAAGAGATATTTCGCCGACAACCAAAATGGGGCCGTAAGCGGAGAACAATAATCCGGAATAGGATAGGACAGCGTTCATCGACAAGAGCAAAAGAAGGGCGGTCTTTAAGGAAGTTTCCGGTCTGAAATTTTTTCGGTCCAAATGCTTCCTGGCCTTATGATCCCGGTGAAACCGGATTTTTCGGGAATTCCGTGATGCTCAAATCAGACCCAATTTTAAAAACTTCGATTTGCTTGTTCGCCAATCTGCGAAATTCTTCAGCTTCCCCAGGCTTGCCCTGATTATCCATTAAATCGGCAAGTCTTGCGTACAAATGGGCGGCAGGATAACCCGTGTGGATGGCTTTTTTTAAAGCTTCCACATTCCCCGCACCATTGGAATCAAAACGGAACTGGGAACACCATTCCCAATAGCTGGCCTCGAGAAAAGGATCGTCTTTTACCCAGGAATAGGTTTCCAAGGCGTCTTGAAAGGCCCGCCGGTAATAAACCTCCCCGTTAAAACTCCGTTCGGCCTCCAAATGGAGCTGGTGGAAACGGGCCTGGGCGCCCATCCATCGATTGAAAAGATCCGCATTCTGTGGAGTAGCGGGGATCAGTCCAACCGCAAGGCCGCCTCCCAAACCCGGCATTCCATTCCCCGCCCAATACCATCTGGATCCCGGAAATCGATCAGCCAGGAAGGGTTGGTAGCCGATGTTGGTCAAAAGGCCCGCCCACTGGCTTTTCTTGGGGTCTAATTTCGGATTCACTGCGGCATTGAAGGGATAAGTCGTCACATAAAGGGAATGGCCGAATCGAAGGGGTTGGAAGTCGGTAAAAATGAGGCCCGGCCCTTTTTCGCGGTACACCGAATTTAATATTTCGTAGGCCCTGAAACTCTCATTCAACGATTCTTCCCTCGGTTGGCGGGACGCGGTCCATTGCCGGTAAACTGGCATGAAATAGTGGGTCCCATCCAGGAGGGTGGAAAAAGCCACCAGTGTCAAGAAAAGGGTTTTCCGGTGGGCTGCTGGCCCGGCTTCAAGGATCAGGCGCTGCAGGCCATAGGCGGCGATCCATAACAGCAATGGCATGACCTGAATGATTCGATTTAATTCAACGTAATCCCCCGCCAAAAAAGCCGGGGCTAGGCATATGGGCAAGGCGAACAAAAGCCACCGGGAAATCCCCCCATCACGGTTTTGGTAAAGGGCAGAACAGCCGGTCAGGAAAGAGGCCGTTAAAACCGGGTTCAGCATGCCACCCCAAGAAGGTCCATAGGAAATATCCGGCTGGAGGGGACCCCCGAACAGCGAAGTAAGGTAGGAAAGGTGGGTAATGACTTGGTGTTGCCATGAGAACCAGGAGCCGGCCACCGAGCTATCCAGCAAATGGTGGCCATAGCCTTCACGAAAGGCCGCCAAAGTGAAGGGTGCCAGTCCCAAAAGGAAAGGGAGGATAAACCAGGAAATTTCGTTCAATATTTTTTTCATGTGAAGGATGACGACCGTTACGACGATGAGAAATAAAACCACCCACCAGGAGGTAAAAGTTAAGGTGCCCAAACCCGACCACAACCCTAAGAGGGCGGCCCATTTTTTTTTACTTTTGGCGGAAGGGCTTTTCATCCAAAGGGCCAGGAACAGAAAACTCAGGAGCTCCCAAAAGGGAACGAAAAGCCCTTGATGGCAGAACCGGCCTGAACTCAACGGCCAAAAACTGAACGCAAGCAAGAAGGCGAAGAGGAAGGCTTGGGATTTCGGGGAAAAAAACCTGGCCAAAAAATAACCTGCCGGGACCGATAGGAATGAAAAAAACGCCGGTAAAAACCAAAGATTGAAAAAGGGCGAGTCGAACCATTTGAAAAAGAGGGCCAGTATCCAGATAAGCAATGGCGGATGTTCCCCAACGGTATAAAAAAACTGCCAAGTCCATTTATCAGCCAAGGACATCGCCAGGAAGCCGTGTAACGCTTCATCCCCTGTCGGCCAGAGATAGGTCTCGGTCAGCCTCCAGAACCGCGGAAGGAGCGCAAGCCCCACGAATCCAATCCAAAAAACGGATCCTGTCGGGGCCTCAAACGGTTCTTCCCGGAATTTTTTGGAGGGGACCGATCCAAGGGGACGAAAGAAAAGGAAGAGAAGGGGGGCCAATACACCGCAGCAGAAAACCCACGACTTAAGGGTAACGGACAAGGGGGAATAAGACAAAACCATTCCGGAAAGGAGGAAGAGCGAGAAAAAAAACCAAAGTCGCATTTTTTGCTCCCTGGTCTTTAACGAAAGCATTTCTGGCCTATTACCGCAAGCAGCAGCCCGAAAAACCACAAGCTGAAAAACAGCCTGCCCGCGAAAGAAAGCTTCCGAACATCATTTTCGGTGGATTTTCTTAAAAACAAAAAAAGAAGGTAGTTTAAAAAGCACAGCGCGCAAAAGCCCATTGAAAGCGGCCATTGAAACTCCGAGTAGTTAAAGGAATTAAGGATAAGCCGGATTGAAATGAGAAAATAAAAAATCATCCAACCCCCGGTCCAAATAAGGACGAATTTATCCCGGAAAGGAACCCCCTCTCCCTTCGGCACGGTGGACGGCCGGGAATCCAGGTAATGTAAAATGAAAAAGAATAAATAAATAAGCAGTAACCCTAGGCCGAGGAGGGCCAAAAAGTAATAAGACTGGAATCGGATGGAAAGGGCGAACGCACTGTCGACCCAAATGAGGAAAAAGGTGGTGGCCCATAAATTCGCTGCCATCCCAGCCGTGAAGGATGGCAGCCATTTCATGAGTAGAACTCCCAGAAAGATGCAAACTGCAACGGACCCGAAGATTAGAAAAGCGACCAATTGGATATTGGAGAAATCCGAAATTTCGTTTGTAACAAGAAGTCCATGGGGTTCCCCAAAAAGAGGAAGGTTAAGAAGGAAAAGGAGGTAAACTCCTACCGTAAGAAGGGAAAAAACCACCCATTCCAAAATTTCATTTATTTTTTGCATCGGTTCAACAGTTTAGCAGGCCGTTTGGTTTTATCTTCCGTTTAAGGCGCGATAAATTTATAAACTAAATTCCGTTTCCCCTCGAAATCTAAATCTTCACGATCACCTTGAAATGGAGTCCCATAGGCTGGACAAAAAACTGAAAGTCTAACTTCCTTTAAGACCCGATTCGGGCTGAACTCAGATAAAGGGTTATGGGGGGTAACCCCGGATGAGGAATGGGGATTGTGGGGGAATTTCAGGGATACTTGAAAAAGGCTCAAATATATTGGGTTTTAATCATATAGCTAATGAATAAAACAAATTAAAACATCTTGAATCATAATATAACATAATATATCATAACGTTGCTTAGATTCTAATTCAAAAAGATCTAACAAATTCACACTTTTCAACGCCTTTAACTTTTTACGAAGAGGTTACGCATGAAACAAAAATGGTCAAAAGAGAAAATTGTCGAAACCATTAAGGACTTAAGAAAACAGAACGTTGATATCTCGGCCAGCAATATTTCCAAGAACTATATTCCTCTTTTTACTGCTGCCTGTTCCCGCCGGTATTTTTCGAGCTGGGCAAACGCGGTAAAAACGGCCGGGATCGACTACGATCAAATCCTGGAGGCTGGCAAGACAAGGCGTCGCAAAAAATTGACGAAATGGTCCAAGGAGCAGGTTCTGGAGGAAATACGGAAGGCCGAGTCACAAAATCTTTTAACGACCTACCGTGACCGTTTGGCCCTCTATTCGGCGGCCCGGCGTGAATTCGGGAGTTGGAAACAAGCCTTGGAAACGGCCGGTTACCGCCTCACCAAGGGTTCTCATAAGAATTCAAATCAAATTTTCCGTTCGGGGCAAACCGAGACGACCGGCAAAGCGGCGGCGGATTCCACCTCGGAAGTTAAAAACTAACCAACCAATTCTCGAAAAATGGCCGTCCTCAGTGGAGGACGGCCATTTTTTTTGTGACGGTCTGGTTGCCAACGGTAACGCTATAAAGGTAAAGTCCGCTGGCCAGGCTTTGCCCGGCCTGGTTGGCGACCGGCCAAACGACAGTATTGACTCCGCTTTGGGTCCCCCCCGCGCCCAACTCTTCGCCCCAAACCTTTTCTCCCCCGACGTCGAAAACCTGGATAAGGACTGGCTGGGGAGCTTCCAGGTCGAATGAAAACCTGACGTCCCCGCCATGGGTCGGGTTGGGATAACAAAATGTCGTCATTTCGGAAAAAGGCGTCCTGGAGTCGGCCCCAGCCCCGTTGTTCGGCGTGGGCGTGGAACCGGGTCCCAAAACCTGGGATACCACTTTAAGGGTGTTCGAACGCATATGGCTGACCACCAAATCTTTCCGTCCGTTTCCCAAACTGTCAAAAACTCCAACCTCAACGGGCCCTAGGGCCGCACTGGGTTCATCCGAAGTTTTGAACGTCTGGGTTAATTGGTACTGGTTTCCCGTCGATTCGAAAACATCAATGGAATCGGAATCGCGGTTCGCCACGATAATCGCTTTTTTCCCGTTCCCATCCAGGTCCGCCACTGTTAAGCCGTTCGGATGGTTGCCACTGACGGCCAACTCGGGTTGGGCCGACAATGAACCGTCCTTTTGCTGCTGGTAAATCAAAATGCCGTTTTTGACGAAGTCGGCGACGATCAAATCGGAAAGGCCGTCATTGTTCAGGTCGGCTAATTTCAAATCGGAGGGAGAACTGCCATCGGGCAGCTGGATGGTTCGGGAAACCGTGTAGGATCCGGGGTCGTCTTGGCGTCCGTTCGGCATCAAAGATAAAAGGACGACCTTGTTTCCGGAAAGGCAGGCGACGGCGATTTGGTTGATTCCACTGCCGTTGAGGTCCCCGATGGCGACCTGGATGGGGCCGCCGTCCACCGGAACATCCACTCGTTTTCCGAGTCCCCCACTCCCCAAGGGATAAATCGAAAGACTGTTCGCGCCATAGTCGGCTACCACTGCAAAGGGAGTACCCCCTGGACGGGTCAGGCCCACGGCGACCCCGACCGGCATGTTCAAGGTGGGTGCCTCACCTATTTTTTCCAGCCGGTTTCCTTTCGGGCTGAATACTTGCAGCAAATTAGAGTCATAGGCCGTTACAAAGATGGATTGTTGGGAGTGGCCGTCTAAGGCGAACAAAGCCAGGCCCCGTGGGCCGGAAGCCGTTGGAATGGTCGCCGTCAATTGAAGCCCGTCTGGGGAGGGTGAAAAAATTCGGAGGTCGGAAGTGGAACCCAATAATGAAGCCGGCGTTGATTGGCCAATAAAGGTGGGAGAACCAAAATTCGCCACAATGAAGCTCGGTGTCCCATTGCCGAAAAGGCTTCCAACCGCTACACCGCGGGGGCTGGTTCCCGTTGACAAGGACACCGCCGGACCAGGCTGGCCGGTCCAAGCCTTTAACGACGACACAGAGGAAAACAAGAAAATGATAAGGCTATATAAGAATGCTTTTTTCTTCATAAGACCTTCCTTTGCCGAAAGTTAAAATATTTTATCTCCCTGTATTGAATGGGGCAATATCCGTTGAACCGTCTGGAAGCCTAAAAGTGAAAATTTGGGGGAAAAGGCCAGGAAGGGGGCAGGAAAACTATTTACAAAGAATTAGCACATTTCTTCAAAAACGGTAGGAAAGCGCAAGCGTGGGAGTTCCCTGGTCGAAATAGGCCACGGGCTTTAATCCATGTTCATTGTCGTAATCACTCGCAGCCGTGGGAGCATGTGCCATATCCACAATCCAAAGTCCCGCAAAGGCGATGACACCGCCCCAAATCAAGTTGGTTCCGATATTGTTGGCGTTGTTGGAGTCGCCCAAAAGCCCGCCGGAAAAAGTATTGGTGTCAGATTTAATCAGCGCTCCCGCGCCCACGGAAAGCACCGAAATGACTTCTCCCGTCAAAAGCACATTCCCCATAATGTTGTCATCGGCGTAAAAATGGCCGTATCCATGGATAAGAAGACCGGGGAAAAAAGCCATGAGGAAGGCCTTATTAGGGTCCTTATAGAAGTAATTTTGGTGGTTGGTTTCCAAACTGCCGGTCAATCCGGTATCGGCGTTTTGTGCCGAAGCGATGGAAAAGGAAAAAAGAAAAACAATGGCTGCAAGAAGGGATATTTTGCGGGTCATTGTTTTCATAAGATCCCGGTCATTTTAGGTTCGGGGGCCAGTGAGGTCAAAAGAAATCACCCCGATCTGGCCATACCCGTTTCGCGTCATTAAAAATCAGGACGCGGCCGTAGCTTCCTTTTGCTTTTTCTTCTTTTCCACCGGGGCATCTGAGGAGGGGGTCTCGGCCTTTTCCTTCTTTTCCGGCTTGGTTTCGGCCGTCTTTTCCTCGGCCGGACGGTCGACCAGTTCCAAGAACACCATTTCAGCCCCATCCCCCATGCGGTGTCCCAGTTTCAAAATACGGGTGTATCCGCCTTTGCGTTCCGCATACCGGTAAATCAGGGTTTTGAAAAGTTTGTTGACCACTTCCCTCTCCCGGACAAAACCCAGGATCCGCCGTTTGGACGCCAAGGTTTCCTTCTTGGCAATCGTGATCATTTTTTCGGCGTAACGGCGGACTTCCTTGGCGCGGATTTTGGTGGTTTTAATCCGCTCATGCTTTAAAAGCGAAGTAACCATGTTCCGGATCAAGGCCCGGCGGTGTGCGGGTTGGACCCCGAGACGGCCGTGATGTGTTTGGTGTCGCATTCAAAACTCCTGATCAAATCAAATTAAACGTTGGTTTCTACCCGAACAGCGGAGGCCGGCTTGCCCCCCTTGGCCAAAATGGCGTCCACATCCATGCCGAAGGAAAGCCCCATGCCGCCCAGGATCTCCTTGATCTCATTGAGGGACTTGCGGCCGAAGTTCTTGTATTTCAGCATGTCCGACTCGGTCTTCCGGACCAAATCCCCGATCATTTTTATATTGGCCGTCTTGAGGCAATTGGCAGAGCGAACTGAAAGTTCCAATTCCTCCACGCTTTCATTCAGCAGCTCGCGCAGGCGTTCTTCCTCTTCACTCACCGAATCATCTTGTTGGATGGGTTCTTCCTCGAAATTGATGAAAATCTGCAGGGAATCCCTCAGGATCTTGGAGGCATGGGCCAAGGCGTCCTCCGGATGAATCCGTCCGTCTGTCCAAATCTCCATGATCAATTTGTCGTAATCCGTCATCTGACCGATACGCGCCGATTCGACCGAGTATTTGACCTGGAGGACCGGGGTGAAAATGGAGTCCACCGGGATAACACCGATGGGTTGGCCTTCCCGTTTGTTGCGGTCAGCGGGGGCATAACCACGCCCTTCGCCTACCTCAATCTCCAATTCCAAGGAAGCATCATCTTCCGTCAAGGAAGCCAAATGAAGCTGGGAGTTCAGGATTTCGACGTCCGCATCAGCCTGGATATCGGCCGCCACCACATTGCGCTCGCCCTTGACCGAAAGACGCAGGGTCTTGGGCCCGGGGCTGAACAGTTTGATCTTCAGCTCCTTCAAATTAAGGATGATTTCGGTCGTGTCTTCAACGACGCCCGGGATGGAGGAGAACTCGTGGGAAACACCCTCGAACTTCACCGAGGTGACCGCAGCCCCCGTAATGGAGGAAAGCAGGATGCGGCGGAGTGAATTGCCCACCGACTGGCCGTATCCCCGTTCAAATGGCTCAGCGATGAATTTTCCATAAAGGGGAGTCAGGCTCTCCTTTTCATAATCTAAAAATTTTGGAATCTGCACGTTCCCAATTTGCATTTGTGCCTCCTGCGAAAATGTCCCCGGGGGGACTTGCCTGCATAACTTCGGCGCGACTACTTGGAATACAATTCGACGATGAGCTGTTCCTGGACGGGCAGGGCGATCTCATCCTTTGTCGGGATTTTCTTAAATGTCCCAGCCAAGACCCCGGTATCCACTTCCAACCATTCGGGAACACCCCGTTTTTGCAGGGTTTCCAGAGAGCGTTTGACGCCCGTGTTTTCCTTAAACTTGTCCAAGACGGCGATCTTGTCACCTGCCTTTAAAGTATAGGAAGGAATATCTACTTTTTTTCCGTTGACCAAAATCATTCCATGGCGGACCACCTGGCGGGCTTGGCGGCGGGATTCGGCGAACCCCATCCGGTAAACCGTATTGTCCAAACGTTGCTCCAACAACTGGAGCAGGGTTTCACCGGTCACTCCCTTTTTGCTGGACGCAATTGAGAAATAACGGCGGAACTGCCGTTCCAATACTCCGTAGATCCTTTTTACTTTTTGTTTTTCCCGCAGCTGGAGGCCGTACTCGGTGTCTTTCCGGCGTTTTTGTCCATGCTGGCCGGGAGCATAACCACGCCTCTCGAAAGCGCATTTTTCCGTTTCGCAGCGGGTTCCCTTCAAATAAAGCTTCATGCCTTCGCGGCGGCAGATACGGCAAACCGACTGAATGCTCATGAAAAAACTCCTTTAAACGCGCCGGCGTTTGGGTGGCCGGCAACCATTGTGGGGGATAGGTGTGACATCCTTGATCATGGAAATCTGCAATCCACTAGTCTGAATGGCTCGGATGGCCGCTTCGCGACCCGACCCGGGACCCTTGACATAAACTTCAACGGACTTCATTCCTGCATCAACGGCTTTTTTTCCCGCCGTTTCGGCCGCCACTTGGGCCGCGAAGGGGGTTGATTTCCGGCTCCCTTTGAAATTCATGGATCCCGCCGAAGACCAGGCCACCACATTGCCCTTGGGATCGGTGACCGTCACGAGGGTGTTATTGAAGGTGCATTGGATATGGACCACACCATTGCGGGGGGCTTTCTTGCCCTTTTTTGCGCCAGCCGCTGCAACTGCGGGTGCCGCGGCCTTCTCGTCTTTTGCTTCAGGTTTTGATTCGGCTTTATCGACCACTCTTTTTCTCCTTATTCTTAACAACGGACCCAGACTCCGAAGGTCCCTTCCACTTCAAATGCGCTACTCTTCCTTTTTCCGTCCGCTTCCCACGGTTTTACGCGGGCCCTTCCGGGTGCGGGAGTTCGTCTTCGTCCTTTGGCCACGTACCGGAAGTCCCTTGCGGTGACGGCTTCCCCGGTAGGTTCCAATATCAATGAGCCGTTTAATGTTCATGGAAATTTCCCGGCGCAAGTCGCCTTCCACCTTCAAGTTCTCGGTATTGATGGTGTTCTGGATGCGGGCGATTTCGTCATCCTTCAAATTTTTCACCCGAACACTGGGATTAACACCGGCCTTTGACAGAACCCTCTTCGATAAAGCCAATCCAATCCCATAAATATAGGTCAACGCGGTTTCAATGCGTTTTTCCTTGGGCAAATCAATTCCGGCGATCCGAGCCATAAATTCTCCTTATCCTTGCCGTTGCTTGTGCTTGGGGTTCGTACAAATAATGCGCACCACGCCGCGGCGGCGGATGACTTTGCATTTATCACAAATTGGTTTTACAGATGACCGCACCTTCATGTTTTATCCTTCCTTAGTGAGGCTTCAGGGCCTCTTACTTGAACCGGTAGGTGATCCGCCCACGGTTCAAGTCGTAGGGTGAAAGTTCCACCGTCACTCGGTCCCCGGGGAGAATCCGGATGAAATTCATCCTCATCTTTCCCGAAACGTGGGCCAAAACCACGTGCTTGTTCTCCAGTTCCACCCTAAAGCTGGCGTTGGGAAGGGCCTCGATAACCGTTCCTTCCACCGAAATCGCTTCTTCCTTTGCCATATGCCCCTTTAGCCCCTCTTTTTAAGGGGCAGTTCATATCCTTGTCAGGTTCTCCGGCCCATCCGCCAAGATGGCGATGGTGTCCTCAAAATGGGCAGAGAATTTACCATCTTTCGTCACGACTGTCCAGCCATCCTCCAAAACCCTGACTTCATCACCACCCACGTTCACCATGGGCTCCAAAGCCAGGCACATACCTTCCACCAAACGGGGCCCCTGGTGGGGTTTCCCGTAATTGGGCACCTGGGGTTCCTCATGCATGGCCTGCCCGATGCCATGTCCTACGTAATCTTTGACCACCGAATAGCCCCGGGCTTCAGCATATTCCTGTACCGCGTGGCCGATGTCCGAAATCCGGTTCCCCACCCGGCATTGCTCAACGCCCCTATCGAGGCTCTCAAAAGTCGCCTGCAGCAGCTTTTGAAGTTCGGGGCGCACCTTCCCTACTGCAAAGGTTCTCGCCGAATCCCCGCAGTAGCCCTTATAAAAGGCCCCAACGTCAATCCCGACGATATCCCCTTCTTCCAAAACCCTTTTTCCGGGGATCCCGTGGACGACCTCGTCGTTCACGGAAGCGCAAATCGTCGCCGGATATCCGTGGTATCCCAAAAAAGCGGGGACACAATCGTTCTTTTTAAAAAACTCGTAAGCGAACTTGTCGAGTTCCAGGGTTGTCACACCCGGTTTGATCTTCTTTTCCAGTTCGACAAGAACCTGTCCCACAACTCGGCCGCTGGTCCTCATCAATTTCAGCTCGGATTCCGACTTCAGGGTAATCACTAGACCCTTGCCGTTTTTTCCAGTGCACTGAAAAGGCGCTCCAAAACCTCCTCATATTCGCCTTCGCAGTCAACGCGCTTTAATAAACCTTTTTTCTCATAAAACTCGATGAGGGGAGCAGTGTCTTTTTGATAAATCGTCAATCGGTTTTCAATCGTTTCGGGACGGTCATCGGGTCTTTGGACCAATTCTTTTCCGCATTTGTCGCAAATACCCTCTTTTTGGGGTCTCATCGTGTCAATGTTGTAAGTGGCGCCGCAATTCGGACAAACCCGGCGGCCGGTAAGCCTTTTTAATAAGAGGGCCTTACTGACCTCGATTTTCAAAACAGTGGAAAGGGTGATGCCCATTCCTTCCAGCGTTTTTTCAAGGCTTTCGGCTTGGGGAACCGTTCTGGGGAAACCATCCAGTATAAAGCCCTGGGTGGCATCGCTTTGCTGGATGCGCTCCCGGATGAGTCCGATGACAACCGAATCGGGGACCAGTTCGCCTTTTTTCATGAACTCCTGGGCCTGCCGGCCCAGGGTCGTTCCCGCTTTGACGGCGGCGCGAAGCATGTCACCCGTCGAGATTTGGGGGATCCCATATTTCTTGACCATTTCGGCCGAATAAGTTCCCTTACCGGCCCCAGGTTCACCTAAAAGAATAATTCTCATTAAAAAGCGCTCCGTCCTTTCAGCCGTCCCTTTTTCATAAACCCATCGTAATGCCGCATCAAAAGGTGGGACTCGATTTGCTTCATTGTATCCAGTGCTACCCCCACGATGATTAGAAGGGAGGTCCCGCCAAAATAAATGGGGATATGTAGCTGGCGAACCAATAGGTCGGGAAACACCGCAATAGCACAGACGGCCAAGGCGCCCCAAATGGTAATGCGGGTAAGGGTCCGGTCGATAAATTCTGCCGTGGGTTGTCCCGGCCGGATGCCCGGAATAAACCCACCGTATTTTTTCATATTTTCGGAAAGATCCGTCGGATTAAAAGCGATAGCCGTGTAAAAATAACAAAAGAAGACGATCAAGGCCGAATACAGAACATAATAAATGAAATCTCCCGGGGAAAAGTTTCCGACGATCCAATCCATAAAAGCGTAGAGGCGGCCGTCCGGTGCGGCAACCTGCTGGACATATTTGGCGATCGTTGACGGAAAGACGAGGATGGAAGAAGCGAAGATAACCGCGATGACACCCGAATAATCCACTTTCAAGGGTAGTTGGGTGGATTGGCCCTTGAAAACCTGGTTTCCCACCACCCGGTTGGCGTATTGGACGGGAATCTTGCGGGCCCCTTGCTGCAAGACCACGATAAAGGCGATAGTGAGCAGTGTGAAAACAGCGAAAAAGATCAAACTGAAAACGCTAAGTTGGTCGACGGACAACATGCGCCGTGTAGCATCCAGCTGTCCGGGTAACGCGGCCACAATGCCCGAGAAAATGATGATCGACATCCCGTTTCCAATGCCGTATTCCGTGATCTGCTCCCCCAACCACATGATGAAAATAGTCCCCGTCGTCAACGCAATGACCGTCATGATTTGGAAACCGAATCCCCAATGGTAAACAACGTTCTCGCCGAAGTTCCGGAATAAGTAGGTCGTTCCGGTTCCTTGGACCAGGCACAAGACAACCGTTCCGATGCGGGTATACTGGGTGATTTTCCGGCGCCCCATCTCGCCTTCCTTGGAAAGTTTTTCAAGTGTGGGGATGACGGCCGTCAGCAGTTGAAGAATGATGGACATGCTGATATAGGGCATCACACCGAGGGCGAAAATGGAGGCTTGCTTCAGTGCATTGCCGGAAAAGAGGTTGAGAAAACCCAAAATTCCGTTGTTCTGGCTTTTAAAGGAAACCGCGAGGGCCTCGATGTTGACTCCGGGCACGGGAATATGGGTGCCGATACGGTAGACCAACAGGATCCCTAAAACGAAAAGAACCCGGCTTTTCAGTTCCGGAACTCGGAAGATGTTGAGGAAGGCCGAAAACACTTTTACAGGACCTCCGCCGTTCCACCGGCCGCCTTGATCTTCTCAATCGCGGAGGCGCTGAAGGCATGGGCTTTCACCGTCAGTTTGGTTTTCAGGTCCCCGTTGCCCAGAACCTTGACTGGCTCTCCCCCGCCCACGAAGCCTTTCTTTTGCAACTCGGCAGGAGTCACCGTGGAACCGTTCTCAAAAGAGGAAAGTTGTTCAACATTGACCACGTCAAAGGAAACTTTATCAATGCTTTTAAAGCCCCGGATTGGAAGCTTCCGATAAAGGGGTGTTTGACCCCCTTCAAAGCCCAAGCGGACACCGCCGCCGGTACGGGAATTTTGACCCTTGTTTCCCCGTGTCGCAGTCTTCCCATGGCCCGATCCCGGACCTTTCCCGACGATTTTGCGGCGTTTGACGGCGCCCCGCGCCGGTTTCAACTCTGACATTTTCATGGTTCTAACCTTGCTTTACTTTTTGATTTCGACCAAATAGCCGATTTTATCAATCATTCCGCGGATAACGGGCGTGTCGGGCTTCACCACCGTCTGCCGGATTTTCTTAAGGCCTAAAGCCTCCGCAATGCGCACATGCTTGGGCAAGCGTCCGTTCAGGCTCTTGATCAGTTGGATTTTCAGTTCGCTCATGACTTAACCGCTCCCGTCAGGCTCTCAACCGTTTTTCCACGTAAAGCCGCCACCACTTCCGGCGATTTGATCGAACGCAGGCCCTTCAGGGTGGCTTGAACCACGTTGAAGGTGTTATCCGAACGGATCGACTTGGTCAGGACATCATGGATTCCAGCCAATTCACAGACCGCCCTCACCCCGCCCCCGGCGATAATCCCGGTTCCAGGCGCGGCAGGCCGGAGCATGACGCGGGAAGCTTTGAACATGCCGATGGCCTCGTGGTAAAGCGTCGTGCCCTTCAAGGGCACGATAATGAGGTTTTTCTTGGCATCGTCAACCGCCTTACGGATGGCATCCGGAACTTCGCTTGCTTTTCCCGTACCAATACCTACGTGGCCGTGGCCGTCGCCAACCACCACGAGCACCGAAAAGCTGAACCGCCGGCCACCCTTTACCACCTTGGCTACGCGGTTGATATGGACCACTTTTTCCTTCAAATCCAGCTTGGAAGCGTCAATGCGAGCCATAGTCGTCCTTATCCTTTAAAATTGAAGCCCATTTTGCCGGGCCGATTCCGCCAGGGCCTTCACCCGGCCGTGAAAAATATAACCCCCGCGGTCGAACACCACTCGGCTAATGGACTTTTCCTTGGCCAATTTGGCGATTTTTTCTCCGACCGCTTTGGCGGCCTCCACATTGCCCCCATACTTAATTTTGGGACGGAGGGTTTCGTCAAAGCTTGCGGCCGCCACCAGGGTTACACCCTGACTATCGTCAATGATCTGAGCCGTG
>JAJPJW010000123.1 GCA_021324075.1 Pseudomonadota bacterium | reverse complement strand
TGATACGGACAATTTTCTCATTGTGCTGGAGGGGGCAATCCATCGTGCTCTTTCGGATGCGCTCGGCCACCGCCAGGGCCTCGGGCGCGTCGCAGTTGGGCAGGATGCAGAGGAATTCCTCCCCGCCGTAACGGGTGGCCGTGTCCCCCTCCCGGATCGATTTTTTCACCTGGGTGGCGAAATGTTTCAAGACGTGGTCCCCGACAGGATGGCCATAGGCATCGTTGACCTTCTTGAAGTGGTCCAAGTCCATCATCAGGCAGGAAAGGGGTTGGCGGGTGGTGACGTGCCGGCGGAACTCGATCTTAAACACGTCGTGGAGGAAACGATGGTTGCCCAGACCCGTCAAGGGATCGGTCAACACCTCCCGTAGTAGGAAGTCGGCCTTGCGCCCCAGAAGAAAACCGAAAAGGCTGAAGACCAGGCTGGTTCCCACGAGCATATAGGTGAAAAAGAAGAGATGGTCCTGCCACTCCTCCTCGATGAAATAGGGAAGCCGGAGCGCGGGGTGGGGGGAGAACCAAAGCAAAAGGATGGCGCCAAGGGGGGCCGAAACCCCCAACAAGAGGCCCAAAAGGGCGTAAAGGTAAGATCTTCGCATGCCGCCATTCTAACAAGGACGGAAGGACGGCTCGCGAAGTTTCGGCCCTTTCTTTCCAAGGAAAGGGCCGAAATTTCCCGGAACTTAGCTGGCGATCCTTTCGCCCGAAGGCATGCCGGACTGGGCCTGGGAAAAGACCAGGCCGCTTTGGGACAAGATCGCTTGGATATCCAAGATCTCGGTGAGCCGGTCCTTGAGTTCCATCGAACCGTGGACCCCCCTGCGGCTGGCCGGGCGTTCCACCTCGAGTTTCGCCTTGAAGACGTCCAGGATGGCGTCCACCACCAGCCCCACTTCGCCGAAGGGCGTCACGTAAATGATCATCTGCCGGGTCTGTCCCATGGGAACACGGACGGGCGGCCGGCGGAAAATGATCCGGCGTTCGGGCAGGACCCGGGAAACGTCGATCGTGGGGATTCGCCGGTCCTGGTAGGCCGCCCCACCGACACCCTCTTTTTTATCCGCTACGGGTTCCTGGAAGGATTCCAACCGCATGACATTATCGAAGGGCATGGCCATGCGGCCGTCGTCGGGAGTGCGGAAGACCAGGATCTTCTGGAACACCGGCAGGGGGTTGAAGGGAACAAGCTTATGGGCCACGGCGGAGGGTGAATCCTTGGGAAGGAGGGAGCCCTGGTTTGCTTCCGTACCCGAACCGGCGACCTGGTCCAAGTGGCGCCGCAAATCCTCGGTGAGGTTGAACAAATGACCGATGACGTGGGGTTGGGGGTGGATCTGGTAATTGTCCAGGCGCTTGAGGACGTATTCCACCGTCCGGGACAGGCCCTGGAGGCGCTGGAAGCCGAAGAAGTTCGCCCTTTCGGCGAACTCGTAAAAGGCGGGGCAGGTATCGGACCAATGCCGGGAAGCGTCCTTGCCTCCCTGGATGGCGGCCAAGCGCCCCTCCAGGAGATCCAATTTTTCATAGCCCTTCAAAACGAATTCCTTAGTCTCAGCCGAGATGCCTTTCATGGCGGCTTCCTTTCCCAGTTAGTTGTCCCTTCCACAGGCAAGTGAAAGGGTTGTGGCCTCTTTTAGGGCAATAAATGCGCCAAGAAAGGAATCGAAAAAGCCAGAAAATAGGCGGAAGGCAAAAGAAAAAAGAGGTTTCTTTTTACCGGATGGGTCTTTTTTACCCATTTAGAAGATTCACTGCAAAACTGTGTCGGATTACTTTTTGGACGGGATAAAAACGAGGAAAAGGGAGGCCAAGCCCGCGAAAGCGGCGCCGACCCCGAAGGCCCAGGGGTAGCCCCAGGTTTGTCCTACCCATCCGAATAAAAGACTGGCCGGAAGGGCGAAAAGGCCCAGGACCAAATTGTAATAGCCGAAAGCCGTTCCCCGCAGGGTTTTCGGGGCGAGGTCGGCCACCAAGGCTTTTTCAGAAGGTTCGCAAAGCCCGTAGAAAATTCCGTAAGCCAGGAAGAGGGCCACCAAGCCCTCCTTTTGGTTGACCAAGGCGAAGCCGAAATAAATGAGGGCGTAGTAAACCCAGCCCGAGACGATCAGCGGTTTTCGGCCCAACCGGTCGGAAAGGGGTCCAGACCACAGGGAGGAGAGCATCCGGACGCCCCCGTGCAGGCCCCATAAAAGGGCGATCAGCCAGCTGGAAATTCCCGCCTGGGAAAGCCGGAGCATCAGGAAGGCGTCGGAGGAATTGCCCAGTGTGAAAAGGATGAGGACCGCCAGCAGGGCCTTCAAGGAACCGTTGAAGCTGTTCCAGTCCTTCCAAAGGGTCCACTTGCCGGTCTTCAGGGTCCGGGCTTTGGGTTTTTCCTTCACCTGCCAGACCGCGGTCCAAGCCAGCACTCCCGGAATAATCGAAAGCAGGATCACGTTGCGATAGGTAATCCCCAACAGCAGCAAGCCGCCGGCCATCATCGGCCCCAGGAGCTGGCCCGCATCGTCCATGGCGCTGTGAAAACCGTAGGAAGTCCCCCGGTTGGCGGGTGTGGTGACATCCGCGATCAGCGAATCCTGGGGGGCGGAACGTACGCCCTTGCCCAGCCGGTCGGTAAAGCGGAAGAAGAGCACCATGGGCCAACTTTGCGCCAGACCCACCAGAGGCCGCAGCAGGGTGGACATGGCAAAGCCCACCAGGATAAAGGGTTTGCGTTTCCGCGCCCGGTCCGCCCCGATGCCGGAAAAAACCTTGATGAGGGAGGAGGTGGATTCGGCCACGCCTTCGACCCAGCCCACCGCCACGGGGCCTGCCCCCAAAACCTGGGCCAGGAAGAGGGGAACGACGGGATAGATCATTTCCTTGGCCAGGTCGTTGAAGAAGCTCACCAGGCCCAGCCACACGACGGTGCGGGGCAGCTTGGATAAAAATTTCATGGGTTGACGAGACGGGCGATGGCGAAGGCGGCGCCGGCGGCGGCGACGCCGATCCCGGTGACGGTGGCGGCGCCCTTCCAGGGGTTTTGATGGGTGAAGCGGGCCTTGAAGTAGCCGAAAACCAGCAGGCAGAGAACCGTCAGGGCGGTGGAATATTTAAGGCCGGAGAGGGGTTCGGCGCAGAAGAAATAGGCCGACAGGGGGATCAATCCCCCGGCGGCGTAGGACAAGCCGATGCGCAGGGCGCTGAAAAAGGCCTGCCGGGGGTCGGGTTTCTCCAGGCCCAGCTCGAAGCGCATCATGAAATCCACCCACTTCTTGTGGTCCTTCGCCAGGTCCGCGGCCACCGCTTCCTGGGTCGTGGGGGTGATGCCGTAGGCTTCCAGGATGTTCTTGATCTCGTCCATTTCCTCCTGGGGGATCTTCTTCACTTCCATTTCCTCCCGCCGCTGTTCCCCTTCGTAATGCTCGATCTCGGTCTGGCCCGCCAGGTAACCGCCCAGGCCCATGGAAATGGTGCCGGCGATGATCTCGGCCAGGCCCGCCACGATGATGACCGAATTGCTGTGCACGGCGCCGCTCAGGCCCGCCGCCAGGGCGAAGGGGACCGTAAGGCCGTCGGAGGTGCCCACCACGAAATCCCTGAGGGCCAACAGGGAAAGGGAATGGGTTTCATGGTGGTGATGGTGGGGGATTTGGACGGGCATGGGTTCTTTCTGGGAGCCGACATTGAAAAGCGGGACTGATCTTATCCCAGTAAAAAGCCGGAACACAAGAATTCAATTAATTTACGGCCATTTATCCCCCTATTTTCGGGGGCCGTTTTTACTATTAGTTAAATCGTTGGGCGGAAAGCCGTCAACACCGTCCCACAAGGAGGAAGTTCTATGGATATGGCGACAGTTGTTACATTGGCTGTTACCAGCTTTGGTTTTATTTTGCTTTTGATGTATGTGGCGCTGGTCAGCATCAGGGAAGACCAGGTGGGTATCGTCGTAAAGAAGTTCGGCACATCGGATCTTCCTCCAGGTAAAGTCGTCGCCCTGCACGGGGAGGCGGGCTACCAAGCCGACACCCTGGCGCCGGGCTGGCACATGGGCTATTGGCCCTGGCAATACCGGGTCGAGAAGGTACCCATGGTGGTCATCCCCCAAGGCGAGATCGGGCTGGTAGTGGCCAATGACGGGCAGGCTATCCCTCCGGAACGAATCTTGGGCCGGGCGGTGGACTGCGACCATTTCCAGGACTCCAAGCGCTTCCTGCTTAACGGCGGTGAAAAGGGCCGCCAAGCGGGCATCCTCACGGCCGGGACCTACCGCATCAACCTGGCCCTTTTCCAGGTCATCACGGCGCACAATGCCGTGCAGCACGGCATGATGCCCGACCAGCTCCACGTGTACCAGGTGGGGACGGACCAGGTGGGCATCGTGACCACCCTGGACGGCCGGCCCATTGCCAAGGGTGAAATCGCGGCGCGCAACGTGGAAGGGCATAACAACTTCCAGAACATCAAGGACTTCATGGTCATGGAGGGGCAGCGGGGCCTGCAGGAACAGATCCTCCTATCCGGCTCCTGGAACCTGAACCCCTGGTTCACGCGGGTGGAGCAGGTGCCCATGACCGAGGTGCCCATCGGCCACGTGGGGGTGGTCATTTCCTACGTGGGTGAGGCCCACGTGGACGTCTCAGGCGCCGAGTTCAAGCACGGGGACCTGGTGCAGGAAGGCCACAAGGGCGTCTGGGTGACGCCCCTTATGCCCGGCAAGCACCCGGTCAACACCCGGGTGATGAAGGTGGAGCTGGTGCCCACCACCAACATCGTGCTCAACTGGGCCAACCGCACCGAGTCGCACAAGTGGGACCAGAACTTAAGCTCCATCACCGTCCGCTCGAAGGACGGCTTCGCCTTCAACCTGGACGTGGCGCAGATCATCCACGTGGCGGCCACGGAGGCGCCCAAGGTGATCTCCCGGGTGGGCAACATGCAGAACCTGGTGGACCACGTTCTGGAGCCCATCATCGGCAACTACTTCAGGAACAGCGCCCAGGACCATACGGTGCTGGACTTTCTGGCCGCGCGAAGCGAGCGCCAGAAGGCCGCGGCGGACCACATCCGGGAGGCCCTGGACGCCTACGACGTGGAGGCCATCGACACCCTGATCGGTGATATCACGCCGCCCGCGGCCTTGATGCAGACGCAGACGGACCGCAAGATCGCCGACGAGCAGAAGCGCACCTATGAGATCCAGGAAGCCGCGCAAAAACAGAGGCAGCTGCTGGTGCGGGAAACGGCCCTGGCCGACATCCAGAACGACATCGTCAAGAGCGAGCAGGGGGTCCGCATCTCGGAAATGGAGGCCGCCCAGGCGGTGAAGAAGGCGGGCGGCGAGGCGGAAGCCGTGAAACTGCGGGCGCTAGGAGAGTCGGAGGCCCTACGCCAGGTGGGTTACGCCAAAGCCGAAACCTACAACGTGGGCGTGCAGGCCCTGGGAGGGGCCCATTTCACCCTGCTCCAACTCATCCAGATGATCGGGGACAAGGGAGTGCGCATCACGCCGGACGTGCTGGTGAACTCGGGCGAGAAGGGGGGCTCGTTGGTGGACGCCTTCATCGGCCAACTGGCCCGGGAAAGGGGCGATGGAAAGCCCCTGGCCGGAACAGCCGTTGCGGCCGACCCGGTTCCAAGCCAGTCTTAAAGGGATTTTGTAAAATTTTTGTAACCAAAAAGGAGGGCGGGCTTGGCCAGCCCTCCTTTTTTTATGGTCCGTTGGTTATACTTCCTTGTGCCTTTCCGGTCCGTGGACCGATTCAAGCCGCCTCAAGGAAGCCTATGCTCCGCCGTTATTGGATGATCTTCTTATTGCCCACAGTCCTGCCCCTGGCCGGGTGCCCTTCCAACAACCCGTCATCCCCCTCGGACAATTCCACGTCCAACCCCACCCCGACTTTCACGGCGGCCGCGGCCACACCCACGAACAGCCCAACCGTTACCGTTTCAAGGACACCGACCTCTTCCCCCACTCCTACCACGACTTCCACCCCGGCCATTACCCCGACCAACACGCCAACCGGCACCGTCACCCAGACCCCCACGAACAGCCCGACGGGTACGGTGACCGATACTCCGACCGATACGGCTACCTCTACCCCCACGCCCCCCTGCCAGATCGGGACCATCCCCACCCTCTATGGGGATGACAACAGAAACGGATTGGATGTACTCCTGTTCCGTTACCAGGCTCCAGCCAGCGGATTTATCTACAGCATGACGAGTGAGATGGCCTGTCCCGCGGGCAACGATTATTTCCAGTATGGCGTTTACGCGGATGACGGGTCGGGGAACCCCATGAACCTGATCGGGTCCACCCCCGTCACGACCTTTACCACGGCCGCAACCGCTTTTACCTTTGAGACCATTTCCTTCAGCTCGCCCATCCCGATCACCGGGGGTGATTATTATTGGCTGGCCTTCTTGGGGAACGTCGCGATCTATGACGACAATTCCACCACCAACCAGTATTGGGACGTCCAAGTCAGTGGCAGTCCCACGCCCATGCCCTCTGGGCCGGTCTCCTCGCTTTTCCCCGGACTGGTTAGCGGCCATAATTATTACCTTTATGGCACGACCTGCCCCTAAGCCGGTCCTCCCACCTTAAAAAGGTAAACCGGGAACCCTCTTCAAATCGTTTCCACAATTGATTTTTGCCGGAAAACGGACCTAGCCTCGAGAAAGCAAGCAGGTTATTCCAAGGAGGAAAGTCCATGGCCAAGACGAAAGAAAAGGAATCCCAGAAACAACCCGAAACGGAGACGAACCACCAAAGCCTGGAAGTGGCGGCTTATTTCCATTGGCTGGAAAGGGGCTGCCCGATCGGCGACGACCTGACCGATTGGGTCGAGGTGGAAAAGAAGTACGTCGCTACCGCCCGGCATAATTGAGAATGACTTGCCAGCCTAAGGTTTGGCACCGGACAATTGGCTAGATGAAAAAAATCGCCCCGTTCGTGTTGCTGCTCGTCATTGTCCAGGCCGGACGAGATTTGAAAGCCCAAACACCATCCCCTCCGACCCCGACCTATGACCAGGCGGTTTCCCTAGTGGAAACGGGACGCAAAACCCTGGAAGAAGGTCCGCTTTTCCAGGGCCAGCAGGCTTTGGAATCCTGCGCCGATACGCTCAACAGCCACTGTGATTGTTGTTACCAGCGGGCCCGTGCCTGTCTTTACCTATCCCGCGCCTGCGATTTGGACAAACACCGCAAGCAGGCGGAATACTGGGATGACCTCGGCATTACCCTTGCCCAGAAGGCCCTGGGGTTCAACGGCCAATCCGCCGGTGCCCACAGCCTCCTGGCCCTTCTATATGAAACCAAGCTGGGCTATGGCGACATGTTTACCGGCATGTCGGTCGGCCCCAAGGCCGGGGACGAGAATAAGAAGGCCTTGGCCTTGGACGCCCAAAACGCCCAAGTCCAACTGGCGGCCGGCATCCAGTACGTGATGGCTCCTCCCATCGGCGGAGGCGACGTGAAAAAGGGGATCGCGACCCTGCAAAGGGTCCTGGAATTGGACTCCAAGGTGGATGAAGCTTACTACTGGCTGGCCAAGGCCTACCGAAAGCAAAACGACCGGGTAAATTTCAAGAAGTCCCTGGACTCCGCCCTCCAAATCAACCCCCAGAACCGTATGGTCTTGAAAGAACAGGTGGATTGGAAGTAGGGCAGGTTCCAGTAAGAGGGTTTATTTCCTGTCAAGGCCCGTGGAGGCTTGGGCTGGTGGGACTTGGGTCAAAACCTGCATTGAGACTCCTTTGTTATCTGCGATGCCGTCGACGGCTTGGCTCGGCACATTCAAGACTTGTCCCCCGCCGCTCAAAGCGGGGGAAAGTGGCGGATGGTCCCGGTCGGCCAGGGTTTGGCGACGCATGATTTCCTTCCTTACGCAGGCCAATAAGTCCTTGGCTCCCCCGCCCATGTTGTCGCCCATGAAGGGCGCGTCGAAATTGGGCTGGGCTTCCAGCCGGTAGGTGATTTCCTGGTCCCCGTCCCCGACGACCTTCACTTCCCAGCTGCCCTGGTAGAGGTTAAAGTCCTTGTGGTCGATGTCGAAAAACTCGATGCGCTGCTGCCAGGTTTCGTGGACATCCAACCGGACACGGACACGCTTGGTGAAGAACAGGAAGCCCCCCTCGAACTCCTGGTCCAGGAGGAAGTGATAGACGCCCAGGTCCTGCTCCACGTGGCTTTTCTTGAGGTTGCCCACGAAGCGGGGGATCTGCTCATAGGCGGTCAACACGTCCCAAATGATCGAAGGGTCGGCCTTCACCTGGAAGGAACCGTTGAGGTTGTAGTCGTTGTTCCTGGCGCTGACGGCCATGGAAACGGGGTCGGCGGCGAGGCCCGCACCGCAGGAGAGTACGGTGCAGGCGGCCACCATCGCAGCCCTGAGAGAGAGCTTACGAAGCGTTCGGGTTGAAGTGCTGGGTGACATGGGGTTTATTCTCTCCTGTTTTTCCCCTCAAAGAAGGCCCCTCGCGGGGGCCTTCTTTGAGGGGCCCCAGCCTTAACTGGGGCTCCCTTCAGTCAATCTTAATATTGGAACTGGAACATCATCCGGCCGATCGGAACGAAGCCGGCCAGCATATTCGGGGCCCGGTAGCTGGTACCGGTGGCGGCCCCGGGTTGCTCTGCGATGACATAGTTGCCGTCCACATCCTGCGCCTCGGCGGCGTTGAACATGAACATGGTTTCCGCCACCAGTTTGGCGTCGTCGTTCATCTTCCAGGTGATCGAGGGAAGGGTGACTTCCACGATCGGGTCGCTGGTCACGAAAATTGGACGGTAGGTGCTCGCGTTGGTCGAAGTTCCGGTCAAACCGTTGTCCGGGATGACTACGGCCAAACGGCCCGCAACCACCCAGGGCTTGTCGCCCACAGCCGCCATCAATTCACCACCGCCGATATTCAACTGATATTGGGTCCCCACAGAAACGGGTTTCCCATTGACGGTGCCGAGGGGCGTGGACGCCCCCAAGGCGGGGTTCACGGTCAGGTCGAAATGCCCGATCATGGCCTGGCCCTGCAGGGTCAAGACGGTATCACTCAAGGGGGCGCGGACCTGGAAGTCCAATCCGCCCTGGCAATAAAGGGCCGAGACCGGGTTCGTGGCGCCCTGCGCGCTCAAGTAGGGATTGAACACGCTGGAGGTCAGCACGTTCCCGTAGTAGCTGTTGTCACTGTAGGTCTTCAAGTTCCCGCCGATTTGGCTGAACAGATCCCCGTGGCCCGCGTTGCTGTCGGCCGCGATATAACCTTCGCCATGGACGGCAAACTGGAGCTTGTCCGGCTTGGCAAAATCGGTTTCCTTTTGCTTGAAAGGGTCATCGTTGATCCCGTCGCTGTACCCCACCCGGATAAATGTCGGCAGGGGGATATTGGCGATCTCGGGAAGATACCTTTGGGGCAGGTTCGGGGCGCCCTGAAGAATGCCGGCGGCGCCGTCCAAATTTCCCAAATGGCCCCAGAGGGCCACGCCTGTGTCGTACCCTTCGTTAAAGAAGAGGTTGAAGTTAGGGGATTTCTCCGTGAAAAGCATGTTGCCCTCATAAACGGTGTTTTCCAGGCTCGTGCCGTTCCTGAACTGTCCCACCTTGACGTAAATCGCGTCCGGGATCAGGGGAATGTCCACATTGGCGTCCAAGAGATTGAGCGAACCATTGGTGCCGTTGGCAATATCCTCGGCGCCGAAGGTCGTCTCAAAATTCCACTTGAAGTCCTTGTAGCTGCCGCTGGTGAAAAGGCGGTCTTCCACGTTCCACAAATACACGCGGAAGTGGTTGCGGACCCCGTCGTCCGTCACCAGCTCCATTTCACCCAGTTCCTGGATGCGCCCTCCGACGTTCAGGTCCAGGTCGTCGTTCTTGAACACTTCGGCTGCTTTCCCGTGGGCGGTGAAGCCCGCCAGGAAGGCGACCGCCAACATCCACTTCCATAGCTTTCTCATTTCTTTCCTCCTCAAATTTTTTACGGCTTTCAACACTTACTTTTTCGCTTCCGAATTGGCTTCACCCACCGGCGCGAAGATAACGTCGTAATGAACCTCGATCTGGTCCGTGCAGGTGATGGAGGCCACCAGCAGGGAAATGGAGGGAGGGGTCACCTTGAAATCGGACATCTTGAGCTTCTGGACG
>JAJPJW010000217.1 GCA_021324075.1 Pseudomonadota bacterium | reverse complement strand
CGGCGTAGTAAAGACCGATGGTACGGGTTAAGCGCACATCGGTGTCGAAGAGCACGGAAGGCACGGGCACGCTCTTGAGGTGGATATCCCCCATCATGATGTCGTTGTAATCCATGGGGCCGTAAACCGGACCCGGAACGCCATAGGTGACCGAAGATGTATTGATGACGACGCCTGTGCCGAAGCCCCGGTAGGTGTCGAAATAGCCCCGGGAAGAGCCTGAAACGGAGGTGCCGGTATGCTTGAGCGCCTCCTGCTGGATCGCGGCGAACTTCGTATTGCGGCGCTCCTGGTCGTAAATGCGGTCCTCCAGTTCAAAGACGTCCACACCCATTGAGGCCAGTTCGGTTTTAAACTCCTCCACCAACTGCTCAAGGCTCTTCCCGCCGGCCGCTTCGGTTCCCGCCTCGGCGGAAGGAACCTGGGCATACCAGTTCTCGCTGGCCTGCTTGGCCAGTTGGGCCACTTCCAGGTTGGTCAGTTGGTTCAGGGGTTTTTCCGGCTGGGATACCAGGCCGGCCGCGACCAAATCCTGCAGGCGCGCATCGACCCAGCTGTCCCGCTGGTTCGTGGTCAAGGGGCCGTGGTCGGCCCAAGCGGCGCCCACAGCGGCAAAGGCCATTGCCGCCCAAATTGCGCCTTTAAATTTTGACTTCCCTTTTAACTTTTCCACTTTTTCGCTTTCCACGTTCCAATCCTCAGAATTGGAACAAGAAGTAGGAATAAGCTTGGTCCGCCTGGTAGCTGTTGAGGACCACGGAATAATCCTGGTAGTTCAAATGCTTATAACGAAGTTCAAACTTTCCGCCGCCCCAAGGCAGGTCATAGGCCAGTCCCAAACCGTAGGAATCGGTGCGCCAGTTGACCGCCGGATAGGTGTAGTTCGACGTCCAGAACTCCAGCCCGTAATCGGCCAGCAGGTTCAGGTTCTTGGTCAATTGGTAAAGACCTGCGACGTCGTAGACCGTCTGATTGAACAGGTTGGGGATATTGGCCAGCGTGGCCCCGGGCCGGTTCGGGTCGGGCATGTTGACCAATGAGGGGTTGGTGGTAGTGCCCGAAATTTGGTGGTCGGTAAAAAAGAAACTGCCGTAGAAAGGCTGGGGTATTCCAAGCATCTTATTGAGCTGCAGCTTGGCGGTCAGGGTGATGTAGTTGAAGGTTTTCAAATGGTCCAAGTTGGTATAGGTATTGGTACCCGAGCTCACGGTGACGGGCTTCCCACCGACGTACTGTACCGGTTCGTTGGGCGTGGGCAGGATAAAGGGAACGCGCTGCAGGTAGTCCACCCCCAGCTGGGTCAAGTAATATTCGGTCGAATTCGGCGCAAAACCGTCGTTACGGATGGCCGATATGTTGTTTTCATAGGCCGTCGCCATCGCATGGGGCCCGCCATAGCCGCCCCAGACTTCGCTTCCCCACATGCCCGTGTCGTCCGGGTAATAGACCGTCACCAATTGGTAGCTTTCGATGACATTGTGGCCGGCCTCGTCCGGGATCATGGAGTATTCGGTGTTGCTGGCCACGTCCAGGTTGATGATCAAATCGTCAAGGATGGAGGGCCAATCCCTCATCCAGTCCGATTGGCGGCCTTGCCAACCCAGGTTGGCCCTCCAACCGTAACGGTCGCTGATCATGTCGTTGGCCATTCCCACGTAACCATATTCCCAGTCGACGGCCGGCTGGTAGGAATACCCGTATTTATTGAGGTTGAAGCCCGCCGTATAAACGCTCGCGTTCAAATCCGAATAGGTGTCGCTAATGGCGGTGTAATAGAGGGTCAGGGGATAAAACGAAAGGGAGGCTTGGCCCGCCGGGGCCTCAAGGGGGGAGGGATTGGTGACGCCCTGCTCGATACCGGTGTAGAACTGGCTGTAACCGCCCTTGAGGGAAAGGAAGAAGGGCTTTAAGTCGAAGCCGAAGTCGGCCTCATAATTCTGGGAATCCATGGTGGGTGTGTTCGCCGGGGTAATCCCCAGGTTCTCGTTGATCCAGTAGCCGGTGAAGCTTGTCTGCAAAAAACCGTTCAACCAGGGTTGGCTGTACTTGAGTCCCTCCTCCAGGCGGTGGAACTCGGGAACGTTCGTCGACCGGCCCATGCGGCCGAACAGGAGGGTGGCCTTGGCATCCGGGCTGACCAGCGGCAGGTGGCTTCCGAGCATGTAGATCCCGTCGAACACGATGCCCGTGCTGGATTGGGCGACCCAGGAAGTGGCGCTGGGTACATAACCCAGGTTGGTCATGTAGTCATCCCAATTCTTCATATTCTTATCGGTCGAATAACGTTTGATTTCAAAAGGCTCCTCATAACGCAGGTTGCTCAAGGGATTGCCCCGGGTGAAATCCCCCAAGTCCGTGTCGGCGGTATAGGTTTCCACCGCGACGTGGTTGTCCCAATGGCCCAGTTGGCCGTCCATGCCCCAATTGACGCTGGGGCTGAAAAGGTAGATGGAGGCCGGCGACGAAGGCGTATCGGAAGCGGAGGAATAAAGATAGCTTCCCAAGCCCAGGCTGATGGAACCCTTGCCGCCTAGGTCGCTCCACACGCCCAGGTTCACTTCATTCTTGACCGATGTGGCGCTGACCTGGGTCAGGCCCGAGACATGGACGTTTTCCACCCGGACGTCGGCGATGGAACTGAAATGGGGCACCCCGCCCGATTTGTTGGCCTTCCGGAAAGTGGCGTCCACTTCATCCTGGACATCCTTAAGTTTATCCAGTTGGGCTTGTTCTCTTTCAATTCGATAGTCATCCAGGCCGACGCGGTTGCGCAGGACCTGCGATTCCTGGTGGAGTTCTTTCAACAGTTCGTCAATCTCACTTTGAAGGGCACTTTTGCTGCGCGCGGGCTGGGCGAGGGGCGCCGGCAGGCTCGGGGCCGGTGCGGCCGGCGACAAAGCGCGGGCGGGTTTGGGAGTTGGCACCGGTTTGGCCTGCACGGGAGCGGGTGCTGGCGCGGCCGGTGCGGGCAGGCTGACCTGGGGTGTCGGAACCGTGAAGGGTACGGTTGGGGTGTATTGGGGAGTGGAAAGGCGGGCCTTGGCTTTTTCTGTATAGAAGGCCAGTTCCAGGCGTGTCACAACTCGCCCTTCATCCAAGATCTTCTGGTCCTGGGAATCCAAAAGGCCGTAATTCCCCAGGTTCTTAACCCGCTGATAAAGCGGATTGTCCGGCATGACGTTGTCGGAAGGGTCGGCCCAAAGCGCCGGCACGGTTAACATTCCCGAAATCACGGAAACGAGAAAGATAAAAAATGTTTTTTGCTTCGGGTTCAAAAGTACTCCCATTTTACGAAACAAAGGTCTTTTGCTTAAACCGGTACAATCACCCACTTAAAGCGCTTTTCTCCTACACCCCAATCAAAAGAACTCCACCTCATCCACCCAATAATCGATGTGATAGGTGCCGGCCGTGTTTTGGTCGTTGTGGTCCCACTGGATGCCCATGATTTCATTCAAGTGGTCGGTGAAGTCGGGAGGATTCACCGGCGAGCCCCAGCCGGCCTGCCGTTTCAGGTCACTGAAGGAGAAGGTTTTTTGGCTCCAGTCGCCGGTGGAAAGATCCGCCCCAAAATGGTTGTAGCATTGGTCGGAGCAGGTCCCACCGGCGGAAGTGGGAAGCGTCGCCCGGATGGGAATGCTGAACCGACGGGTGGAAGCCTGGTCCACAACAGGACACTTGTAGTAGAAACGGATTCCCTGGAAGGCGCTTGCGTCATAGGGGCCGCTGGGCGTGAACTGTCCTTGAAGGGTGAAGGAAGGGTAGGAGCCGTCCCCCTTGTTGGTCAGCGTCCCATAGATATGGGCCGCCATCTTCGAGCCGTTGGCGCCTCCCGAAACGATGAAAGGCATGGTGATGGTGTTGCCGCCGTAAGAGAAGGCGTTCCAAACCCCTGCCGGAGCGCCATAAAGTTTGGAACTCATGTGGTTGGTGCCGTCCTCGAAATTGCCGATGATCTTCGCTTCAGCCGGGACTTGCACCTTGGGTTTGTTTTCAGAGGGGTTCTTCAACCCATCCGTAAGGGGTTCCTGCTTTACCTTCGTTGACCAACACAGCCCCACAACCCGCCAGTAGAAGGGCAAGGATAAAGGAAACCGCGAATGTTTTTGGAATGGTCTGCATGCCTAGTTCTATTTTCCAGAGAAAGGGATGGGCCTTGCAAGGCCTTTCCGAAAAGCGGCTCATTTTAGTCGAAGGAGGCTAAATCGGAAATTATTTTCGACAGTAAATTCATTAAACAGGTTTCGTGTCGTTTAACTTTAAAAAAACCTGCCGACGGAAACCTCAAACCAGTTTCACGGTTTCAACGGCAATTTGGAACCGTCCCCATTTTCGGTTCAACTGGCGGAAGAAGTATTTAGGTCCGTTTTGTAACTTTTGCCTGTTTCCCATAAAACATAGAGATATAATTCCTGAAAGCGAAAACTAAACCAGGGGACGGAGGCAGGCAATGAAGCTTTGGATTTCTTTGACATCAATGATGGCCGCCATGGCGGTATTTTCAATCGGGCTGATGGAAGGGTGCCGTAATGTGGCCACCCCCACCTTCCCGGCCACCTCCACACCTATTCCTACAAATACCCCGGCCTTGACCCCGACACCCACGGGTACGCCCACCAACACCAAAACCATCACGCCGACCGGCACACCGACCGGCACGGCAACCGTCACACCCACATTTACGCCCAGTGCTACGGGGCAGGCCACGTTCACCAATACGCCCACTTCCACTGTCACCAACACGGCCACGCAGACTCCTACCGTCACTGCGACCAGCACGCCCGCCGCCCCCACAAGCACCCAGACCCCTTGCGGCCCGACGGCCTTCCAATCCACCTATAACTTCAACAGCGGGAATAATTGCTGGAATGTGGACGCGGGAAGTTCGTCGCTGGTGACCGCCTTTGGCGCCACCAGTTCCCTCCAGCACAGCGGCAACAACTCCTTCCAGGTCGCCGTCAACAACACGTCGGGGGCGACAGGCAGTGTTCAAATCGAAGTCCAATACACCCCCGCCCAAAACCTTTGCGGGGACTCGGTCACGCTTTGGGCTTACGTGGATTCGAGCCTCTACGCCGCCGGCGAACATCTGCAGGTGTTCGATCAAAACACCGGTTACGCCAATTTCGAAGCGGGCGGTTACGGAACCTTGTCGGGCGGCGGCACCTGGATCCAGTACGTCCACAGCGGTTTGGCCGACACCAATGTCATCCAATTGGGCGTCCAGCTCACAGGCATTCCCGCCGGGCAGACCGGTAGCTTCTATATCGCGGACGTGAACATTGCCGGTCCCCCAGTGCCCGTGCAGACTTGGACTTTTTCCACCGTGAACGGCTGGTCCTCCGTGGCCCCGGTTGGGTCCCTGGCGGTGACGAACATTTCCACTTTTTTGGCGCCCTGCAACAGCAGTACCTCCGCCCTTGATATCAACTTCTCAGGCACCACCACGGACATCATGGCCGAGACCGCCGTCACCCAGGACTGGACCAGCCTGAACCTCACGACCGTCCAGGTGCAGTACTACTTCAATGCCAGTGTGGGCAGCTATGCTTCCACTTTCTATCCTTATTTGAGGGCGAACGGGAAGCTTTATGGCGGAACCTATGGCGGGGGCATCCTCAGCTGCGGGGGCGGCGCACCGGCCCCTGCCTGCACTTATTTGGCGGATAACACATGGTACATCATTGCCTTTGCGCCCTCCGGCGGAACCTGGGCGACCGATGAGACTACTGTCACCGCCATTGGCGTGAATCCCCACCTGAACGGCGCGATCACCTCGGGCGACTACATCATCGGAGAAGTCGAACTTTATTAGTCTGACTTCAGCTTAAATAAAAAAGCCCCGCCCTTAATAAGGGCGGGGCTTTTTTATTGGGCCATCAAGTGTATCGGCTATTGGCCTTCCGATTCCGCCGGTAGCACCGAAGGCGGTAGGGCCACATCCTTGCAGTTGATCTTCAAGATCATGGGTTGGAGGCTCTTGGAACTGGCAGTCAGGGTGATTTCCCCCGCCTGGCGACCCGACTGCACGAGCACCTGGGCCAACCCCGAGAAAAGGGTTCGTTTCCACGTTTCTGCGGGCACCACGGTGCGCAGGGTGCCCGGGTCCTGGTTCAATTCCTCCCACTTGTGGCGGCGCAGCAGTTCTTTGCCTACCACCGCATAGGTATTAGGCCCGGCTTTCAGGATATCCTTGGATAAAGGGTAGGCTTTTACGGCGTCGTCGCGGCCGATCTTTTCCGCCACCAAATGACCGTTCACGTAGACCACTTGGGCGTCCACCAGGCTTTTAGGATAAAGCACAACCTCGGAGTAATCGGCCAGGCGGGGCAGGTCGAAGCTCCCCCTCACCACCCGGTTTTTGGGCGTTTCCTTGCTTGGCTCGCCTTGGTCATCCGGGCGCCCGCTGAAAAGGACAGGCCAGCTGCCGTCATCCACCCCTGGCTTTGCCTCCGGGCAGTCCTCCAGGACAACCCCATCCTTCATTTTGAGGCCTTGGATGGGAACCTGGCTGACCGTTTCAAAATACTTGTCCGGCTCGTGACTGATCGGATCGCCATTGCCTACCCCGATGATCTTTCCCGGACCTTCCAGCGAGAATTGGATTTCATTGGAGGCCGTCGGCACCGGCCTTCCTTGGCCATCCACGGCCGAAACCGTAACAACTGAAACGTCCTCACCGTCGGCCCTGATCCCGGTCCGGTCGGCCGAAAGGGCCACCGAAACCGGATCCCCCGAGGTTTCCTCCTTGGCCTCTGTCGCCACTTGGCCGCCCTGATAACCCTTGGCCGAAAGGACACCGGGCTCATAGGGCACTTTCCACTCCAGGTGGGAATCACGGGGCATGGCCCGTTTCCCCAGGCTCCTGCCGTTTAGGAACAGTTCCACTTCCTGGCAGTTGCTGAAAGCCCAGACTGTGATCTCCTTCCCTTCCCGGCCTTTCCAATTCCAATGGGGGGTCAGGAAAAGCGAGGGGTTGTCGGTCCACCAGCACTTGAGGTAGTCCGCGCAGTCCTTGGCATAGCCGCAGAGGTCAAGTACGCCGTACTGGGAGGCGATGGCGGGATAGCGGAACGGGTTTTCCTCCCCCCGGTAGTCAAAACCCGTCCAAAGGAAGAGCCCGCCCAAGAAGGGCCTTTGGTCGTAGTATTTCCAAATTTTCTCCATGGAAGCCTTGTCACCTTTGCGGTCGGTGGGGCCTTCTCGCCCGTAAACCGCCTCGTCGTAGACGCCCCGGCTCTGGTGGGTGTCCGATTCCTCGGTGGCGAAACTCGGCTGCTTCGGGTTCTTGCCGTGATAGTCGTCGATGTCGCCGTGCTCAAGGTAGTTGAAGCCCATGACCTCCAGGGACTTGGAGGTGCCGTTGCCCCAGCCTCCGGAGACGGCCGCGGTAACGAAGCGGGTGGGATCCAGGCGCTTCACAAAAGCCTGCAGTGCGGCCGCGATACGGGTGCCATAGTCGTTGCCCTCGATGCCCCATTCCTCGTTGCCCATGGACCAGGCAAAGATGCAGGGATGGTTGCGTTCCAACAGGATCTGGCGCTTGAAGCGGTCTTCCAGTTCCGGGCTGGTCCCCATCAGCCGGTTCTCGGCCAGGACCAGCATACCCAGCCGGTCGCAGGCGTCTAGAAGCTCCGGGGTGGGCGGGTTGTGGGCGCAGCGATAGGCGTTGCAGCCGAAGGATTGGAGGCGCCGGATGCGGTAATCCTGCAGGGCGTCAGGCAGGGCCGCGCCCACGCCCGCATGGTCCTGGTGGTTGCTGGTGCCCTTCAATTCGACGTGCTTCCCGTTCAGGAAGAAACCCCTGGCGGGGTCAAAGGCCAGGCTCCGAATGCCGAAAGGGGTTTCCACCTGGTCCACCACCTTGCCGGCAGATTGGAGGGTGGTCACCAGTCGGTAAAGGCTGGGGTCTTCCAAAGACCATAGGCGGGGATGGGCAACCTGCAGTTTAACCGGATAACTTTGAAAAAGGCCTGCGGCAAGGGACAAACTGGCGGAGGTTCCCCGAGCCACGGTTTTGCCTTGCGAGTCCCGGATCTCCTGCTCAATCCGAAAAGCCGCGGTCCCAGTAAGGTTATCATTGGCCAGGGTGGTGGTAGCCGTGACTTCAGCCGAGCCTTTCCCAAGCCGTGATGTTATGAAAACGCCGTTATAGTCCACATGGACCGGGTTTGTTTTAGCCAGCCACACGTGCCGGTAGATGCCCGCGCCTTCGTAAAACCAGCCTTCTTCCCAGGTGGCGTCCACCCGCACCGCCACCGTATTCGCCCCCCCGTAATTCACGTAGTCCGTGATGTCGTAACGGAAGTTGTTGTACCCGCTTTGTTCCCGCCCCAAGTAAAAACCGTTGACCCAGACCACCGAGTCGCGGAAAACCCCGTCAAACTCCAGGCTGATCCTTTTGCCCTGGTCCACTTTCGGGATGAAGAACTGCTTGCGATACCAACCAACGCTGTTTTGCGGGAAGGCGCGACCCAGTGCCTTATAACCGTGGCTGAACCCGCCTTTTTCATCGAAGGGAAGCTCTACCGCCCAGTCATGGGGCAGGTCAAGCACCCGCCAGGCCCGGTCGTCAAAAGAGGGGGCGGCCGGCCCATCCGCCTCGCCTGCCTTGGCAAAATAGGAAAAATAGGCCTTCCCGAAGCCGAAATCCTTGTCCGGATCCGTGGCGTGGCCCAGGGCGAAATGCCAGCCCAGGTCCATTAAAAGATGTTCGCGGGGAGGGGAGGCCTCCGCCGCCCGGGAGGGCTCCGCCGTCATGGCGAAAGCCGCCCCCAGGCAAAGGAGGACGAAAAGAGGTTTGTTCTTCACCAAACTATTGGGCGACCACGAGCATGGCCGAGAAGGCCGGCACATCCAGCTTGATCTGCCCGCCCGTGGCGGCAACCGGACCCGAATCATAGATCCGTTTGCCTGAGGTCTGGCTCAAGGTATAGGTGTGGTAAACCGAGGCGGCCGCAGGCAGGGCCAGGGTGGTGTCGATGTCCGCGTCGTGGTTCTTGTTGACCAACACCGCGTAGGTCTTGGTAGCGTCCTTGGCGCCGAAGGCATAGAGGTCCGCCGAGGAACTGGTGGCATTCACGTAACCGCCCCCCACTTTGTGCCCCTGGCCGTCGTAGTTGCTGAAAAGCTGGTGGGCCAGGAAGACGTAATTACCCGGATGGGCACCGTCCCAGTCGCAGGCCATGTCCATGCCTTCCCGCATGAAGATACCCAGGTTCACGGCTTCCAGTAGGCCGCCGTGGTAGTAGCTTTTGCTGGCCGGGTAATATTCGGTCATCGACAGCTTGGTTCCTGGATAATTTTCAGCGATGACTTTTTTCAGCTTCGGGATGAGACCCACCCAAGGGTCCCAAAGATAGGGTTTGTTGGCCGTGTTGGCACACCAGCTGTCCGGGCTCTCGAAGGTCGGGTCCCAGAAGATGCGCATGGCCTCAAATTGTTTGGGGGTCAACACCGGGTCGTAGGGGAAGTCGCCCAGCACATTGACTTTATTCCCCTTGCCGTCGGTTCCCCAGACTTCAGGAAAACCATGGTCATCCAGGTAGTCGATCAGCCGCACACCGGCTTTTTTAGAACGTTTGGCCATCTCCTGAAGGAAGAAGGCGACCTGGGGGATATCTCCGTGGGCCTTTCGGTCGGTCCACTTCTCGCCGGGAGAATTGTCCGGGGCCTGGTATCCCTTGACGCCGCCGGGCATGTAGTCCCAGTTGGAGCCGGCCAATTCCATGACGCCCCAAGCGGTCCATCCAACCACCTGGGCGCCCGGGTCCACAGCCTTCACGGCTGCCGCATATTTAGCGTTCAGGTCCACCAACTCGTCATAACCCACACCTTTGGGGAAGACGTCCCGGTGGTTGAACCGCCACAGCCCGGGCTCGTTGTCCATCTGGTAGAGCCTGATCCCGCCCTTGGCGGAGCTTCCGAAGTCCGCGATGAGGGTCTTCACCCATTGCTGCTGGAAAACAGGGTCGGAAGGCAGGTAGTTGTAGTTGGGATCGTTGTTCCAGACCTTCTTGCCGTCCGGATATTCGCCTTCCCCCAGCCCCGGCTCCTTGCCGGCCTTCTGACCCGGGAAAAGTGAAGTGGGAAAGGACCCGAACTTGACGTCTTTCAGGTCGGCAGGCGGCACCTTGGCCACCCAGCCCGTGATGGGGATGGTGATCATAGGCGTGGCTCCGCCGGCTTGGCTGTCAGTGACGAACTTGTAATAGCGCTTGTCCTTTTCGGCGATTCCTAGCGGTCCGCCGGTATTCAGGTAAGTCCAGTCGGCCCCGTGATTGTCCGCGTCGTCCTTCCAGTTGTAACCGGTGGTGTCATTGCCGCCCCAACGGTTGACAGTTCCCCCGAGTTTTTTAAGGGAATCGGAGTCCATATAGTTAAAGCCCCAAAGATAGGGGGAAATGGGCCGGCTTGCAGTGGCGGCCAGGGAAACCGTCGCCGAAACCACTGATGCGGGGGCGGAAGTAACCGTCACCGACTCGTAAGAAGAAATGGTTTTTCCGTTGTCCGCGGCCACTCCCAACACGTGGGAGCCCGCCGCGCCCAAAACCTGGGTCAGCAGTTTGACCGACCTTTTACCGGCGCCTGTCACCCGGCCCACCACCTTGCCGTCCACCGTCACCAGGTAGCGCAAAACGCCGGAGTCGTCGGCCTTGCCCCAGATGAGCTGGATGCCGCCGGGAACACGGACCCAGCCCAGGTCCTCGACCGGCGTGATCAAGGCCGCATCGGTAAAATAGATCTTGTCGAAGTGGACGTAGACGGGCTTGTTCTCAGGGTAACCCTGTAACAGGTTGAAGGTGAGGATCTTAACCTGGGTCAGGTCGATCCCCGCGAGATTGGGGATGGAAGCCATCGGGATCACGATCCGCGTCCAATTGGTCCCGATCTGCTTCCCCTCGGCGTAGTCACTCAGCTTGACGGTGCCTGTATTTTGACCGTCTTTGGCCCCGGTGAGGTTGACGTTGAAGTCCACCCCCGGGCTGTTGGTCTTGGCGTAGAGGACGAGGGCCTTGGCCTGGGAAAAATCCTGGTTCGTCCAGGAGTTGTTGAAGGCCAGCCCGCCGCCGGCCCACATCTTGTCCCAATGCTTGTCCGTATCCGTGATCCAGGTGAACTCAAAGGAAAGACAGTTGTCATTGTTGCCGTCGCTGTCAAAGACCACCCAATTGGGATGCTCTCCGTAGGTTTTTGAATCGATCTTCTCCTTGCAGGGATCGGTCCGCAGGAGAAACTGGCGCTTGTCCCCGCTCCAGACGATGCTCACGCCGCCCTTGCCGTCCTTGCCCGAGGAATCGGCCCAGGAGGCACCATAGAGATGGATGTCGTCCGCCTTTGCCAGCATGGGAAAGGCCGCAAATACCGCCAAAAACAGCCAGGTCATCCGACGCATGAAAAACCCCTTTTCCACAAATGATTTGGATTACTTTTGCTCAAAGTACCTCTTATTAATGTCTGCCGTCAGCTTTGGCAGAACTTCCGAAGGTTTCTTCTCGCCCAACCAGCATTTGTCCAAGGCCGGCCCGACTTCGCCGTACCAAACCTCGTTCCAATTCTTCACAAAGGGCCCAAAATGGGCGTATTTGGGCATATCCAGCAAGATACTCTTGTGCGCCGGACCCGGGCTTTTCAGGAAGGCATTCGAATTGGCAACCTTGATGAGTGCCGGTTGGACAAGACCGGTCTCGGCTAAGGCGGCTTCGGTTTCCTCTCCCGAGAGTTCCTTCGCTACGATCCAGGCCTTTTCCTTGTCCTTACAGCCGCTCCAGATGCAATAGCCCGACCCTCCACATCCCCAACCACGGGTATGGTGGGGGCCCCACGGGAATTCCACCACATCAAAAGAAAGGTCCTTATGGGTCAGGAAATTGGGGGTGTGCCAAATACCGGAGGGCATCATGGCAATCTGGCCGTTGGCAAACAGGGTCTCGGCACCGGGCCCGAAGTTAAAGGCTTGGATCTGGGCGGGCTCAGGGGAAATATGGTAGGTCCAAATCATGTCCCAACGGAAGTTGAAGGATTCCAGGGCCTGGGAGCTGTCCAAAGTAAGCTTGGTGGGGTTTGTTTCGCTATCCATGTAATAGCCGCCGTCACTCAGCAAGAAATCGTCGGCGGCGATGCCGTAGGGATCACCCCAGGCCCATTGGATGATTTTTCCAGTGGCGTCTTTCTTCACTAGCTTCTTGCAAATGGAAAGCAAGGGTTCGGGCCATGACCATTTGGAAGTGGGATAGGGCAGCCCCGCCTCGTCGAATAATTTCTTGTTGTAGTAAACCAGCCCAAAAGGGGCCAGGTCGCCTGGCAAGGCGCAAATTTTACCGCCAGGACTAAACCGTTTGAAAATCGAGGGATAGAAGATTTTGGGGTCCAGTCCGTCCTTTTGGAGATAAGGGGTCAAGTCCTCCAGCGCCCCCCTTAAGGAAAGTTCCACGAAGTTATTGGCATCCACGCTGATGATATCCGGCGCGTTGCCGCCGGCCATCATGGTGGCGATCTTGTCCTGGTAGTTGTTATAGGGAATGTTGACCAACTCGATCTTCAGGCCCGGGTGGCGGGCTTCGATGGCCCGGAGGGCGTCGTTGAGGATCTTGAGGGTCGCAGGATCGGAGGTATAGACGGCCACCTGCACCGGTTTGGGGCCGCGGGAACATCCGCCGGAGAAGATGGAAAAAAAGACCGCCAAAAAAAATAACGCGAGGAGTTTACGCATAAGGCCTCCGTTGGGAATGAGCTTTAGAAGCATAGCCAAGAAGCCATGCCTTTTCCATGATTCAAATATTTCCAGGGTTAAAATCACATGAAACTTTTTCACGATAGTTTCCTTTGATTTTCACCCTTTTCGTTGAAGGCTTTTGGAAAGCTGTCATAATTTCCCCCTGCCATGCACCCATTCTTTTTTCCCTGCCCCAACCCCACGGAGGAATCATGCGGCCCAAGCGTTTCGCCTACTTGGCAGGAGCCTTTCTTTTCATGACTTCCCTTCCCGCTCGTTCCGAGGAACGACAAAGGATCAATTTTGACGCCGGTTGGCGTTTTCACCTGGGTCCCATTCCCGGCTCGGAAGTGGACAAGGGCTGTCTCATTCCCAAATGGCGTTACCTGGACCTCGGCAAGACCAAACCTGCGGAAGAGACTCCGAACGGCTTGGGCGACATCAAGGCCGCCGAATGGAAGGACGCCGAAAACGGCCAGGACGCCTTCAATAATCAGGTCGGCTGGGCCTGGTTTAGGGCTGATCTTCCCGATGTTCCCGGGCCACACCGAATCCTTTGGTTCCAGGCCATCGACGACAACGGGACCATCTTTTTGAACGGACAAAAGCTGCTTTACCACCAAGGCTGGAACGACAGCTTTGAGGTCACCCTGGACAAGGCTTGGAAGGAAGGCGGCCCCAACCAATTGGCCATCCTGGTGGAAAACACCTATGGCGCGGGCTATATAAAGGAGACCTACCTCAGAACCCTCGGCCAGGAGGAAAAGATTCCGCCTGTTGCCCAGGATGGCTTCAATGACGGCACTTGGCGCCCCCTGCACCTGCCCCATGACTTCATTGTCGAAGGAACCTTCGATCCTAAAGGGGACGGTTCCCATGGGTTCCTGCCCAAGAATATCGGCTGGTACCGAAAAACCTTCGATGTCCCTTCTTCCGCCAAGGGTAAAAACCTCTGGATCGACTTTGACGGCGTCTACCGCGATAGCCGGGTCTGGCTCAACGGCAAATCCCTGGGACATCACCTGAGCGGCTATACCGGCTTCCATTATGACATCACGGATTCGGTCAATTACGGCGGCAAGAACACGCTGACCGTTTACGCCGATGCCACCGGTTCCGAAGGTTGGTGGTACGAGGGCGGTGGAATCTACCGCCATGTCTGGCTCACCATCGCCGATCCCCTGCACGTGGCCCCCTGGGGCACCTACGCCGTGGCCACTCCTAAGGGAATCGGCGCGGACTTGGCACTCGAAACGACGGTTTCCAACCAAACCGGCGCTCCCGCTTCTTTTAGCCTAGTCTCAGAAATCCGGGATGCGAAAGGTAAGAAAGTCCTGTCGCTTTCCACACCCTGCAAACTGGCCAAAGATTCCAAAAAAGCCTTCACCCAAAAGGGAAGGATCGCCAAGGCCATTCTCTGGTCCCTGGAAAACCCCCACCTTTATACTTGGACCGTCCATCTTCAGAAGGGACGTCAGGCCTCGGACCAGGTGGATACGATCTTCGGTGTTCGGTCCTTCCGTTTTGACGCCGACAAGGGCTTTTTCCTCAACGGCAAACCGGTCAAGATCCAGGGAACCTGCAACCACCAGGACTTCGCCGGTGTGGGCGTGGCCCTGTCCGACCGGCTCTTCACCTACCGCCTGGAAAAGCTGAAGGAAATGGGCTGCAATGCTTACCGCTGCTCCCACAATCCCCCGGCTCCGGAGCTTTTAGACGAATGCGACCGGCTCGGCATCATGGTGATGGACGAAAACCGCCGCCTGGGCGATTCCGACGAGGTCCTCTCCCAGGTCGACAGCATGGTCCGGCGGGACCGCAACCATCCCAGCATCCTCTGGTGGTCCCTGTGCAACGAGGAACCCCTGCAAGGAACCCCCGAGGGCAAGAAGCGCGGGACGGCCATGAAGAAGGTCATCCTGGGTCTCGATAGGACCCGCATCATCACCTGCGCCATGAACTACGGTTGGGCCCCCGGCGGCCTCTCGGATATCGTGGACGCCGAAGGCTTCAATTACGCCATTGACCAGTATGAACCCTACCGTATGGCGCACCCCAGGACGCCCTTATATGGAAGCGAAACTGCCAGTACCGTCTCCACCCGGGGCGTTTATGAAACCGACCGCAAACTGGGCTATGTCAGCGCCTATGACGTGAACCACACCGAATGGGCCTATACGGCGGAAGCGGCTTGGCGGCCCTTGGCCGAGCGGCCTTGGATGGCTGGCGGCTTCGTCTGGACGGGCTTTGACTACCGGGGCGAACCCACCCCCTATAGCTGGCCCTGCGTCAACTCCCACTTCGGCATCATCGACATGTGCGGCTTTCCCAAGGACAACTTCTACTATTACCAGGCCTGGTGGAGCGACAAACCCGTCCTGCACCTCTTCCCCCACTGGAACTGGCAGGGCAAGGACAGCCGGCCCATTCCCGTCTGGGTCCATACCAACTACGATCTGGTGGAGCTGTTCCTCAACGGCAAATCCCTGGGCAAGCAGGAAACCCCCAAGAATGGCCATTTAGAATGGCAGGTCTGGTACGAACCCGGCACCCTGACCGCCAAGGCCTACAACAAAGGGGTTTATGTCACTGAAACTTCGGTGGAAACCACCGGCACCCCCGCCTCGATCCGCCTAAAGCCCTATGTGACCGAACTAAAAGCCGATGGGGAAGACACCACCCCCATTGCCGTAGAAATCCTGGACGACAAGGATCGGCTGGTGCAGGTGGCCGACAACGAAGTGGCTTTCAGCGTGACCGGCGAGGGGCATATCGTAGGCGTGGCCAATGGCGACCCTTCCAGCCACGAACCGGATAAAGCAGAGAAACGAAAAGCCTTTGGGGGTTTGTGCATGGTTCTGGTTCAAGCCGAGGGTGGCAAGCCGGGTGAGATCAATTTAACCGCTTCAGCGCCCGGACTCAAAAGCGCCGTTTTGAAGCTGACTTCTGTCGCGAAGTAATTTGGATTCGGTTTAAAATACATCCCATTTCCCTATAAGGAGCTGTCATGAAGGAACATCCTTACCCGCTTTTGAACCACCCTGTCGATATCAGCCGGTCCTTTTCAAACCTTGAAAACACCATGTTCCTCCCCGAAAAGCTCGGCAACTTCAACGCCGCCAAGGCCCAGGGCGACATCGTTTGGGCCCGTTACGCCTATAAGGTCCGCATGGCCTTCAACCAGGAAGGCATCAACCTGATCCCCAACCAACCCTGGGAATTCCCTTCCGAATACGGTGGCGAGAAGGAACCCTACCCCTTCTCCATCACCTTTTATAACGACCGCACCCTGCGCCTGAGGTTCCGGGGCCGCACAAACCCCCGCATCCCAAAAGAACCCTCCCTCATGCTGGCCAAGGAACCCAAAGCCGCCTCTCCCTGGAAAGTCTCAAAGAAAAAGGGCCGAATCACCTACCAAGGCAAGGCCGGCTCTATCACAGTCGTTGAAAACCCCTGGGCCCTGGAAATCCGCGACGCCGCAGGCAAGTTGGTGACCAAGACCGTCCACCTCAAGGACAACCGCAGCCTGCGCAATACCGACCCGCTGCCCTTCTCCTTCCAACGCCCCACGCCCGAATACGGACGCCAGTTCGCCGCCACCTTCTCCCTGGCCCATGACGAGAAGATTTTCGGCTGCGGCGAATCCTTCACGCGCCTCAACAAGCGCGGCCAGAAGGTGGTGCTTTGGACCTACGACTGCCACGGCGTGCAGCACGACGGCATGTACAAACCCGTTCCCTTCTTCATGAGCAGCCGGGGCTACGGCATGTTCCTGCACAGCACCTCACCCGCCACCTTCGATTTCGGCCATTCCTACGCCGAAACCACCACCCTCTTCTGCGGGGACGAAGAGCTCGACCTCTTCGTTTTCCTGGGCAACCCCAAGGAAGTGCTTTCCGAGTACACCTCCCTGACCGGCCGCAGCCCCGTTCCGCCCCTCTGGTCCTTCGGGCTTTGGATGAGCAAGTGCACCTACAAATCCGAGAAGGAAGCCCGGGACGTGGCCAAGAAGCTCCGCGACCACCGGATTCCCTCGGATGTCGTCCATTTGGACACAGGTTGGTTCGAGGAGGATTGGCGTTGCGACTACCGTTTCTCCACCACCCGCTTCAAGAATCCCCTCAAGATGATCAAGGACCTGGCCAAGCAGGGCTTCCACATCAGCCTCTGGCAGCTCACCTATTTCAACCCCAAGAACCGCCTCTTTAAGGAGATCATCGAAAACAAATTGGCGGTCACCGACGGCAAGGGCAACCTTCCCACCGAAGACGCCACGCTGGATTTCAGCAACCCCAAGACCGTCAAGTGGTACCAGAAAAACCTGGCCGGGCTTCTCAAGATGGGCGTCGGGGCCATCAAAGCTGATTTCGGCGAGGGCGCGCCATTGAAGGGCGTCTACCATTCGGGCATGACCGGTTTCGAGGAGCACAACTACTACCCCCTGCGCTATAACAAGGCGGCCGGGGATATCACCAAGCAAGTCACGGGCGAAAATATCATTTGGGCCCGCAGCGCCTGGGCCGGCAGCCAGCGTTACCCCCTGCACTGGGGCGGGGACGCCGAATGCACCTATGGCGGCATGCTGGGTTCCTTGCGGGGCGGGTTGTCCTTCGGTCTTTCGGGTTTTTCCTTCTGGAGCCACGATATCGGCGGTTTCGTGAATGCGCCCACCGAACCCCTCTACCGGCGCTGGGCCGCCTTCGGCCTGCTGACCTCCCACAGCCGCTGCCACGGCATGTGGCCGCGCGAACCCTGGGTTTTCGGCAAGGCCTTCGAGGACCATTTCCGCAAGACCGTGGAAATGAAATACAAGCTTATGCCCTATGTTTATGCCCAGGCGATGGACAGCTCGAAGAAGGGCTTCCCCATGCTGAGGACCCTCTTTTTCGAATACCCGAACGACCCCACTTCCTGGCTGGTCGAGGACGAATACCTTTTCGGATCGGACCTGCTGGTGGCGCCCCTCATGGAAGAAGTGGACGAACGGGACGTCTACCTGCCGCCGGGAATCTGGATCGACTACCAGACCAAACAAACCTACCGGGGCGGCCAATGGCACCACATCAAGGCCGGGCCCGTACCCTGCGTTGTTCTGGCCCGTGGAGGGTCGGTCATCCCCCATTTGGAACTGGCCCAATCGACGAAGGATATGGACTGGTCCAAGGTGGAATTGAAGGCCTTCGGCACGACCACCGAAGCTACCGGGCTTTTCTGCGATCCAAAGGACCAGAAGCTCCAGTCCTTGCTGTTGGAACGGGAAGGAAGCTTCTGGAAGCTGCGCAAGGGCCTTTCACCCAAGGTGAATTACAGCATTACAACTTAGAAGCTTTAACGGCCCCCTCGCCCTAACCCTCTCCCTACCAGGGAGAGGGCATCCCGTGTACTTCTTAGCCTTTTCTCCCTCTCCTTGAGGGAGAGGGCGGGGTGAGGGGGAGAAAACAATCTTAAAGGTGGCCCTGAGTATGTATTCATCCCGCTTAATGATTCTCACATTGTCAGGAGTTTTCTTGACCACCTCCTTAGCCTCCGCCCAATTGCAGCTTCCCTCCCTGATCGGCGACCATATGGTATTCCAAGGCGGGAAGCCGGCGGTGGTTTGGGGCAAGGACAAACCGGGCCAAACCGTCACCTTATCCATGCTGGGACAACCGGTTTGGACCAAGGCCGATGCCAAGGGCAACTGGAGAACCAGCCTGCCCGCCTTACCCATAGGCGGTCCCTACGAACTTACCGTCGCCGGTTCCACGACCATCACCGTCAAGGACATCCTGGCGGGCGAGGTCTGGCTGGGGTCAGGCCAATCGAATATGGAATTCCGCATGAACCAGCTTCACGATCGCAAGTCGGCCGCCGACCAGGCTGTCGATTCCCGAATCCGCCTCTTCCTGCAAAAACCCGTCATGTCCGAAAAACCCCTGGAAGAACCCGCAGGCGAATGGAAAATCTGCACCCCGGCTTCGGTCGGGGACTTTTCGGCCGTGGCCTATTATTTCGGGCATAACCTGCGCCAGAAACTCAAGGTGCCGGTGGGCCTTATTGACGCCAGTTGGGGCGGGACATACGCCGAAAGCTGGACGCCGGAAAAAGCCCTCAAGTCCGACCCGGCTTTCAAACCCATCTGGGAACGTTGGAACAAGGTTCCCCTCGCCGCGCGGAAGGGCTGGCTCAAAGGCCGTTTCCCAGTGGACTTTGCCCTGCGCAACATCCGGTGGATTCCCAAGGATAGTTCAAAAGCTCCCCTAACCGTCGAAGCCAAGGCCGTTTCCACCGTCCTCGCGGACGCCGACAAACCTGGCGTTTGGGGCACCTCGGTCAAACCCGGTTCGGATATCGCCATTTCCCTTGCCGCTGGAAGCCCGCGCATGACCGGAAGCTTCCTGACCGACGCCTGGGGTTTCATGACCACCCACTTGGGGCCTGAAGGCAGGCCCGCAGACCTGTCAGCCTATGAAGGGGTGGAATTCGACGCCAAGGGCGACGGCAACTATATCCTTTTCTTGTCCCAACCCAGCGTCACCGACTGGGACAATTACCGTACTCCCGATCCCTTCCCCGTTTCCAAGGAATGGAAACATTACCGAATTCCTTTTTCATCTCTCAAACAGTCTGGCTGGGGCAAACCCCAACCCCTCACACCGAACACCATTTCCAACATATCTTTCGGTGTGGATCCGAAGCCGCTGATCGAGATTCCCTCCGCCATCTATAACGGAATGATCAATCCCTTAACCCCCTTCCCCATCAAAGGCGTCGTCTGGTACCAAGGCGAGGCCAATACGGTCCACGCCGCCGAATATTCCCACTTGCTGGGGACCATGATCGAAGGTTGGCGGAAAGCCTGGCAGGAGCCTGAAATGCCCTTCATCCTGGCCCAATTGCCCAACTACATCCCCACCGCCGGCCAGGGCGTCGGCCAATGGGGAGAGTTACGGGATCAGCAACGCCAAGTGGCCGAAAAGCCAAACAATGGAATGGTTGTGCTGATTGATATTGGTGAGTCCCATGACATCCACCCCAAGAATAAGGCCGGTGTGGGATTCCGCATGGCCCAGGTTGCCTTGGCTTCCGCTTACGGACAGAAGAACGCCCTTTTAAGCCCCATCTTCGAGAGCGCGACGGTTGAGGGGAATAAAATCCGGATTCACTTCAAGGATGCCGAAGAGGGACTGGAAACTAAAGGCGGAGATTTGAAGGGTTTTGAAATTTCCGGCGCGGATGGGAAGTTTTTCCCAGCCCAGGGCCGCATTGACAAAAATACTGTTTTGCTTTGGAACGGCCAGGTTCCCGCTCCTACCACCGTCCGCTACGCCTGGGCGGACGATCCGGTTTTCAACCTTTTTGGCAAGAATAGCCTGCCCGCTTCACCGTTCGCATCCTCAAATCACTAACGAATCTCGATCCAACCGACATAATCCAGTTTTCGTTGTTGGCCGTCCAAGTCCATCCCATAGCCGAAAAGCCAATAATCCTTCAGGCCCTTTCGGGCTAAGACAGCATGCTCAAGACTCAGGTCAAAGCCCAGGAAATCCACCGGGCCGCTCGCGGAACCGAATTTGCGGATCAAGACAGCCGTCTTTACTTCCGAAACGCCTAAAGCCGAAACCTTTTTCTTCAGCATTTTGAGGGTTTTACCGGAGTCCACCAGGTCATCCACGATCAAAACCGGTGCAGCTCTAAAAGCAGAAGGGTCAAACTGCCCTTCCTGCCATTCCCGGGTTTCGAGAAGGTTAGTGCCGTCTGTGCCCTTGATACGGATTTCGTGGACCTGAACCTGAGTCTCCGGGGCAACCTTCCGGATGTTTCCCAAAAGATCCCGCGTGAAGGGTTTCGCCCCTTCCATCACCGAAATTAAGTGAAATGAGGGTTGATCCCGGGATTGGAGCCAAGCCGCAACTTCTTGGGCGACTTTGGTCACAGCGGTTTGAATTTGGGATGGATTAAAGACGATGGTCTGAAGCGGGTTGGACATGGGGAGGATTTTAGCATTCCAGCTTTATGGAAAAGACTTATTTAAAACTGGGGTTGCTTCGTCATAAGCGCCCGCCTATTCAGCGGGCATTCCTCGCAATGACAACAATTAGCGTTTTTTAGATGAGTTCCACTCGTAATGCAGGCGCATTTTAGGCGGAGTTTTCAATTGAAAGGTCACCGACAAAGTACCATTGGGATTCATGCCGTCGGCAGGGGGAGCGAAAAGGACAATCGGAAAGGGCTTGGCCGTTCCCCACTCCACTGCCGCCAGGGTAATATCCACCCAGTCGACGCCGGGCTTCTTGTAATGCCACTTCTTGCCGGCCTTGATCATCAGGTTGGCTTGCTTGTCGAGCAACAGCTCCAAAAATACGGGCTTTTTCTTTAGGCCCAGCTTCCACCCCAGCCCGTCTGAATCATCGGAGGTCCGCCAGTCCATCTTGAGTGGCCCCTTCAACCGCGCCCATTCTTCCTTCGGCAGGAAGTAGGGTTCCTGTATCAATCCTTTATAGACTTCCATGAAGGGCGTCGGCAGGCCGTTCTCCGAATTGTTGGCATCTTCCCTTTCCAGGCCCAACCGTCCCCGGTCCCGGAACTGGTAATAGGTGATGCCCTTCAGAAACTTGGGCTTTTCCCTCAGCACACGCCGGTAGAAGGTTTCCGACAGCTTGGACTGGTAAAGTTCGCCCCCCACGTTGCCGTCGGCGTTGAGTTCCCCGATCTCCAGCCCCTTGTCCTCTCCCGAAAGCTGGACGAACCGCTTGTGGACGCCGGTGATCTGCCTCCACACCTCGTCCACCCCGGCGACCTTGTGGGTCTTGCCCAGGTCCCAGGGCTCGCAGGCCATGAAGGGCCACCGGAAATGCAGGCTAAAATACTCATCCGCGGACCAGACATCGGCCGCCTCCAGGATGGGCGCCAATTCCTTCTCGTGGTTCAGTTCCCCGGTTTTGAAGTCGTTCACATGGCCCCAACAACAGATGAGTTGGACGTTGGGCGCCTCTTTTTCAAGGATATGGCTGAACCGGACGAAGAAATCGGCGACCTGGATATAGGAATATTTGCGGCTGTAGACGAACCAAAAACCATCACACTCATGGTTGAGGCGGAGGCGCAGGCGGCCGTAGGGCTTGAGCTGGCGGGCGATGACTCGGATATGGTCGTCCGGCACCGCGCAGTCCATGGTCATGGTCAGGGTGACATCCTGCCCATGGCGGCGGATATCCCGCATTTGTTGGAAGGCATTCCCTTCCGTGTCGCCCTTGGGCCCGCCGGTGAAGGGAAAATAGTCGTCGTAAGGATAATCCCAGGAGCCGTTCTTGCCCCGCTTCTTAAAAGCCAGCGAGGCCCGCTTCGGCCAACCCTTGGTGAAGGGGTAATAGCAGTACATGAGGCTGACGGCGCGGTGAGGGCGGCCAAGGGTGGTGAGCACGTAGTCCTGATTGACGTATTCACCGCGTTCACTGCCGTCCCCGATATCCAGGGAACAGGCGGCCGGGGATAGGCGGACTTGGAAAGGGTTGGAAAGTTGTTTGAGTCGTTGTTTTCCGGGCATTTCAGGCTATTGGTTTACCCGATAATTGGAAAAATGAAAACGTAATTCGACTTCTCCCGCGCCCGCTTCCGCCAGATTTACCTTGAGGGCCATATCCTTGGGTAGCCAATAGCGGTCCACCACGCCGTAACCAACCTTGAATTCCTGGTTGGTATCGGCGGCCTTGAAAAGCATGCTTGTCAGCAAATATCCCTTTTGGGTGTTAGTAAAACCTGGATCGACCAGCGTCTTGGAAGTGTTGTCCTGGATCAAAAATTCCAGCAGTTTCCCTTTTTTATCGAAGGAGCCCACGAGCATCGTCCCGGAAGAGTCGGTTTGGGCGACCTTGAAACCGCTTTCATCCCGCGTGAATTTCAAGTCGTTCTTTTCCATGTCAGCCGGGTCGTTGAGGGGTTCCATGACGAAAGACTTCCAGGATTGGACGAAGGTCTTCAGGCTCTCCAGCAGGATTTGTTGGAGTTTGGTAACCCGGGTATCCAACGGGGCATTGCCGGTAGGCGGGGCCGGGAAGCCTTGCACCGAGGTGGCATCCGTTACCGAGTCATCCACCGTAAAGCGCGCCTTTTGAACGGCTCCCCAAAGGGCCGCATCCGTGGAAGGGACGGAGGAAAGAACCACGTCACAGTGGTAATTCTTGAGTCCCTCCTGGGAAAGGCAGTAATAGTAGCCGTTGAGCTTCTTGAGAAACGCGATCGTACTGGCACTGGTCGAGGCCATGGCCGGAGACAACACCGAAAAGGCCAGCATTGCGATCACTACGATTTTCTTGGGATTCATAACCACCCCTTCAAGAAGATAAAAACCGAAAACACCCCAAACCCGCCGATCACAACGCCCGAAACCCGGTTGACCCATACCCCCAAACCCGCGCCCATCTTCAGCGGGAACAAACTAACACCCTGGCTTAGCAGCAGCCACCAAAAAGCGGAGCCGGTGAAGACCCCCGCCACCAAAAGGGCCGGGGAATAGGCGCCACCGCCCTGGCCGGCTTCCCCCAGTGTGGCGAACAAGGCCATAAAAGAAAAGAGGGTCGGTGGATTCGAAAGGGTTAAAAGCAGGGTCGTCCCGAAGACCGCCAAGGGGCCTTGACGCTCCTTCTCCGATTGACCGGTCCTAGGCTGGGATAGAAAAATCCTTATACCCAAATAAAGCAGGAAAAGTCCCCCGCAGGCTTGGGTCCATCCCTGGAGGGCGGCGGCCATGCGTAAAAGAACAGTGATCCCAAAGGCGGCGACCGAAGCGTAAAGGGCATCCGCCGTCGCGATGCCCAGGCCCGTGAGAAAACCAACCCAACGCCCCCTGTCGAGCGTGCGGTGGATGCAGAGCACCCCCATGGGCCCCACGGGAATGGCGATGGAAAAACCGATGGCGAAACCCTTCAGGAAGGGGACGGAGGCCATTCAAAAAAACCTTTGTTTTACTGGGGCCATTGGTCCTTGGGGGTGTCCTTATAAACATCTTCCTTCTTCTGGAACCCGTCGGCGATGACCGTCGAAACCATATTGTCCTTGGTGACAACGATGGGGTCCAAGAAATAACTGGGGACGTCCTTCTTTCCGTTGTTGGTGGTCGTGGGTGGGACTGGAAGGGGTTGGCCCTTGGCCAGGGCCACCGCGATCTCCCCCGCCTTATCCGCCAAAAGACGCACGGGCTTGTAAACCGTCATAGTTTGGGTTCCCGCCACGATGCGCTGGCAGGCCGCCAGCTCGGCGTCCTGGCCCGAAACCAGGACCTTGCCCGCCAAGCCTTGCTCGGCCAAGGCTTGGATGGACCCGCCTGCCGTGCCGTCGTAGGAATCCACCACTGCGTCCACCTTGTTGTCGTTCTTGGTAAGAATGTTTTCCATGTTCTTCAGGGCATTGACGGCCAGCCAGTCGTTGGACCACTGGTCTCCCACGATCTTGATGTCACCCTTGGCCACCAAGGGGTCCAGGATCATCCGCTGCCCCTTGCGCAGGAGGATGGCGTTGTAATCGGTGGGCGCGCCGCCCATGAGCACGTAATTACCCTTGGGTTTGAGGTTCACCAGGGTCTGGGCCATCAGTTCCCCCACCTTGATATTGTCGAAGGAAACATAGGCGTCCACGTCCGAATCCAGGATCAGGCGGTCGTAAGACAGCACCGGTACGCCCATCTTGTGGGCCGCTTCCACGATAGAAGCGCAGCTCTTGGCGTTATGGGGGACCACCACCAGGCACTTCACACCCTGGGTCAGCAGGTTTTCCGCCTGGGAAAATTGGAGTTGGTCGTTGGAGTCGGCGGTTTGCACCAGCACACCCACCCCTTGTTCGTTGCACTTGGCGATCAGGATGTCCCGGTCATGGGCCCAACGCGGGGCCCTCAGGGTGTCGATGGAAAGGCCGATCTTGATGGGGTATTGGGCCTGCTTGCTGCCGCAACCGGCGAATATCCCCGCCAGGCAGAATAAAGAGAGTATTGCCACTTTCGCGCTTTTCATGCTTTCACACTCTTTCTTTTGTTATTTCACTTCAACCGGCCCCAACGGCCCTTCATAAATTCCCGCGTCACCCGGTCCGTTATAAACCCGGACCGCGATGACATTGTCCTTTCCATACCGGATAAGTTTGGCCGGAATCTCATAGTGCCTCACCTGGTCCCAAGCGCCGTTGTAGCTGGGCGGGAAGGTCCCCGTCCGCCCGATTTCCTTCCCGTTCAAATAGCTGATGTCGGCGTCATCGATCTTGCCCAAGGGAAGAACGATGGAATGGCCCTTCCACTCCGCGGGAATCAACAGATGCCTACGGTACCATCCATAACACTGCTCGCATTTGTACCCATGGTCCGACCAGTGGCCGGGCAACTTCACCTTTTCCCAGTCCTCTTCTTTGAGCCCCAGCTTTGACCAGGAAGCGTCATCCCCCTGGTGGAACAGCCATTCTCCCAAAAGGTCGATTGTCGGCAGGGCAATGAGGCCTTCCACGGACTGGCCCGGCACCGCCAGGGCCATGTCCGAATACTGGCTGGGAATCTTCAGCCCTACCGTGACCATCCCCGGCTTCCTGGCCGTATAAGACAGGGAAACCGGTACGGAGGATTCGGCTCCCACCGAAACCCATTGGGCGGGGGTGATTTTGCCGTTGATGGTCAGGACCACCTGCGCCTTCAGGTCGAAGGTATTGTCGTTCTGTAAATCAGCCTGGGCGGTCAAGGTCATTCCCCGGCCCTGGAGCCGCGGGCTGCCCATCACAAAGCCGCCCAGGACCACCTCATAGGCCACCGGCAGGTCCCCCGCCTTGGCCGGGGGTGAAAGCACCAGGCCGTCGTCCGTCCTTTGCCACTGTATCGTTTCCGTGGAGCCCAACAGGCTCGCGCTTTTGACCGTCAAAGCCGGGGCGGCTTGTTTGCCGAGTTTCGTCACCGTCACCGGCTGGGTGGGTGCCACCATCGCCAGAATGTAGAGCTTGTTGCCCTTGCGGGTAAACCGCAGGTCGCCTTGCTGGTACTTCACCTCAGCCTCACTGAACTTTACCCCGCCTTCCGCTGTGGGGCCTTCGCCATAGGAAACCCAGGGCCGGGTGCCGTAGATGGCCCCGCCGTTCACCTTCAGCCAATCGCCCATCTGCATCAGGACTTTCACCTGGTCCTCAGGCAGCGTGCCGTCGGGTTTGGGACCGATATCCAAAAGGAGGTTGCCGTTACGACTGACGGTATCAATAAGGCTTCGGACCAGGTAACCCGCATCCTTGAGCTGGTCGTCCTTTAGATAAGCCCAGGACTTCCATGAAACCGAGGTATCGGTTTGCCAGGGCGCCGGATTGATGCCGGGCAGCTTGCCCTTTTCCACGTCCTGTACCGCCGTTCCGGGCACGAAAGCCTTGTCTTTGGTGTTCAGGACCACGCCCTCACCCCACTCGGCGGCACGGTCGTAATAGTAGGCGGTGAACTTCTTAAGATAAGGCTGAAAAGCGGGCGTTTCCCCAATCCACCAGTCGAAATAGAGCAGTTGAGGATGGTATTTATCCACCAACTCGCAGGAACGGGCCAGCCAGTTGCGGCAGTAATCCTCACTGGGAGTACTGTAATCCTCGGCGGCCGGGCCGTAGAAGTCCGCGTATTGGGGGTCCTGGACGTCCGAATCGAACTTCCGCCCGCCGCTCATGAACCACCAATGCTCGGCACGGTGGGAGGAGCAGCCGAAGATGAGCCCCGCCTCGCGGTAGGCCTTGGCTTCCATCCCGATCAGGTCCTTCTTCGGGCCCATTTTGGCGGCGGTCCAGCGGGAAAAATCAGAGTCGTACATGGCGAAACCGTCGTGGTGTTCGGCTACGGGCACGACGTACCTGGCCCCGGCTTCTTCGAACACCTTGGCCCATTGGGCCGGGTCGAACTTATCGGCTTTGAGCATGGGGATGAAATCTTTGTAACCGAATTTGCTCTGGGGCCCATAGGTGGCCACGTGGTGCTTGAAGGAATCGTCCCAGGTGACGTCTTTCTGGTACATGTCGCGGGAATACCATTCATTGGCGTAGGCCGGCACCGAATAAAGGCCCCAGTGCATGAAAATGCCGAACTTGGCGTCCCGGTACCAATCAGGCACCTGGTAATCCTTCAGGGAATCCCAGTCATCCTTAAAGGGACCCTTTTGAATAACCGTTTCCACCTCAGCTAGTTTCTTATCCACTGCGGCCTTCGTCTCGGCCGATTCCCAATTTGCTAAAGGCTTCAAATCCTCGGCAAAGGCCATAGCACCTGCAACAAAAACCACGAGAAATAGGAATAGTTTTTTCAAAAGACCAGACCTCCGAACATTTTCTTCTTATTTTTGCTTAACGACTTCAATGGCGCAGACTTTGGCGTTCTGGACTTCCGAAGTGAAATGGATATCGATAAATCCATCGGCATCGGGCTGGACACCCTTGAAATTTTTGTCGATGCCCGTGAAATCCTTGCCGGCTTCCTTGAGGATGTCGAAATGATCCAGGACTCTTTTGCCGTTGATACTGACGTCAAATACGCGCTCACCCGGCTTATGGACATAGGTTTCCGCGAACTTGAGGGAGACTTCGTATTTGCCCGGCGGAACCGGGAACT
>JAJPJW010000121.1 GCA_021324075.1 Pseudomonadota bacterium | reverse complement strand
CTGCTGTTGCCACAGCGCCCCGGACCCCTTTGCCTGCGGCGCCCCGCCCGGACTTTATGACTCCGGTTGCGGTTCGAAAAGCTCCCCGGCGGCGTTTGATTCCATGGCCTCGGGAAAAGGCCTCACCTCCGCGAAATGGATTCTTTGCCTTAACTTCCAAAAACAACCATGGCAGGATTTCCGAGATCCCCTCCCCTTCGCTTCCCGCCTCGTTCCCACTCCTCCGCCCCGATGGGATGGTCTTAGTTAAGCGAATTTTTCTTCGCTGTTTTCCAGACCATTCCCTTTTTTAGGAGGCGTTCCATGTGGTTAAAGTTTCGATGGATTTTCTTTTCCTTTTCACTTTTTAACCTTTTCACTTTTGCACCCTTTGTTTCCGCCTGTTCCGTCTGCGGTTGCGGGGACCCCCTGGCGACGACCGAAAATTCCCAGCCCCTGGCGGGCTCCTTCCGGCTGTCGATCGAGAGCGTCTACCTGACGGCCAGCGCCCAAAGCGACGACCTGGCCAGCACCGAGTCGGTGCGGCAGGTGAACCTCAATACCACCCTGACCTACAACCCTTCCGACGACTGGTCCCTGACAGCCATGCTGCCCGTGGTCGAGAAATACTGGAGCCAAACGCCGCCGGGCGGACCGGACGAGGGGACGCCCTTCGGTATCGGGGACATGATGGTAGGGGGGCGCTATTTCTTCCTGAAGGACACGGATTACACCACCCAATTCACGGGCCTGGCCGTCTCAGGGGGCGTCTACCTGCCGACCGGAGGAACCGACTTCACATCCCTGGTAACCGGGAATAACCTCGATACCCACGCCCAATTGGGGACCGGGGCTTGGGCCTTCTACGGAGGCCTGCTTTACCACCGGGGCTGGAAGGACTTTTCCCTAGTGGCCAATGTTAACTATATCCTCAGGACCCGGGCATCCACTGCCGATGCTTCCTCGCCGGTTTATCAATATGAATTCGGGGATTCCCTCACCGGCGGCCTCCAGGCCCAGTGGAACGTCGCGGATAAATTAGCGGTCTCCCTGTCGGCCGAGGGTCGTTATGCCTGGTCCGATACCTACCTCAATCCCGCCTTCGGGCCTGGAATCGTCGACGCACCCAATACGGGCGGCACCGTCCTGGACGCCACTCCGGGCATCTGGTGGAACGTCAGCGGCGATTCGACACTCTATGCCCGGGTCCAGATTCCCTTCTACACCCAGTTCAACGGCACCCAGGAAGTGGACCCGACTTATATCATCGGGACACAGTTTTTAATCCATTAAAACCCCTTCCAAAAACCGCCTGCCATCCATGCAGGCGGCTTTTCTTTTGTCCCAAAACTCCGTAAAATCACCCTCCCCTGCACTCACAAATTTCGAACTTCGTTCGAACGCAATGGCCGCAGGAGCAGCCATTTTTTCATACGAAGCTGGATAACGAAGAAATGGCTCCCAAATCTAATCCGAAACGAAAACCATGTTTGAGCAATTAACTGAAAAAATCCAAAAGGCCTTCAAGAACCTCCGGGGCCAGGGCAAGATCAGTGAAGAGAATATTGAGGAGGCCCTGAAGGAAGTCCGCCTGGCCCTGTTGGACGCCGATGTCAACGTCGAGACCGTCAAGCTCTTCCTGGAGAAGGTCAAGGCCAAGGCCCTGGGCAAGGAAGTGGCCCTCAGCCTCACGCCCGGCCAGGTGATGGTCAAGATCGTCCACGAGGAATTGATTTCCCTTCTTACCCCCAAGGACAAGAACGCCAACAAACTTAAGTTCGCCCCCGCGCCCCCGACGCTGATCCTGCTGGCCGGGCTCCAGGGCACGGGCAAGACCACCACCGCCGCCAAGCTGGCCCTCTGGCTGAAGAAGGACGGCCGCAAGCCCGGCCTGGTGGCCGCCGACCTGGTGCGCCCCGCCGCCATCGACCAACTGGGCGTGCTGGCCAAGGAAATCGGCGTTCCTTTCTTCCGCCCCGAGGGCGGCGAAAAGGCCCTGGATGTCTGCGCCCGGGCCGTGAAGACCTGCCTGGCCAACGACGCCAACATCCTCATCCTGGACACCGCGGGACGCTTGCAGGTCGATGAGCCGATGATGGTGGAGATTTCCGAGATCCAGAAGAAGCTCAAGCCCACCAACATCATGCTGGTAGTGGACGCCATGACGGGCCAGAACGCCGTCCAGGTGGCCACCGCCTTCCACGCCCGCCTCCCCCTGACCGGCCTGGTCCTGACCAAGGCCGACGGCGACGCCCGGGGCGGGGCCGTCTTTTCCATCACTTCGGTCACCGGAGTGCCCATCCAATTCGTGGGCGTCAGTGAAAAGATGGAGGGATTGGAGCCCTTTCACCCGGACCGCATGGCTTCCCGCATCCTGGGCATGGGCGACATGCTCACCCTCATTGAAAAGGCCGAGGAGGTCGCCCGGCAGTCGGCCTTCGAGAAACAAAAGGCCGCCAAGGGGAGCGACTTCAACCTGGACCACATGCTCGACCAGATCCGCCAGCTTAAAAAAATGGGCTCCATGAGCGACATCATCAACATGCTGCCCGGCGCCCAGGCCCAGAAACAGCAGATGATGGCCAGTGCCCCGGACGAGAAGAAGATCAAGCGCATGGAGGCCATCCTGCTTTCCATGACGGCCAAGGAAAGGCGCTTTCCCCAGCTTTTGGACGGTTCCCGCAAGCGGCGCATCGCCGCCGGCAGCGGCACCCGGCCTGACGAAATCAACACGCTCTTAAAGCAGTACGACTTGATGCGTAAAATAATGAAAAAGGGCGGCACGGACCGTAATCTTCAGAACATGATGGGTGGCCGGGGCCCCATGGGCGGCGGTTTCCCCCCTGGCGCGATGCCTCCCGGATTTCCCCGGATTTAACCTTTTCATCCTTCCCATTCCAGGTGAGCCTCCGTTCAGATTGACCTTTCAAAAGAACCGGCTATAAAATATGGGACCTCTCCAACACATCCATTTCCTCAAAGGTTAAACGGCGAAAACCATGGGTTTATTCGGCAGTAAAGACGACAAGAAAAAAGAACTCGTCGAATCCGCGCAAAAGATCGCGGAACAAGGCGACACGACCAAAGCCCTGAAGGAACTCCAGAAGGCGCTGGATATTGACCCGAACTATAAGGAAGCCCACACGGCCATGGGTTTCATTTATTCCGACATGGGCCAGTCCGACGAAGCCATCCAGATCTTCAAAAAAGTCATCTCCATCGACAACAATTCCCCCGAGGCCTGGAACAACCTGGGGTTGACGCTGGCCCGCTGCGAAAAATACAAGGAAGCCATCAAGACCTTCGAGGACGCCATCGCCCGCAACCCCAAGGTGGCCACCTTCTACAACAACCTGGGGAACGTTTATTACGAACTGGGCCAGTTCGCCCAGGCCATGCAGGTCTTCCAAACCGCCGTCGAGCTGGACCCTTCCTACGCCGAGTCCTACCACCGCCTGGGGATCGACAAGGACACCGCCGGCAACCTGGATGTCGCCTTGAAGCGCCTGGAGGAATCGGCCAAGTCCGGGAAGAACAAGTCCAAGGTCGCCTATGACATGGGCGTCCTTTACGCCAAGCAGGAACTGCACGACAAGGCCATCAAGTCCTTCCAGGACGCCGTGCGCCTCGACCCGCGCTACGAAGCGGCCTTCATGGCCATGGGCTTCGCCTTTGAGCGCAAGGGCGATCTGCAAAAAGCCCTGGAGACCTTCGGCCAGGTCATCACCCTCAACCCCCAGAGCGCCAAGATCCACAACACCGTGGGCCTCATTTACGACAAACTCCGCCTTTACAAGCAGGCCATCAAGGAATACCGCATCGCCATCCAGCTGGAACCCAGCTATGCCAACGCCCATTTCATCCTGGGCCAGGTCTACGAGAACAAGGGCATCACCGAGAAGGCCGTGGCCGAATACGAGAAGTTCGTCCGCATCCACGAGACCGGAGCCATGGTGGATGAGGCCAAGTCGCGGATCGCCAAGATCAAGAACATGAGCCTGGACGACCTGGAAAAAACGCTCAACATGAAGAAGCAGGACGCCCCTGTTTCCGAAGCGGCGCCCAAGGAAGAGGCCGCCCCGGCCCCCGCCGCTGCGCCCGGCGCCCCCGAAGCCGCCGCACCGGCCCCGGCGGGCGGCGTCAAGCTGACCGACCCGAAGGAATACCTCAAGCAGGTCCTGGCCAAGGCCAAGGCGGCCAAGAACCCCCAAGCCGCGGCCCCGGCGGCTGCCGCACCTGCGGCCGCTCCTACCGCAGCCTCACCTGCTTCCGCCGCGCCCCCAGCCGCCCCGGCCCCTGCGCCATCCCCGGCTCCAGCCCCAGCGGTGGCCGCGAAACCTGAAACACCCAGTCCTGCGCCTGCTCCGGAAGCGCCTGTCGCTGCCGCGCCAACGCCTGTACCGCCTCCCGCACCCATGGTGCCGCCTGTGGCAGCGGCACCCGCAGCCCCGCTTCCCGTCGTGGCCCCCGCTACTCCCCCAAGCCTGGAAGCCCTTGGGGCCCCGGCCATTGTCCACCCAGCGCCTGTCCCCGTGGAGGCCCCGGTCAACCCTGTTTCCCCGGAAACCGCAGCGGCAACCGAAGCCGCCATAGAGCCTCCAATCGAAACAACCCGGCCCGAAACAGCGCCCACGGCTTATCCGATGGAAGAAGAAACAACCTCCTCCATCCCCGTTTACAATCCGGACCTTCCCCTCCCGGCCTCGGCCCTGGACGGCTACGTCCTGGATGAAGAGGAAGTCTTGAACGCCATCGTGCAGGTGGACACCCAGAGCGTGGAACAGGAGGCCCAGGTCTTGGAAGCGGTGGAGGCCATCCACGCCTCCCACGTGGGGGATGATGAATTACTCGAGGATTCGTCCCAAAGCCCCCCCACGCCCGTTCCCATGCCTTCCGTAGCCTCGGCGGCCCCTAAACCATCCCCGAAACCCGCGCCCGCCCCTCCCGCTTACGTCCCCCCGTCCCCGCCTCAAAAGTCCAACATCAAGCACGGCTTCTTTTAAACAAGGTGCGTTTTTTTATTCTTGCGTCTTAAAAGAAGACTCTTACAATCAAGGGCAGCAAAACCCCAAGGAGATTTTCATGCCCGATGTGAGCTACCTGGCCAAATACCCCCCTTTTAAGACCTTCGACGGCAACGACTTGGAAGCCCTGGGCTCGGTGGGCGAGGAAAAGGTTGTCAAAAAAGACGAACTGGTTTTCGACGAAGACTCCAAGGGCGACAGCATGTACGTCATCAAGTCGGGCGCGGTAAAGATCCTCAAGAAGGTCAAGAACCAGGAAAACACCATCGCTGTGCTGAACCCTGGGGAATTTTTCGGCGAGATGGCCCTTCTGGACGGGCTTCCCCGCTCCGCCGCGGTGCGGGCCACCAGCGACAGCGAAGTCTTCATGGTCTCGCTGGACGGCTACCAGAAATTGCGGAAAGAAAAGCCCCATACGGCCCTGAAACTGATGGATATCATCATCAAGGTGCTCTCCAACCGCCTGCGCCAGGCCAACAAAAACCTTGAAGTCATCAGCTTCTGGATCGAATAAGCACCTTCTCAAAGCAAAACAAAAGGCCAAAACCCATGGGTTTTGGCCTTTTTTATTTCAGATGCGGTTGGCCGGATTATGGGGACCCCGGGGAAATAAAAAAGCCCCGGATGGGGATCCGAGGCTTCAAAGAGGGGGGGATCCCCTCAGTGCCCGGCCGTTAAGCCGGAGCACATTCTGTCAGGGAGAGCCGTTCTTACTGGCCCTGCTGCTTTTTGGCTTGTTCCGCTTCCCATTCTTTCCGGCGGGCTTCCCGGGCCTCATCGGACTGCATGGCCTTCATGATGTTGCCGATGCGGGCCTGGATGTTCAGGAGGGCTTTTTCCCGGCCACCCCCGAAATCGGGGACCATCACTTCGCCGAAGTTATTCACGTGGCATTTGGCGAAAGTCTTCTTATCCTTCTCGAACAATTCGACCTCAAAATCCTTTTCATGGATCGTCACTTTTACTTTTTCGGCAGTGGGCGTCTGGTTCATGGGCGGCACCTTTGATGGATTTCGAGAGGGTCAAACAGAGGCGGTATCTTACCCACGCCTAGGCCCTTTTTCAAGCAAAACGGGCCCTTTCAAGGGGTTTTGCAAGGTTTGTCGTGCATATTTCTTGATAATTCCGGGATCGCTTGGTTATATAGCCACCCGGAAGCTTCCAAATCGTTCGATTCGGATGAACCATGCTCGGAAACATCAAAAGCGCCGCTTTGCTGGGGATCGATGCTTACGCCGTCGAGGTGGAGGTCGACATCGCGCCCGGCCTTCCGACCTTCCAAACCGTAGGGCTCCCGGACGCCGCCGTCAAGGAGTCCAAGGACCGGGTCAAAAGCGCGGTCACTAATTCCCATTTCAACTTCCCCATCCAGCGCATTACGGTCAACCTGGCGCCCGCCGACACCAAAAAAGAAGGCCCTTCCTTCGACCTGCCCATGGCGGTCGGCATCCTGGTGGCCTCCGAGCGGCTGTCCCAAAAAGCCGTCGAGGGATTCTGGATGGCCGGGGAGCTGGCCCTGGACGGAAAGATCCGCCCGATCCGCGGAGCCCTTTCCATCGCCCTGGCGGCACGGGAAGCCAAGGTCGCGGGCCTGCTGGTGCCTTCCGAAAACGCCAAGGAAGCGGCCGTCGTCCAGGACGTACCCGTTTATGCGGTAAAAAACCTCCGGGAGACTTTCGAATTTTTAAACGGGGACAAGCGCCTCCAACCGGTCCAGGTGAATATTGAGGAAGAGTTCCGGAACCACTCCTCTTACAAGGTTGATTTTTCCGACGTCAAAGGCCAGGAAAACGCCAAGAGGGCTTTGGAGATCGGTGCCGCCGGAGGCCATAATATCCTTTTGGTGGGCCCGCCAGGATCGGGAAAAACCATGCTCACCAAACGCTTACCCACGATCCTCCCGTCCCTTTCCCTGGAAGAAGCCATCCAGACCACCAAGATCCACTCCATTGCCGGCACCCTGGGCCGCCGCAAAGCCCTCACCGCCGTAAGGCCCTTCCGTTCCCCGCATCACACGGTCTCGGATGCAGGCCTCATTGGGGGTGGGACCATACCGAAGCCGGGCGAGGTCAGCTTGGCCCACCATGGCGTCCTTTTTCTGGATGAGTTTCCGGAATTCAATAAGAACGTCTTGGAAGTCTTGCGCCAGCCTTTGGAAGACGGCATGGTCACGATTTCCAGGGTCCAATCCACCTTGAGCTTCCCCGCCCAGTTCATGCTGGCCGCAGCCATGAATCCCTGCCCCTGTGGTTATTACACCGACCCTTCGAGGGAATGCACCTGCACACCTCACCAGATCCAAAAGTACCTAGGCAAAATCTCCGGCCCGCTATTGGACCGCATCGACCTGCATATCGAGGTTCCCGCTTTAAAGTGGAAGGAGATTTCGGATACCCAACCCGCTGAACCTTCGGAGGCCATCCGGGAGCGGATCAGCCGGGCCAGGGAAATCCAGCAAAAGCGTTTTGAGGGCCAGGGCCTGCACTGCAATGCCCAGATGACCACTTCCCAACTGCGTAAATATTGCGAGTTGGACGAGCCATCTCAAACACTTTTGAAAAATGCCATGGAGAAGTTCGGGCTTTCGGCCAGGGCCTACGACCGGATCCTGAAGGTCGCCCGCACCATCGCCGACCTAGACGGTGCCGAGGCCATCCAGTCGTCCTTTATCGCGGAGGCCATTCAATACCGTAATCTAGACCGGAGTGTTTGGCGAAATTGAGCCTTAACTATAAGGCCATGTCTTTTTTCTTTTTATTGATTTGACCCCACAAAAGGCGATGCAGAAATGATACGTCCCCAACGTAAAGGATATGAATCCGGAGTGGAAAAAAGACCCTTAAGTAAATATTTTCACCCTACGATATTTTAAGTTGCAATCATTTTCACCAAGTCCAAAACTTTGCAAGAATACCCCCACTCGTTGTCATACCAAGAAATGAGTTTTACGAAGGTATCATCCAGTTGTATACCCGCTTTAGCATCGAAAATGGAAGTACATGATTCGCCTCGGAAATCCGTAGATACAACCGCCTCATCCGTATAGCCAAGAACCCCCTTCATCGAACTTTCAGAAGCGACTTTCATGACCTGACAGATGTCTTCATATTTGGCCGCCTTCGAAAGTTCACAGGTAAGGTCCACGACGGATACGTCGGAAGAAGCCACCCTAAATGACATTCCGGTTAGCTTTCCATTAAGCTCTGGAATGACTCTTCCGACCATCTTTGCAGCTCCGGTTGAAGACGGAATAATATTTTCCAAAATTCCACGTCCAAAACGCCAATCCTTTACTGAAGGACTGTCCACAACCTTTTGGGTGGCCGTAACCGCATGAACGGTCGTCATAAGCCCACGTTTTATTCCGTAAGCATCATTCAATACCTTAGCCAACGGCGCCAAACAATTCGTCGTGCAAGACGCTGCAGAAATAATATTTTCACCTTTATAGCTCTGTGAATTTACCCCATGAACGAACACTGGCATATCGTCATTGGGCGGACCCGCTACAATTATCTTCTTCGCTCCCGCATTGAGATGAGCCCCTGCCTTTTCCTTTGTCAAAAATATACCTGTCGATTCAACTATAACATCCACCCCCAACGCCCCCCACCCAAGGTTCGCAGGGTCCTTTTCAGAGAATATTTTAACTTCTTTATTTGTAATAATTAGGGCCCGGTCTTTTACAGTTACATTCCCTTTGAATCTTCCATGAACCGAGTCATATCGGAGCATATATGAAAGATAATCAGGTTCCAGCAGATCGTTGATCCCTACAACCTCCAGATCCGCTCGTTCCATAGCGGCGCGGAACACCATCCGTCCAATCCTTCCAAAGCCATTAATGCCAATCCTAATCATTTGAACCTCCTAAGAGTTTTATATCGCTTAAATAGTGTTGAATCGAAGCCTCAATGGATGGTGGTTCACCGAAATATTTCTTTTGCTTTTTGGTATCAGCCACGTAGCCACCCTTTTGAATGTAAGCCATCATTGACAGCAAATCGCAAAGCCACGGGTTAAACAAACTCCCTACTCCCAGAATTAACCGGACCAGAGACCACGGCGGAACCTGAACCCGAATAGGCCTTTCAAGAAACCGAGCCATGATTTCAGCCAATTCTTTTATCGAAACCGCCCTATCGCATCCAATATCAATTTTTTCAGCCGCGCTTTCTGGCTTTATGCCCAAGGACTTCACAAAATATATCGCCAAATCCGACGTGTGCAGGAAGGTCAATGGCACTGCGGGGTTCGCCGCAAACCGCAGGACCCCTTTTTTCAATCCTCCCGCCCAAAAATCACCTGTGCCTTGGTCCAAAAAAGCTCCGGGGCGCAAAGATATAAAGGGCATAGCTTTTTCCTCAAGGTAGTCCTCGACAAGTTTCTTGTCCCAAAAATGAGGCACAAGAGGTGCTTGGTCACATGTCAGGACGCTGCAAAAAACAAAGCGTTGGATGTTTGTTTTTGAAGCAGAATCGATTAAGTTTCGGTTTCCTATACGATCAGCAGCACTCCTAAAATCTCCTTTTTTCCGATTCGAATAGCCTATCGCGGTCGTTATTACCGCATCACATCCAGCAACAGCAGATTCAAGAGATTCACAATCCAATAGGTTTCCCATTACGACTTTAGCGCCCAATTTCACCAACTTACCGCCATCAGAGCCAGGCCTGATTAGAACCCTGACCTTGTAGCCTGCACGAATCGCTTCGGTGGCGACTTTTTGGCCCAAATGGCCAGTTGCTCCGACAATCAGAACATTCTCAATCTTTTTCATTTTTCTCTCCGATACGAACTGCGTCCAATGCATGGTCAACGATTTAGTCTTTCAGCGTTTAAAAGAAAATTCATGAAGCCAAGAGTGAAGCAGAACTATTTCCGTCTTCAAATACCTTGAATCCCCGAATGTATGAGACAAAAGAATGGCCCCCTGGATGCCCGCAAGGATATGGACGGCATTTTCTCTTGCGTGTTTGGCGGATTGTCCAATTACCTCGAACTGCTTTTGACACCACTCCAGCATTAACTTGAAGGGGGTGCTGGTCACCTCGGCCAAAGAACCGCCGAATTTGTTAGTTTCTTGGCATAATCCTCCAACAGGACACCCATACCGGGCGCGCGACTCGCTAAGTTCGTCAAACCGATCAATGAACTTTCCCAATTTTTCTATCGGAGTTTTAGCCGCCTCAAAAGACTCGAGTAAAATGCGCATCTGTCTATTGCGTAATTCGGTAACGGCCTCTGCCATTTCTTCTTTGGTCTTGAAATAGTAATAAACATTACCCGACGGAACACCTGCTTCTTTTGCCAGATTTGCAATTGAACTACGCTCATAACCTACTCGGTGGAACAATTGGTCCGCAGCCTCTATCAACTTCTCTCTCTTATCCTTCGTCTTGGTCATGTGACCTCCAAATCAGCATGAAACCGCCAAAAGATAATTAACTAGATTATTAAGTTAGTCAACTAAATAATTAAACGCTGCAAAAAAGACCTGATGTAAAAAAATTCCAAACATTAATCTCCAAGTAACCGGTTACTTCAAAACACCATTCCATTTGAAACGTCAATTAGCGTTGTAAAAAACCTAAAATTTTTTCTTGATTAATCTTCATTGGCTTATGATCCCCACGCTCCCATTTTGCCACCGTCGTTTCGTCCACCCCTATGAGCTTCGCAAACTTCTCCTGGCTGAATCCATTTGTCAGTCGATAGCGTCTCATATTCTCCACCAAGTTATCACACACCTTGTCGTAGGGTGCTGGGATATACCCCAAGAAGGCAATGATCTTGGGTAGATAGGTGAAGTAGGGAGTAACCCGGTTCTTCTCCCAGTTGTTGACCGCCGATTCGGTCACTCCCAGGGTGGCCGCCACATCCTTTTGGAACAGTCCCAGGTCTAGGCGGCGCTTCCGGATATGGTCCCCCAAGGTTGTCAGGGTCTTCGGGTAAGCGGGGTTTTCAGGTTTTTTGGCTTTAAATTGAAGGTTAATGAATGGCAACGCAGGAATGCCCCTGCGGTTACTACACCGACGCTTCCCGGGAATGCACCTGCACGCCACACCAGATACAGAAATACTTGGGCCGGATCTCCGGCCCCCTTTTGGACCGCATCGACCTGCATATCGAGGTTCCGGCCCTCAAGTGGAAGGAAATATCCGACACCGAGCCGGCGGAGCCCTCCGCCGCCATCCGGGAGAGGATCAGCAAGGCGCGGGAGATCCAGCAAAAGCGGTTCGAGGGGGAGGGGATGCATTGCAACGCCCAGATGGGAACTTCCCAGTTACGGAAATTCTGCGCGTTGGATCAGCCCTCCCAAACCTTGCTAAAGAACGCATGGAAAAGTTCAGCCTCTCAGCCCGCGCCTACGACCGCATCCTCAAGGTTGCCCGTACCATTGACGACCTGGACGGCGCCGAGTCCATCCAGTCGTCGTTTATTGCGGAGGCCATTCAATACCGCAATCTCGATCGAAGTGTCTGGAGAAACTGAAAAGCTCATAATTTTCAAGGGCCGACCTGCGACGAACCTTCCAGGCG
>JAJPJW010000175.1 GCA_021324075.1 Pseudomonadota bacterium | reverse complement strand
GTTCTTCCAAGGAGGCACGGACCCGGCTGGCGATCTCCACCCGCACGGTGTTCTGAAACTTGGCCGCCAGGCGCTGGAGGTCCGCCTCCCCTTTCGGAGGATTCTTCCGCACTTCCAGCATGACCGCCGTCTTCAGGCCGCTGAAGGAAAAATCCCGGCTTCCATCCTTCATCTTGGAATAAGGAAAGTGGTCTCCCGAATCAGGGTATGCCTTGGCCAGTTTTTCAATCAACGGCCCCCCCGGGTAACCCAGGCCCATGAGCTTGGCGACCTTGTCAAAGGCCTCGCCCGCCGCATCGTCCCGGGTGGAAGCCAGCAGGCGGTATTGCCCCCAGCCCTGCATGTGGTAAATCTCCGTGTGCCCACCCGAAACCACCAGCCCGATGGCCGGAAACTCGACCGGCGCAGCATCCAATTGGACCGCGTAAAGATGGGCCTCGATATGGTGAACCGTGGCCAGGGGAATGTGGAGCCTGAAAGCCAAGCCCTTGGCGGTGGAAAGTCCCACCAAAAGCGCGCCGATCAGGCCCGGCGCGGAAGTAACCGCGATGCCCGTCAGGTCGTCAAAGGTCATATTGGATTGCCGGAGGACTTCCTTGAGGAGGATCGGGAGGCTTTCCAGGTGGACGCGGGAGGCCACTTCGGGCACGACCCCTCCGTAACGGCTATGGAGTTCCATCTGCGAGGCCACCTTACTGGCCAGGACCCGGTGCCCGTCTTCCACGATAGCCACTGCCGTTTCATCGCAGGAGGATTCGATGCCCAAAACCAGGTTTTTATTCATAGTCGTTCCTACCTCACTACTTCCGATGCGTAGACAAACTGGAAGCCATCTTCCTTCAATCTCGGAATCGCCGATTCGAGGGTTTGCAGGGTCAGCGGCTTGAAATGCCCGATGGCCACCGCCAATCCATGCTTTTTGGCGTAGGAGGACGCCTGGTCCAATTGTTTCAGGATCGCATCCGGGGTTTCAACATTGTCCAGAAAAACGTTCCGGGAAGCGACGGGCACGCCTGTTTTTTTAGCTTCCGCTTCCACCATGGATTTGGTTGTGGTCCTGGAATCAATGGCAAAAAGCCCATGTGCTTTTAAAACGTCACAAACATCCGACATCAACTCCGGATCCTCGGTGGCAACGCTTCCCATATGGTTGTTCAGGCCCCGGCAATGGGGGAGGTTTTCCAAAGCCTTCTCAACCTGTGACTTGGCTTCGCTGTCGGCCATGCCTTTCTTCAAGAGCTCCTTGTAATGGTCGCCCACCATGCCCTTCTCGTGTCCCTCCATCGGCATATGGCACATGACTTCCACACCGTGACCCGGGAATTCCTCCGCCAGGCTTTTGGAAAATTCCACATCCGGGATGATGGAAACCGTCACCGGCACTTTGAAACCGTAAAGCGCCTCCAAGGCCCTGCCCTTCTGGTAGCCGCCGTCATCGATGATCAGACAGATTTTCGGCTCATGAACCTTTTCAAAAACGATTTCAACCGGCACCCAATTCGAATCGACGCCAAAATGGAGGAGTCGACCGGAATCTCCAGTTATCGCAGAGGAAACCAACCGGCCCCCCAGGGGCTTGGCGGCTTCGTTCAAGATGTCGGACAGCTGCTGGACGGAATAACGTAAGGGCAATCGAAAAATCTCGGTGTAGGCAGAAATAACCTTTCCTTGAACCGTCACGGGCCGCGTTTCGACATCCCTGGAGAGGAGTTTGAGCAGATCCATATCCGCAAGCTTGTCGTTCAAGGCTTTCAAGAGCCTGTTGGTGCTTTCGACAGGATCGCCATTGAAAGAAGTTGTTGCGGCGGGCGGGACAGGGGGCGCTGAAGCGGAAGGCGGAGTGAAAAAACGCCGCGCGAAGAAAAAAGCCAGGCCCAGGACCACCAGGAAAACCAACAGGTTCAGCAGGAAGCCGCGGAAGCCGCCCTTGTCGTCAAAGGTTCGAAACCGCAAGGAACCCTTATTCCCCGTCGTCCTGCTTGTTCTTGTTGCGTTCTTCTTCCAGCTTCTTTTCGCCGGCGATGGTCGTGTCCTTGCGCTTGGGGTATTCGGCGTAGAGTTTGGGGCTGATCTTGCCGCCGTTTTCGACGATCGCTTCAGCCACCTTCACTTGCTTGTCATCCAGCACGGCGGACTCGCGGGCATCTTTCTCGCTCTTTTCCTCGCGGACCAGTTCCACATAGAGGCTGTTCTTCAGGTAGTCCTCGTCCTTGACCAGCTCATCCTTGTCGGTCTTCTTGACGTTTTTAACGCAATAATCAAGGAAGCGGTTCATGGTGGCGGCGTCCAAATCCGACTCCGCCTTGGGAGTCAGGCCCTCTTTCGCGAGGGTTTCGGCGAATTTTTCGACCATTTGCTTGGTGTAAATACTGACGGTGGACTCGGTCAGGTCGTGGTCATTCAGGTCCAGGTCGGGTTCGATGCCGATACCGTGGATGCAGACCCCCGAGGGCGTGTAATACTTGGCCATGGTCAGGCGCAAGGCTGCCCCGTCGCTGTTGTCCAGGGGCAGGATGGTCTGTACCGAACCCTTACCGAAGGTCTTGGCGCCGATCAGGACTCCCCGCTTCCAGTCTTTCAAGGCGCCGGCCACGATCTCCGCGCCCGAAGCGCTTCCTTCGTTGACCATGACCACCACCGGCTTTTTGAAGTCGAATTTATCGCCGTCCGAGGCCCGGAATTCCTGGGTCTGGTTCTCGCTGCGGCCCTTGGTGGAGACGATCATGTCGCCCTTCCGGCCGAAATAATCGGAAACGCCCACGGCCTCGTTCAAAAGGCCGCCCGGGTCGTTGCGCAGGTCGATGACAAGGCCCTTCAAGGGGGATTGTTTCTCGAGGTCTCCCAGGGCCTTGACGAAGTCGTCCGTGGTGTTTTCGATGAACTCGGTGATGCGGATATACCCGATGTGGTCCGGCAGCATGTAGGCGTGGATGCTCTCAATCTTGATGTTGTCGCGCACCAGGGTCACGTCGAAGGGCGCGGCGATGCCGTCCCGGGCGATGGTGATGGTCACTTTGGTGCCCACTTTGCCGCGCAGTCGCTTGACGGCGTCGTTGATGCTCATGGCGACGGTGCTTTCATCCCCGATCTTGATGATCTTGTCGCCCGCTTTGATGCCCGCCCGGTCGGCGGGAGTGCCCTCAATGGGGGAAACCACCGTCAGGCGCTCGTCTTTGACGGCGATCTCAATGCCCAGTCCCCCGAATTTGCCGGAAGTTTCGGTCTGCATGTCCTTGTATTCATCGGGCGGCATGAACTGGCTGAAGGGGTCGAGGGTGTTGACCATGCCGTTGATGGCGCCATAGACCAGGGTCTTGGGGTCGGTCTTGTCCACGTCCACATATTTCTCTCGGATGATGGCCAAGGCGTCCACGAAGGGATTCAGGTACTTGTAGACGTCTTCGTTCCCTTCCTTCGGATGGGTGGCCGACTGGGTGGCCGCTCCCGCGGCAAAACTCACACCGCAAAGGGCCAAAATCAAAAAGGCCGTGGTCAATAACGAGGGGCGACGATCCATGACATCCTCCGGAAATAAATTCTCAATTTTGCCCTCATTTACGTTTTGCATATCGGGCTCCACCCGGTGCAGTTAATGAGGGCGACACAGTTTTCCTTTTGAGGCTTTCAGCCTCATTCAAAATGGAAAAACTGTGTGAGTTGCTGTTGTCACACGCGGTGTTTGAGCCAAAGGGCGGGATCTTGAGGTGCGCCGTTCTTGCGGATCTCGAAATAAAGGCTGGTCCCCACCAGGGAGCCCGTGTCACCGACTTTTCCTAAAACTTCACCGGCTTCAACCCTTTCACCCTCCGAAACATCCAATTCGGAGGCTTGGGCGTACAGGGAATAATACCCCGCGCCATGGTCCAAAATCACCAACTTTCCATAACCCTTGAACCAGTCGGCGTAACGCACAACTCCCGATGCAACGGCCCGGAAAGGCGTTCCTTCGGGTGCCTGGATCTGGATGCCGGTGTTATCGACCCACTCCTTGTACACCTCGTTCTTGTATCTTCCGAAGGACTGGATGAGCCTTCCCGAAACGGGCCATGGAATTTTTCCCCTCTTCACCATCAGGCCCTGGCCGGCGGAAGGCAAGGTCCCCCGCTGCTTTTTACTCTCCTCGGCTTGTTGGAGCAGCGAAGCCACTTTTTCCTGGAGGTCCTGGGCCGCTTGGCTCAGTTCGCCGATCATCCTCTCCCGGTCCTCCTTTTGACGCTGGATTGAGGCTAAAAAGATCGTCCGGTTCTTCCGCTCATGGGAATAATTCGTCTCCTGGCGGCCCAAGGCCGACATGATCCTTTTTTCGCGCCTTTCATTGTCGTTCCACTGGTCGGATTGTTCCTGCAATGTTTGGTTGGTTTGGAGGGTTTCGTCGAGGATTTTTTTGTTGCTCAGGGCCAGGACCATGCCGAACTTCAACTTCCGGGCCAGGTCGCTGAAATTATCCGCATCCAAAATCCCGCCTAAAAAGGGCTGGCGAAACGACATGCGGTAGAGCGCCACCAGGCGTTTCTTCAGCAGCTCCCGGTTCTGGACTAACTGGGCCTGGTTCTGCGTCATGGCGCTTCTCAATTGGGACACCCGCCCGCGGGTTTCCTGAAGATCCTCCTCGTTGGCCTCTTTTTCGCGGCGAAGCTTGCCCAGGGCTTGGTCCACCGCCTGCAGGCGGCCCAATTCCTTTTTTTCCTTGATCTCATCCTGGCGCTTGCGCTTTTTTTCCTCATCCAGCTTTTTCTGTATGGCCGCGAGGTCTTTTTTGCTTTGGTGGATGTTCTTTTTGATTTGGTTGGGATTGCTGTCTTGGCCGGAAGAAAAGCCGGGCAGGCATCCCGCGAGGACAAGGAGTGCCGCCGGAAGAAGGTGCGAAAGCTTCAATGAATTTCCCTTACCCATTTACGTTGGAGGGCAAGGAAAGCCCCCAAAAAACCGAGGAAAACTCCCAAAACAACCAGCGTGAAATAAAGGCGGCCCCAATCCCCCGCGGGTAGGGCCAGCAGCATGTCCAACCCCGCGTATTTTTGCAGCGCTTCGCCAGCCCCACGCCGCAGGGCTTCCATCAACAGCACCACCAAGAGGGCCCCCCCCAAGCCTTGCAGGAGCCCTTCCCAGAGGTAGGGTCCCCACCGCATCCAGGTGGGCGCTCCCATCCGTGCCATGAGGATAAAGTCCTCACGCCTGGCCCAAAGGGCCAGGGAAAGGGTGTTGGAGATGATAAAAAGGGCCGTCAGGAAAATAAAACCGCCGATCACCAGCCCCACCCATCGCGCCACATGGGTGAGGTTGGACACCGTTTCCCATTCGTTTTTTCCATAGTCCACTTCTTCGATCTGAGGGTCTTGCCGGAGTTTGGCAACCAGTTCATCGGGTTTTTCCACGGCGTCCTTGCGCAGGACCACCGTGAACGAATCGGTCAGGGGGTTTTCCCCCAAGGCTTCGACCATCTGGTCGATCTCCGGGTCCTTCCTGAAATCCTGAAGGGCCTCTTCCTTGGTCACCAGGCCTACGGAAGCCACCCGGGGGTCGGCCAATAAAAGGGCCTGGATCCTTTGGCGGTCGGAGGGTTGGGCGGCCGGAGCCAGGAAGACTGCCATTTGGAATTTTTCCCGGGCCGAACCCAGCGCATGGTCCAGGACCAGCGAAAGGCCGAGGAAAAACGACAGCTGGAGGAGGGTGGAAGCCACGATAACGATGACGGCGGTCGAAAGGCCCCGGGACCGGAAGAGCTGCAGGAATCCCTCTTTTAAGACGTAGAACAGGCGCGAGGAGGTGCTCACGAAGCGATCTCCTCCAAAGGTTCCAGCTTTCCCTGTTCCAGCTTCACCCAAGAGATGGGGAGGCTGTTGTTTCGGGACGCGTCGAGGAAGGCCATCTGTTGCGTGGAGAGGATCACCGTGCTTCCCGACCTATTGAGTTCGTGGAAAAGGCGGAACAGGACGGCGATGGCCTTTTCATCCAGGCCCTGGAAGGGATCGTCCGCCAAAAGGAGGCGGGGCCGAAAAATCATGGCCCTCAAGGCCAATACCATGCGTTGTTCGCCCGAGGAAAGCACCGAGGGTTTGGAGGAAGCCTTCCCCTCCAAGCCCGCGTTGGAGAGCAGCTTGGCCACCGCTTCCCTTTCGCCCTCTCCCGAGGCGCCCTTGGCCTGCAGGATGAAGTGGATGTTCTCCTCCACAGTCTTGTCGGGAAAAAGCTTCAAATCGGGGAAGATCATGCCCACGTCGGAAAGCCATTGGTGCCTTTCCTTCTCGGAAAGCGAGTAAATATCCTTGTGGTCGATCCTGAGGACGCCGGAAGTCGGCTTTTCCTCGCCGCCCAGGATTTTAAGGAAGGTGCTCTTGCCGGTGCGGCTCTCCCCCAGGACGGCGACAAAGGAGCCTTCGGGAGCGGAAAAATAGGCGTCATCGAGGACTTTGACGCCGGAATCGTGGACTTTCGTGAGGTGGAAAGCCTGAATTTGCATGTGTGCCGATTCTCCGTCCAAAAAGCGAAATAATGAAATCGGTACTATACCGGCCTCCATTTTCCACACGGTTTTCCGCGTGGAATCCTTAAAGAAGGCCAGCATGGTTTAAGTTAAGGCAGGAACCCTGCTCCCGCAAGGGAAATAGGTCAGTCTTTCAGGTGATCTTCCTCGATGCGGGAGAAGATCGACAAGGCCACGAGGCAAATGCCAATGACAATGGCGGCCGGTTGGATCGGCCAATGCTCCAATCCCTGCCCGATGGTCAGCATGGACAGGAAGATGCCTAGGGTCCGTACCATGGACGAGGCCGAAAGCACGGTAGCCCTTTTATCGGAAGGGATGTACTTGTTCATGTAGGAGCTGAAAAGCGGAAGGCGGGTCAACCCGAAGGTAAAAGCTAGAATGATGGCCGGAATGGCCACCCATAAGGAACGGGCCCAACCAAGGGCGATAAACCCTATTCCCGTCAGGATTCCGCCTCCTGTCAAGACGCCTTTTTTGGAGCCAAAGATTTTTTCCAAGAAAGGCTGGTGGGAAAGAACCGCTATTTCACCGGCCACTGACAGGGCCTGGACAAAACCGAAATATTTGAGCGGCAAACCGTCTTGGATCAAAAATGGCTGGTTGATCCAAATCATCGCCCAAGCCAGGGCGTTCACGACGGCCGCTTCCAAGGTTAGGATCCAAAGCACTTTGTGCCCCGCAAAAAACCGGACGCCATCCTTCAAGATTTTCTTGTAATCCTTCCGCTTGGGCCCGGGGCTTGCAGCCTTCGGTTCCCGGATGAAGAGGACAGCGAAGAAGGAAAGGAACATGGCGATCCCGGTAGCCTTTAAGGGTGCGGGCAAGCCCCAGCGGTCCGCGATAAACCCGCCGGTGAGGGAGGCCAGCAAAATCCCGCCCAACTTGAAGGCTTCCATGCGGGACAATATCTTCTTGGAGTTCTTCTCCTGTCCTATGGCTTTGAGGCTGTCATAAGCCAGCGCGTCGTCCGCACCCGAATGAAAGGTGAAGGCCAAGGCGAAGACCGCTTCAGCGGCCAGGAACAAGGCGATCATCGGCCTGGCGGTATAAAGGAAGGCCGCGCCGAACCCCAGCAAGGACCCGATTGCCAGGGAGGTCTTGCGGCCCAGCCTGTCCGCCAAGGCGCCTGTTGGAACTTCGAAAAGGAAGTTGCAGAAGAAAAACCAGGCATTCAGGTAAAACACCTGGGAGAGCGTAACTCCGCCCCATTGGGTGAAGAAAGGCACCAGCACTGGCCCGAAGAAGTGCATCCAGAACAGCAGCCGGATGCCGTTGAGTTTCCAAAGATTCTGGGAATAAGCCGCTTTGGTCGAAACCATACCCACGCCTTTTCGCCGGACTAAGCCAGTTCTTTGAAACGTTTCTTCGCGATCCTGATCCAAGCGATCTGTTCCTTGCGGTAATGGGCGGAAAACCTTTGGGATTTTTTCACCAGATCCTTGTAAAGCGGCAAGGCTTTCTCCCTTTGCCCCGTCTTTTCATAAAGCAGTCCCAGACGGCAGGCGCCTTCCACCTCACTGCCGTATTTCTGGAGTAGTTCCTCATAAGCTTGGAGGGCCTCCTTGTCCTTGCCCTGGACTTCGAGGGCCCGGGCGTAATAGAGGTCCCGCCGGGAGGTTTCATAGACGGCGTTCTTCTGCCTCAAGCCGGCGAGGATATTGAGGGCCTCCGCCGCATCCCCCGCCTCCACGAGGCAACAGGCATAGCCGAGGTTCACGTGGGGGTCCTCCTTGAAAACACCCGTCAGGCAGGAGCGGTAAAGCTCGACCGCCTTGGCGCTCTCACCATTGGACAGGTAGTACTCGGCCAGTGCCTTGCGGTTTTGGACCGTGTCCGCGTCCTCGACGGCTTCCTGGAGGTGCCTCAATTGCCTTCCAGGAAGCATTGCGTTCAAAAGGCTTTCCAGGCCCCCCTGGAATCCGCCGCTTTGGAACCCAGGCGCCATCTCGGCGAAAAAATAAATAGCCACGCCGATCATGGGGAATCCAAAGATGATCCAGAGCCAATACCAACTGCGGCCCGTGCGGATCACATGGACGGCCGTGATGATCTGCAGAACCGGCACAAGGTAGGCGAGATAGCCGAGGTTCATGGCCCTTCCTCTAATTGCCGGGATTTTGGGTTGCGGCCTTTTCCTGCTGCCGCTTGGCCCGGCGGATCTTCTTGGCGATGGCCACGTTCTTTT
>JAJPJW010000006.1 GCA_021324075.1 Pseudomonadota bacterium | reverse complement strand
TGAAAACACAGCCGCCCACATATGCCCGATCACCATAATGCTGCCGGCATCGGCAAAGTAGAGCCCGCCATGATCCAGTGAGGCGAAGAAAGCCCAAAGCGGGAACAACCCCACAACCACGCGGCCCCACCTGGACTTCCACGCAAACCAAGCGGCTCCGGCGAGAACCATTAGGGTCCAGCTGAAAGTGGAAAAAACCTGGGGCAAATTCAGGGACTCGGGAAAAAAGAAAGGCAGGATCCCAAAAACGGCGATCGTGCCAACAACACTGTAAAGCGGCCACTCCATCCAATCGTTCTCCAAAATCCAGGCAACAAAGAACGAAACCCCGAGGGAAACCAAGGATACCAGGACCAGGGAAACAGCCGGCGCGATGGCAAGGCTCAAATGGATATTAGCGGGAAAATTCAAGTTGAGGCTCTGCCCGCTGATAAAGGCGAACCAGGAAAGGAAAATATTGAAAAACTTAAAAACGATGGCGCTAGCGAATAACCCCATGGAAATTACAATCGAAGGAAATTCCCATTTTCCCCTTTGAAGGCACCACCCGACCCCCCCGAAAAGGACCAGTAAAAATGACCAATAAACCGCCAGGCTCCAAAAGCCGCTTCCGCGGAACGAGTCGTACAAAAACCTTGGAGGAGAAAGCAATTCCCCACTGGCCCGGTAAAGAAAGGCCGGTAGCTGGCCGTAGGCGAAAAAGGAAACTTTGTAACCGGTGTCATTCCGCATTTCCGACACGGCGTTGAGGATGTTGCGCTCATCGGGATGGATTTCGTGCCCGAGATTCCAATTCGGGCTGTAAAGGCGGAAAAAACCTCCAAGGAGGGTGATCAAAAGGAGCAAAGCGAGTGGCTTTTCGGGCCGGAACGAGGCTAAAGTCCCCTTAACTTTCTTCCCCACTTCTTTTCCTTTTCAAAGGCTGGTTTAAATATAAAACATCGAGAGGATAGTAAGGCTAAATCAAACGGCGAATAGTATATCGAAACCAAGGGGCAATTCAAACTTTCAAAAGGGGCAAAACCGCCCTAGCGGCAATAAATACGGAATTCGCCCATGTTCAAATTATTGCAAAAAGCCTTAAAGATATAAATCCCCTTGGCCGGAAACAAAATACGCCAGGCCGTTATCAAGTCGTGCATCGGAAACTCACCCTCAAATTGTATTTTCCGGGGAATGCTGTCGGAAATTTTTTCGCCCTTTTCGTTATAAAGTGAAATGTCAATTTGGAATTCGCCTTTGCCCTCGTAAATAAACCGGGCAAAGGTCATGAATTCCGCACCCCATGGATAAGCCGGAGGGCTGAAGCCCTGGAATACGCCTCGCAGGTCATAGTTTTTGGTCAGGACATCCTGCAGGATGTTGTTGCAGCAGAGGAAACTGGACACCCTGGGTAAATTGAAATCCATCGGCTATCGATCCTTTTCCCAGTTCATCCAAACAAGTGAACTTTGGGATTGCCAAAACAGAGAATGGCGCAACCATGGGAAAACTTTACCAAAACAGGCTTACCCAAACCATCTATCGAAAACAAAAAAGCCCGAACCCTTGAAAGGTTCGGGCTTCTATCAAAAAAATTAAAACATAAATTCTTCGTAGGACTTTGACAAATCGGTGGTCGGCAAATGGCTCGCATCCTCGTAGGGGACCCTGGCAGGCGAATACTTGATAAGCATCGGCGCCTGGGCTTGCATGCGTTCGACATAAGTAGGCAGCTTGATCTCGTAAAAGACCCCTACCGGAATTCGGTCGCCATGATAGTGGGCCAGCTCAAAGGCCTTCTTCTGCTTATCCGCCACTTCATCGTGGTTGGTTGGGTCCTTGACAGCGCCGTCGTGGCCCGCTTCGTTGGCATTGAAGATCCGCGGCAGCATCGTGGTTCCTTCGCCCTTGACCTTTTTATTAAACCACTCGGCTGTGTGCAGGTCGTTGAAGGTCGGACAGGGTTGAAGGACGTCGAGAAGGGCCATTCCCTTATGCTCAATGGCCTTCTTGATCATTTCTTTCAGGTGCTTCCCGTCAAAAGCATAGGAACGCCCGATCCAGGTATAGCCAGAACTCAAGGCCAGGGCCAGAGGTTGGATAGCGTCATTCGTATTGGGAAGGGGCAGCGATTTGGTCTGCTGGCCGCGGCCCAGCGTAGGAGAAGCCTGGCCCTTAGTAAGACCGTAAACCTCGTTTGTCATGACGATGTAGGCCATATCCACGTTACGGCGCCCGGCATGCACGAAATGGCCGGCACCGATGCCGTATCCGTCGCCATCACCGCCAACGGCCACCACTTCCAAATCCGGGTTGGCCAGCTTGGCTCCGACGGCGAAGGGCAACACGCGTCCGTGCAGGGTATGCACCCCGTGGGTAGCCATATAGTTGAAGACCTTGCCGGAGCAACCGATACCCGCGAATACCATGGTCTCACCTGGTGGCAGGGCCAGTTCGGCACAGGATTGTTGGACGGCTTGTAGGATGCCAAAGTCCCCGCAACCAGGGCACCAGTCGTTATGGACTTCGCTCTTGTAGGCGCTTACCGTTAACGGCGTTTGGAGTTTAGAGACCATAGGTCAACACCACCTTTTCAATAGACTGTCCGGTCAGTGGGTCCACTTCCGGGGGGACCTGCTTTTTCACAATCTTCTCGACTGAATCAATAATTTCGTTGAGCGACATGGGGCGGCCCGTATATTTCACCACCTGGGTGGGGATGAAAATGCCGGTGGCCATCCGGATCAGGTGGCCCATCTGGGTTCCCCAGTTGCTTTCCACCATCACAAGTTTCTTGGCCTTCTTCAAAATTTTCTCACTGGCAATTGGAAAAGGGTGCAACATGCGGTAATGGAGAAAATTGGCATTGATGCCTTTTTCCTTCAGGATCGGCAAGGCATCTTCCAAGACACCAAAGGTGGTACCCCAGCATATCAGGGTCAAATCCGCATCAGGGTCGCCATTAAGGCTGAACTGCTTCTCTTCAGGGATCTGCTCCAGCATAAGCCGGTACTTCGACATGCGCTTCTCATGCATTTTCTTGCGGGTCTCAGGTTTCTCCGTGATATGCCCATAATCGTCATGCTCGTCGCCGGTCATCCAATAGGGACTTCCTTCCTGTCCTGGATAGGGCCTGGCTGAAACAACTGTCTTGGCATCGGGCCGGAAGCGTGGGAATCCCTTGCCGTCAGCCATAGCCGCTTCCAGTTCCTGCGGGGTGGCCAGGCGTCCGCGGTCGATGATCAGGTTGGCTTCATTGAAAGGCGGGATGGTTTCCAGGCTGTGGGTCAAAAATTTATCGTTGAGAACAATGACCGGTGTTTGGAACCTGTCGGCGTAATTAAAGGACTCGAAGGCCAAATGAAAGTGGTCGTTGATGGTGGCCGGCGACATAACCAGCCGAGGATATTCACCGTGGCCGCCAAAGGCCGCGAACATGAGGTCTCCCTGTTCGTGCCGAGTGGGAAGACCCGTAGAGGGGCCACCTCGCTGATAATCGAAAAGCACGATCGGCACTTCGTTCATGCCGCCCCAACCCAGGCCTTCGGACATCAGACAAAAACCTGGACCAGAGGTGGCAGTGGAGGCGCGCACACCTGTGGTGGCCGCACCCAAGGCCATATCGATAGCTGCGATTTCATCTTCGCATTGGACCACCGCAATACCATACTCAGGGTGAGATTCTAAATAATTGCTCTCGTCGGTGGCGGGGCTGATGGGGTAATAGGTTTGGTAGCGACAACCTGCCTTAAGTTTCCCTAAGGAGTTGGCCTGGGCCCCATTAATAAGTAGACGCTTGGGGGTGTTCTGCTTCGGTTCCAAGTGATAAGGAAACTGATCATGCATCTCATCTGGTAGGGCATCCACAGCCTCATAGGCCTTCTTGGTGGCAGCCACATTGGGCGCTACCAGCTTTGCCTTGCGGCCCGTGTAGATGCGCGCGAGGGTTGCCTCGATGTGCGCCATGTCCATGCGAAGGAGCGCCATGGAAGCCGCCACTGCGATGGTATTTTTCATTAGTGAAAGAGTGCCGTATTCCATGCCCGTGACTTCCGCAACGTGTCGGATGACGGAGTTGAAATCGATGGGCAACGTAATGACTCCGGATTTCAGGTTTAGATCATCAAGCGTGATTTTGGTGGGGTCGTAGATGAGGGCCCCTCCTTTGACGACTTCATGGGCATGAAGCCGGGCAGTAGAATCCTCAAAGGTAGCCAAAATGTGGACCTCGTCCACGTGGCTATGAATTGGCTTGTCAGAAACCCGAACTTGAAAATAGCTATGCTTCCCTTTGATGTTGGAGTGGTATTCCCGTTTTCCAAAAATCCAAAGCCCTGCGGTTGCACAAGCTTGGGAAAAAAGATTCGCGGAGGAATCAACCCCGGTTCCTTGAGGACCTCCGATCATCCAGTTCACTTCATTAACGACTTTCATTTTTGACTCCTACGGTAGGGTGGAGGCAGGGCGCAAAAAACGTTGCAATGCCGCACTAAAATATACGGGTTCCGGCCTTAAAAAACAATTCGTTTAGTTCGGGGCCTATCCGAAGATTTTGTCCGCCTTTTGTGCCGCCTTGAATGATTTTCACCCCCCGCGGTGCAGGCTGGCATGATTCGCGTCAGGTTCGGTCGTGATTTGTGCCGGATCAGTATTTTCAATCGCCCTGCCGGGCTTCTTGGTTCTTAATCCTCTCCAACAACTGGCGCTTGGAGGACTTTTGGACACGGGACTGGGGTTTGATGGCCCAAACCTTGCGGATTTTCTTGGGTTTCGGCTTTTTCATTTTCTAATCCGCCTCCTCTAGGACTAAAATTCCCAAGGTCATTTTAAACCACCCTCACCCCCGAAGGCGGCCGATATTGGCGGTTCAATCCCGAAGAAATCCCCTGCCCTCCGGCTCCCCACCTTGGTGGTCGGGCCCCCTGTTGTTTCTCACCGTCTTCGTCGCCTACGCCCGCACGCTGAACCCCTCGCTATTTCGCAACGACTCTCCCGAAACTATCACGGCCTGCATCACCCTGGGGGTCAGCCACCCGCCCGGATACCCATTACACAGTCTCCTGGGCCACATCTTCGCGATGACCGCCCCCTTGGGCAACCCCGCCATTACCCTCAACTTCTTCTCGGCCATACTGGGGGCCTTGGGAGTGTGTTTGCTGGCCGCCAACCTCTGGCTTTTACTGGGGAATTCGGGGCAGACTTACCGGTTGGTAGCGGCTTTCGCGGGCGCCCTGGCCTTCGCCTTTTCAAAAAGTTATTGGAGTGCTTCCCTGGCGGCCAAGGGCGGGATCTATTCGCTGCAGGTGGACTTGGAGTTGATCTTTTTTTATTTTCTCCAGTTTTATTTTCTTGGCGCGGCCGGGAACCAGAAGGCCAAAAGAACTTGGCGACCCATGGCCTGGCTCACTTTTATTTTCGCGCTGGGCCTAGTAAACCATTGGCCCACCCAGTTTTTGACCCTTCCCGCTTTAGGCACTCTAGCATTCGTGAAAACCAATCCAGTGGCCAGAAACCCCTTCAAACCCGTGACCAAGCATTTGATCCAGACCTTCGCCTTTGTCATTTTGGTCTTAAGTCTCTATCTTTATCTACCCTTAAGGGCCAACCAGTTTCCCGCCCTCGATTTCGGTGCACCCCTGAGTTTGCACCGATTCCTCGCCTGTCTGCTGCGCATGGATTATTCCAAAGTCGAGACCATGGCCTCAGCCTCACCCGAGGAGTTTACGGCTCTCGGGGCCAAAGCGCTTTACCTTTCCGACCATTTCCTTAATGAGTTCAACAGCCTCTTTCTTTTTTTGGCGGCGTTGGGAGTTTGGGGACTTTTAAAAAAAAGGCGGGAGAGGGTTATTTTATTCCTTCTGACCCTTCTACTGACCACACTGATCATCAACGTGTTTTATCTTCGGGTCATCCCCATCGAGTTTTGGCACCTGGACGACCATACCCTCAGCCTTAACTGGGTTTTGGGGATCTTTGGAGGCTGCGGTGCAGAAGAAACTCTGGAATGGCTTGGGAAAATGCATTTTTTCAAAGGCCGTTTGATGGCCCGATGGACGCTAGGCTCGGTGGTGGTCATCGTCTTGCCGATTCTGGTCTTCTTCAAACACCGTGATGTGAACAACCAAAGTCGGGAGTTTCTCTATTGGGGCTATGGCATGACGGCCCTGAAATCCATGGACCAAAACGCTAGGTATTTCGCCGAGTCCGATTATGACTACTTTTCAATTCTTTATTTGCAGGAAGTTGAACATAAACGACCAGATATTTCTTTAAAGCTTACATTTTCTTTGGCAAAAAAAGGTTGGACCGATTTGATTAACTCGTTCTCGTCGAGGCGATCCCCGTGGGGCCCAATTTATTGCGCCTTTCCCAATGGGGATTTCATCACTGGTTATTTAAAAAATGCCAAGACCACATCCTTCAAGCCGACGGGAACCATCACCGAATTCATGCCTTCAAAGGATTCCAACAATAAGGGCCAAGTCTTACAACCATTGAAGGAACTTTGGGAAGAGTATTTGGAACCCGAACGACGAAGTTCCAACCCAATCAATGGGCTCCTGTTGGAACTCTGCGCTCACCCTTACCTTAACACCGCCAATTACCTTAAACTCAAGGGCGACCTTTCCAATTGGAACGATTTGTACGATAAGGGTTTGAGCCTAATCCAGGAAAACCCATGGCTGGCCCAAACATGGGAAATGCGTGCTGACGGTGACGTCTCTCTGGGAAATAATCGGGAGACCGCAGCAGCTTATGTGATGTCCGCGCTGCAGTACCAAAGTGTAGGGATGGAGAAGGAAGCGCGGTTGTGCCTCAAGAAGGCTCTCGCCCAGGATCCTTCCAACGCGAAGCTCCAAAAAGCTTTAACCAGTTTAGAAGCACCCTAAAAACAAAAAACCCGGCCCCTCTTTCGAGGGGTCGGGTTCGGTAAAAAAATCCCGGCAGCGTCCTACTCTCCCACACAAGACATGTGAAGTACCATCAGCGCTGGAGGGCTTAACTTCCGTGTTCGGAATGGGAACGGGTGTTTCCCCTCCGCTATAACCACCGGGAAAACATCGATCTCAGTTTCTGCGGCAAATTTCGCGCAGAACCGGGAATAATTTCAACGATAGAATACTACTTTTCTTGAACCTTTGTGCGTTTGAAGATGCGATGGAAATGAAACATATGACCAAGCCTCACGGCGGATTAGTACTGGTCAGCTTAAACCCTTACGGGCCTTACACACCCAGCCTATCAACCACGTAGTCTACGTGGAGCCTTTAGGGGACTTG
>JAJPJW010000044.1 GCA_021324075.1 Pseudomonadota bacterium | reverse complement strand
GTGGACGACGCCCATTATTTGCGGGGATAGAGCCTTCCGCCGGTTTTGAGCCTTTTCGTTTCAGGTTGAGAGCCTTATGCCTTCGCCGTGACTACAGCTTGAGGAACCGTATGATCCAATATTCGTGGCTGATACCCGTAATGCCGGCCCTGGCCTACGCCGTGATCATCCTTTTTACCCGTCGTTCCAAGGCGCTTTCAGCCGGCATCTCCATCCTGACCATGGCTTCCTGCTTCCTGCTTTCCATCGGGGTTTTCTTCGACTTCATGCACCGTGACCCGTCCCAGCCGCTTCCCGCGCTCAGCTGGACTTGGCTTCAAGTAGCCCCCTGGGAAGCCCATGTAGGGGTTTTAATCGATCCCTTGTGCATCAACATGCTTTTGGTTGTCACCCTGGTCTCGCTTCTCGTCCAGATCTATTCCCTGGGCTATATGCACGACGATGAGCGGTTTTCGACTTATTACTCCTATCTTTCGCTTTTTTCGGCTTCCATGCTTCTTTTGGTCGTGTCGAATAACTACCTCCAGATTTTTATCGGTTGGGAACTGGTGGGGCTTTGCTCCTACCTTCTCATCGGTTTTTGGTTTTTCAAGCCCGAGGCCGCCGATGCCTGTAAAAAGGCCTTCGTGGTCAACCGGATCGGGGATATGGGGTTCATCATGGGGGTCATCACCATCGGCATGGTTTTCCAAACCTTTGACTTTGCCGAGGTCCAGAAGATGGTGACCGACGGGATTGCCAGCGGGATCTATGATCCGGCCAAAAACCACTACATCGCCGGAATCGCGATCCTTTTATTTTGTGGCGCGGTGGGGAAGAGCGCCCAGTTTCCCCTGCACGTCTGGCTTCCGGACGCAATGGAAGGACCCACGCCCGTTTCCGCCCTCATCCACGCGGCCACCATGGTTGCGGCCGGTGTTTATATGGTCGCCCGTACCTACACCCTCTTTTCGGCCGATCCCGTTTCAATGGATGTAGTGGCTTGGGTCGGAGGGTTCACCGCTTTGTTCGCAGCAAGCATCGCCTTGGCCCAGAACGACATCAAGCGTATCCTGGCTTATTCCACGCTTTCCCAACTGGGCTACATGATTATGGCCTTGGGGGCGGGAGGCTTCACCCAAGGGATGTTTCATTTGACCACCCATGCCTGCTTCAAAGCCCTCCTCTTCCTCGGGGCGGGAAGCGTGATCCACGGTGTCCATAACCAGGACATTTGGAAGATGGGCGGACTTTGGAAGAAAATGAAGATTACCGCTGGAACCTTTCTGATCGCCAATTTGGCCATTGCGGGAATATTCCCCTTCGCCGGCTTCTTCTCGAAAGATGCCCTCCTGGATGCGGTGAAAGAGAGCACGGTTTGGCACCACGAGATCCTCTACGCGGCGGCTGTTTTTACCGCATTCCTCACGGCTTTTTATATGTTCCGCCTCTTTTTCGTGGTCTTCCTGGGCGAACCCCGTGACCACCACGCCTTTGACCATGCCCACGAATCGCCGCTCACCATGACCGGCCCCCTGATGCTCTTGGGCCTGCTTTCCATTTGCGCCGGCTGGCTGAACTGGCCAGGGTTTGACGGTTATTCTAAATTCCTGCATTACGGGGACGCTAAACCAGCGGAATTTGACTGGACCATGGGTTTGGTTTCAATGGGAATCGCCCTAGCCGGAATCGCCCTAGCCGGAAGCTTTTATTATTGGAAGATTTTTTCGGCTGAAAAAATGGCTGAAAAATTCCGCCCCATTTATCTGCTCCTGAAAAACAAGTACTACTTCGATGAGATGTACGGCTGGCTTGTCCAGAAGGTCCTGTTCGGCATCGCCTCCATCTTCCAATGGTTCGATGATGAGGTCGTGGATGACGGGATGGTGGACGGAACGGGGTGGTTGAACCGGAAGATGGGCGGCCTTTTGAGCCTGACCCAGACCGGATACGTACAAAATTACGCCCTGGTCATTTTTGGGGCGGTCGCCGTCATATTCCTGATCGTCAGCTTTTAAAACCCGGAGGAATTAAAGAATGTTTCCCATACAAGTCCTCGCCACGATTTTGCTCCCTTTCGCGGCGGCCTTTGAATTCTTCCATAATCCGGTTGACGGCCCCAACGCGTTGCCCATCCTGACCTGCTTTATCCTCATCCCGAACCTGGCGGCCTTCCTGATCATGGCGACCCCCGCCAACTGGACCAAGTGGATAAGCCTTTTCGCGGCTTCCCTCGAACTGGGCCTGGCTTTCCGGGTTTTCACCCTTTACCAAATTTCCGCCGGAGGATTCCAGCTGGTGGAACAGGTTCCCTGGCTCAATAATTTGGGAATCCAGTACCTTCTCGGCGTGGACGGCATGAGCACCCTCATGGTGGTGCTGGTGGCCTGCGTCTACTTCGCCGGATCCCTTATTTCCTGGAACGTGACCATGCGGACCAAGGAATATTTCGTGCTCTTCTCCTTGTTGGTGGGCGGTGTGGCAGGGGCCTATACAAGCCTGGACCTGTTCTTCTTTTTCCTCTTTTATGAATTCGCGGTCTTGCCCATGTATCTCTTGGTGGGTATCTGGGGATCGGGCCGCAAGGAATACGCGGCCATGAAACTCACCTTGATGCTGCTGGCCGGCTCGGCTTTCATGCTGGTGGGGTTCCTGGCCATGTATTTCAGCTCCAGCGTCCATACCTTCGATATCCGCATCCTGGGCAACCTTTCCCAGACGAATTTTACCCCGGAGTTCCAAAACTTTTGGTTTCCACTCCTTTTCTTGGGCTTCGGTGTCATCGCCGCCGTTTTCCCCTTCCATACCTGGTCGCCTGACGGTTACGGATCGGCCCCCACGGCGGCTTCCATGCTGCACGCGGGCGTCTTGAAAAGCCTCGGCGGTTACAGCATCATCCGCGTGGCCTTGCCCGCCCTGCCGCAGGGCGCGCGCCATTGGCTGCCCATCCTGGTTTTCCTGACGATCGTCAACATCCTCTATGCGGCCATCGTGGCCCTCAAACAAAAAGACTTCAAATACGTCATCGCTTATTCCTCGGTGTCGCACTGCGGGGCCATCCTCTTCGGTATCTGCACCCTGCAGGTGGCCGGTTTGAACGGCGCCGTGATCCAGACCCTTTCCCACGGTATCGTGGCGGCCATGACCTTCGCCCTGGTGGGCCTGGTCTATGGAAAAGCCCATACGCGGGAGCTGGCCAAGTTGGGCGGCCTGGGGGCCGCTATGCCGGTCTTGGGGGGGCTTTTCGTGGCAGCCGCCATGGCCAATGTGGGATTGCCCGGCCTGAGCGGCTTTGTGGGTGAGTTCCTGATCTTCCTGGGAAGTTACCGAAGCGGCTTTCATGGCGGGTTCAATATCTTCCAAGTCCTGTTTCCCACCGCCATCCTGGCCATCGTGCTGACCGCCATCTATTACCTGAGGCTGGTCCAGATCGTTTTTTACGGTCCCGTGAAAGACCCCCACATCAAGGAGGAGGCCAAGGATGGGAGCTTCATTGAAATCCTCCCCATCGCCTTCCTGTTGGTGGTTTCCCTGGCGGTCGGCCTTTACCCGAAGCCCTTCGTGGACCTTTCCAACGCGACCATCGCACCCCTGATCGACCAAATTGGAGGATTCAAGTGATCCAAGTTTCCGCGTTTTTACCCGAACTTTGGCTGGTGGGTACGGCCATGCTGGTGCTGGTCGTGGATTTGTTCCGCGGACCCGCGGCAGGGAAGGGCCCGCTCCAGTGGCTGGCCGCCTTGGGCACATTGGGCGCGCTGGTTTCACTGAGTTGCCTGAATGGGACTTGCCTGTTTTCGGCCTGTACGGTTTCCGAGCCGGTGCAGTCCTTTGCCGGTTTCCTGAAAACCGACTCCCTGGCCCTTTTCTTCAAAATGGTCATTCTGCTGGCTACGCTCCTCACCCTGCTCATGGCCGTTCGTTATTTCAAGACCCACAATACCTACACCGCCGAATTCCTCGCCATCCTTCTCTTTTCGGCGGCGGGGGCTTCGGCCCTGACTTCCGCACAGGAAATCATCACGCTTTATATTTCATTGGAAACCCTCACCATCAGCAGCTACCTGCTGGCTTCCTTCATGAAAAAAGACAAGGGCAGCAATGAAGCTGGAATGAAATACCTCCTCCTGGGAGCTTTTTCCTCGGCCCTGCTTCTCCTGGGGTTTTCCTACCTCTACGGTTTGACAGGGACCACCGTCATTGCGGATGTCGCCAAGTCCCTGGCCAGCCAACCCGTGTCCCCCCTCCTGGTCCTTTCGGTGATCCTCATCATTGCGGGCCTGGCCTTTAAGATTTCCCTGGCGCCCTTCCACATGTGGACGCCCGACGTTTATGAGGGTGCCCCGACCCCGGTGACGGCTTTCCTTTCCGTGGCCTCCAAGACCGCGGGGTTTGCGGCCTTCGTGCGCCTTTTCTGGGTCGGCCTTTCCGCACCCTCGGTCCTGCCGGTCTGGATGGGCCTCTTCGCCGTGCTTTCGGCCATGAGCATCGTCCTGGGCAACCTGGAAGCCCTGCCCCAACGCAACATCAAACGCATGATGGCTTATTCCTCCATCGCGCAGGCCGGCTATATTTCCACCGGGTTCCTGGCCGGAGGCAAACTCGGCCTGACGGCCGTCCTGTTCTATACCTTCGTCTATCTTTTCGCCAACCTGGGGGCCTTCCTGGCCATCGTCATCGTCTCGGGGAAAACCGGCAGCGACCAAATTGAGGACTACGCGGGCATGTGGAAAAGGTCGCCCCTGATCGGCGTGGCGCTCCTGGTCTGTCTACTTTCCTTGGCCGGGGTACCGCCTTTCGCTGGGTTTTCCGGAAAGTGGTACCTCTTCGGCGCCGCCGTCCACATGGGTTACACCTGGCTGGCCCTGGTGGGCATGGTTTTCAGCGTGGTTTCCCTTTACTACTATCTCCAAGTGGTCCGGCAGGCGCTGGTTTCGGACGCGAAAGACCCTTCCCCCATCGAAATGAACCTTTTGGAAAAAGGGGTTTTGCTCATCTGCGTGATCTTCACGGTGACATTGGGGTTCTGGCCCAGGCCCATCATGGATGTGGCCCAAGCGGCGGCAACCTCCCTTTTCAATTAATCCGTCTTTTCGCGAACCTAAAACCTCCGGCGATGCCGGAGGTTTTTTTATTTTCCGCCCGAATGGGGGAAGTTGTTTCAGTGGATGAAAAGGATTAGAGTGAAGGCGCCCTTGGTTTCGCATCTTCCGCTCCGGGAGCAGGAATGAACTTTTACGCCGTTGTCTTGCCCTTGGCGGCCCTTGCTTACGCCGTCAGCTGTTATTTCTCCTTCCGGTATTACCAGCGTTCAGAGGAAAGCTCCGACCACCTGGCCATCCGATGGCTATCGATCGCCTTCGGCCTGCAGGCCCTGTCCCTGGCAGGTGAATGGGTTGCCCACGGCTACGCCCCCCTGGACAACCTGGAAGGCATCCTCACGGCCTTTTCCTTTTCCCTAGGGGCCGCCCTCTTAACCGGCCGTTTGAAAACCCCCCTGCCCGTACTGACCTCCCTCTTCACCCCCTTTATTTTCTTTGTGGCCCTGGTGGGCTTCTTGAGCGGCCTTAACTATGTTCCGCTCATGGACAGCCGTTTGATGACCCCGGGGATGGCAAGCCATATCTTCCTCACCTTTCTGGGCTTTGCCCACTTCACGGTGGGTTTCGGAGTGGGCGTGGCCTATTGGGTCCAGGAAGGACAGCTCAAGCAACACCGGATCAAAAACTGGAGCTACCGGCTTCCCGCACTGGAAGACCTGGACCGGTTGACGGTTTTTTACATCGGCCTGGGTTTCCTTTTTTGGCTCGGAGGCCTTGGCTTGGGGACGGTGCAGGCTTTCGAGGTCTGGAACAGGCTTCCCGTGGGTGACCCCAAGATCGTGGGATCTTTCCTGGTCCTGATGATTTACGCCGGTTTTTTCCTCCTGCGGTGGGGCTTCAAGATGCATGGCCGCAAATCCATGGTCCTGGTGATGGTGGGATATGTCCTGGCGCTTTTCACTTTCGTGGGTGTCAGGGCCTTCCTTACCACCCAGCACGTTTTTTAGGACCCGGGAATGCCCATGGAGTTCATCGCCTACGGTTTGAACCATGTGACAGCCCCCCTTTCGGTGCGGGAAAAATACGCCTTGGAACCCGAAAAGGCGAAGGAAGTGCTGGCCCGGTTGAAATCCCAAGCACCGGAAGCCGTCTTTCTTTCCACCTGCAACCGGGTTGAATTTTACTGCGTTGCGAAAAACCCGGAGAACTGCCTGGAAGAAATCCGCGGAACCCTTGGCCATTTCCACCGGTTGAAGCCAGCCGAGGCCAAAAAATACTTCTATTTTTACCAGGGTGTGGAGGCTTTTGCGCACCTCTTCCGCGTGTCATCCTCGTTGGATTCCATGGTGGTGGGGGAGGCCCAAATCCTGGGGCAAGTGAAAGAGGCCTACCAACAATCCCAAGAATCGGGAATGACGGGCGCGACCTTGAACGGGATATTCCACCGGGCCTTCGGGGCGGCCAAACGGGTCCGGTCCCAGACGGAAATTGCCAGGATGCCGGTCAGCGTTTCCAGCGTGGCAGTGGACCTGGCCCGCAAGATTTTCAGCGCCCTCTCCGAACATCCGGTGCTTTTGCTGGGAGCCGGGGAGATGGGCGAGTTGACGGCCAAGTACCTTGTGGACGCCGGGGTGAAGGAGTTTTTCATCGCCAACCGGACCCTGGAAAAGGCCCGGTCCTTGGCGGAACGGTTGGGGGGGAAGGCCCTCGCCTTTTCCGAAGGCCTCTCCCGGATCGGGGAAGTGGACATTCTTTTGACCTCCCTCGGCCAGGGTTCTCATGCGATCAAGCGAGGCGATTTGGAGGCCGTCATGAGAAACCGGAAGGGACGGTCGCTTTTCATCATCGACATGGGGGTCCCCCGGAACGTGGATCCGGAAGCGGGTAAGCTGGAGTCCGTTTACCTTTATAACGTCGACAACCTCTCGGCCATCGCCGAAGCCAACCGTGGCGGAAGACAAAAGGCCGTTGAAGAAGCCGAAGGAATCTTAAAGCAGGAGGTGGACGGCCTATGCGCCTGGCTTTCCGCCCGCGAATTGGCCCCCACCATCGCCCGGCTCCGGGAACATTTTGAGGAAGTCCGGAATTCCAAATTGCGGGAGTTTTTGGAGAAAAACCGGGACTTGCCCGAAAAGGAAAGGAAGGCCGTCGAACGGCTGACCCATGACCTGATCGGCAAACTCCTGCATGACCCCTCGGTCAATTTGAAGGAAATTCCCAACGACTCGGACCGGTTTGACTACGCGCGGATGTTGAACGATGTTTTCCTGAAGACCGACCATTCCAAAAGGGAGCAGGACTAAAGCCCATGAGCCTTTTGATCGGAACCCGCGGCAGCCAGTTGGCCCTGGCCCAGGCGGAGGGAGTGCGGGCGCAAATCGCGCGGCTTTGGCCGGCGGAGGATGTGGTGTTGGAAGTCGTTAAAACCCTTGGGGACCGCCTGTCCGCCAAGGATGC
>JAJPJW010000107.1 GCA_021324075.1 Pseudomonadota bacterium | reverse complement strand
TTCGTTGGATTTGAGGGCGGGATAGTTTTCCCAGACCGCCAGCAGGCGGCCCAGCCCGCTGGTGATGTCGTTTTCGGCCTTCAGGCGATCGTTCACGTTGGTGGCGCCCATGGCCGCGGCCCTCGCCTGCATGACCTGGGTGAGCGTGTTCTTCTCAAAATCCATGACACCCTTGACCGTCTCCACCAGGTTGGGGATCAGGTCATGCCGGCGCTTCAATTGCACGTCGATCTGGCTCCAGGAATTGTCCACTTCCACCCGGTAGCGGACCATCTGGTTATAGACCGAAACCAAATAAAGGACGAGAAGAAGAGCGATTCCGGCGATGAAAAGCAGAACAACCAGCGCGATGGCGCCCATGAAATACCCCTTCCACGGATAAATGACCGGCAAGGCAGGCTAAAGTATAGGACGATTCCAAAGGAGCGGACAGGGGCATTTCACCGCCTGTTTACGGGCAAAAACGCACCCTTTATTCTTGACAGTTTTTAAGGCCTCTTATAATCTTCTATCCTTTTCAACGCCCTGGACGGGCATCCCGTTCCGAACAACCCGATTATTTTTTGGAGGAACCTATGGCTCCCAAGAAGAAACCCGTGAAAAAGGCCACCGCCGTCAAGACCAAGAAAGCCGCACCCAAATCCGCCAAACCCGTGATGATCGCCAAGGCAGCCCCGAAGAAAAAGCGCATCGACCCCGCTTTCCAACCCCTGCTGGAAAAACTCCAACACCGCCGCAACGAGATCACCGGCCAGGTGAACCACCTGGAGCAGGACCTGCGCGAAGAGATCGCCGACAACCAGAACATGCCCGGCGACATGGCCGACCACGGCTCGGGGGAATTGAACCAACATCTTTCCGTTACCCTCATGGAAAACGACCGCGTCGAGTTGGAGCGCATCGAGAGGGCCATCACCCGCATTGAAGTGGGCATCTACGGCATCTGCGAAGTTTGCGAGAAGTCCATCCCCATGACCCGCCTGAAAGCCATTCCCTGGGCCACCAAGTGCATCAGCTGCCAAGCGCGGTTTGAAGGCTCCTGAGTCGAAACAATTCAAACGACGAAGGAATCCCCAATTTTCAAGAGTGTATAAAGAAAATTGGGGACGTATGAACCTCGCAATGACACCCAAAAGTCATCAGTTTCCTCCCCAACCGCCGAAAACAAACCTCCTCTTAACTTGACCCCGTCTTCCGGGGCCGATAGCATTGTCACATGACCTTCCTGCGACTCTCCTTATATAGTCTCCTCCTTATCGCTATGGTGAACCCTTCCCACGTTTGGGGGGCCAAACACCACCATTTCACCCCCACACCCACCGAGGTCCCCACCGACACCCCTACCCCCACCCCGACGCCCTACGTCTACACCGGTCCCAAGCTTTATAGCTTCGATGCCATGTGGGGTTCCAAGGGTACGGATCCGAACCAGTTGAACTTCCCCGAGGCCATCGCCGTGGGGCCCGACGGCCGCCTTTACATCGCCGACACAGGCAACAACCGGGTCGTGGTCTGGACCGCCGACGGGGAGCCCGTGACGACCTACGGCACCTTCGGCACCCGCGCCGACTGGCGCAATCCCCCCCAGTTCAACCACCCCACCGGCATCTTCGTCTATCCCAACAAGCAGGTTTACGTTTCGGACAGCCTCAACGCGCGCATCGTGGTGCTGGATGTGAACGGCATGGTCGTCACCACCTGGGGCAGCCAGGGACCGGGCAACGGCCAGTTCTCCCTCCCCCACGCCCTGGCCGAGGACCACTACGGCAATATCTGGGTGATGGATTCGGGCAACTCCCGCGTGCAGATCTTCAGCAACCTAGGGGTCTTCAATTCCACCTGGGGCTCCTTCGGCACCGACGCTTCGGCCAATACCCTGGCCGCCGTCATGAACGTGCCCCTGGGGCTGGCCTTGAACCATATCGACCAGGCCGTCGTGGCCGACACGGGCAATTTCCGCGTGGAGGTCTACAACAACGGCGGCATCCCCGTGACCGCCCAGGGCTGGTACGGCGAGGACGGGCCCTACGTTTTCAAGGAGCCCGCCGCCGTGGCGATCACCCCTTCGGGCATGGCGGCCATCGCCGACGGCGCCAGCGGCCGGGTGATTTTCTACAACAGCAAGAACGGGAGCTTCGAGTTCCTGGGCGAATGGCGGGCCAAGGACGAAATCCTCAATACCAACTACTCCCCCCGTTTCCGGGGCATCGCCTGCGACCCCCAAAACCGGCTTTACGTGACCGACGTCCAGAACAATGCCGTGCTCCGCCTGAAACCTTTCAAGAACCCCTCGGCCGAACCCACCTTCACGCCCGAAGAGCCCACTTTCACCCCCACGCCCCCGGACAATAATCCCTATGGCGGCGGGTTTCCAATCCGTTAATTTTTCGGCCTTCGCCTCCGGCCGCGACGAGAAGCTGGCAGGCCCCTCTCCGTCTGTGCTAAACTCCTGCTTCGCGGCCTAGCCTTTATCCTCGAGGTTTCATGAAACGCATCCATTCGCTGGTCACCGGCGGCGCCGGTTTCGTGGGTTCCCATCTTTGCGACTTCCTTGTTTCCCAGGGCCACCACGTGGTCTGCGTGGATAACCTCATCACCGGCAAACTGGAAAACATCAACCATCTTCGGCGGCATTCCCAGTTCCGCTTCATCAACCAGGACGTCATCAAGGGACTGCCGCGCTTTTTGGCCCTGCCCCGTTTCCTCCGGGACGTCACCCGCGGCTTCCCGCGCTTTTTGCCCAAGGCCGACTACGTCTTCCACCTGGCCTCCCCCGCCTCGCCCGTGGGTTATATGAAGAACTCCATCGAGACGATCCTCACCAACTCCATCGGCACCTATCGCCTGCTGGAGTACTGCAAGCGCAAGGGTGCGGCCTTCCTTTTCGCCTCCACCTCCGAGGTCTACGGCAACCCCCACGTCCATCCCCAGGTGGAGAGCTACTGGGGCAACGTGAATTCCTTCGGGCCCCGGTCCTGTTACGACGAGTCCAAGCGCCTGGGTGAAGCCCTGATCTATGAATACGTGCACAAGTACAAGACGAACGCCCGGCTGGTGCGCATCTTCAATACCTACGGGCCGCGGCTCAACGAGAACGACGGACGGGTGGTTTCCAACCTCATCACCCAGGCCCTGCACGGCGACGACCTGACGGTTTACGGCGACGGCTCCCAGACCCGCAGCTTTTGTTATGTGTCCGACCTGGTAAGGGGCCTCTGGGCCGCCATTTCCACCCCCCGTACGGCGGGCGAGGTCTTCAACCTGGGCAACCCGCAGGAAACCACCATCCTCAAATTCGCCCAGACAGTGAAAGAACTATGCGGCAAACCAGGCGCCAAGATCGTCAAGAAACCCCTGCCCCAGGACGACCCTATCAAGCGCAAACCCAACATTTCCAAGGCCAAAAAGGTCCTCAAATGGGAGCCCAAAGTCTCTTTAAAGGATGGCCTCCAATACACAATCGAATACTATCGCGGTAGAATATGAAGCGCAGGGCGTCTATATAAAGGGTTGGTTTTTTGCCGGTTTTTTCGTATTTTAGGTCACTCCTTATCCAACGAATCCAAGCGAGGTTTTCATGAGAGCCGCCGTTCTTTACCCCCCCTTCCGCAAGGATGGGGCTTTCCCCTTGTTAACCCAGAACCGCCACTTGAAGTTCTCCAAGTCGCTGGAAGTGCGCATCTTCCCCCTGGTGCCCGGCCACTTGGCCACCAACCTGAAACACCTGGGCCATGAAGTGCTTTGGCTGGACGGCATCAACCGCCGCATGTCGGACGAGGAGTTTGACGCCCAACTGGACGCCTTCAAACCCGAAGTCATCTTCCTGGAAACCAAGGCCCCCGTGGTCAAGCGCCACTGGAAATACGTCGAGGAGCTTAAGACCCGTTATCCCCAGGTCAAAGTGGTCCTCATGGGCGACCATGTTTCCTATTTCCCCGGCGAATCCGTCGAGAACTCGAAGGTCGACTACGTCATCACCGGCGGCGACTACGACATCGTGGGCCGCAACATCGTGCAGTTCCTCGCGGGCAAGGAACCCCTCGGTCCCGGCGTCTGGTACCGCGACGAAAGCGGCAAGGTGGCCACCACCGGCCCCCATAAGCTGACCGACGCCCTGGATTCCCTTCCCTTTATCGACCGCGAACTGACCCGTTTCCTCGACTATGGCGAAGCCTACCTCCTCCGTCCCACGGCCTATATCCTGACCGGCCGGGGCTGCGGCGCCTCCGACGCCTCCCCCAACAGCGTGGGGGTCTGCACCTTCTGCATCTGGCAGCACGCCCTCTGGGGCAAGACCGCCCGCCTGCGCTCCCCCGGCAACGTAGCCGCCGAAATGCAGGAATGCATCGAGAAGCACGGCGTCTGGGAATTCTTCGACGACAACGAATCCGGCCCCATCTACAACATCGAATGGCTCAAGGAGTTCTATAAGGAACTGCAGGCCCGCAAACTCCTGGGACGCTTCCAGTTTTCCTCCAACTGCCGCGCGGACACCCTGAGCGTGGAAGTGGTGGACCTGTTGGTGAAATGCGGCTGGCGCCTGCTTAAGATCGGCCTGGAATCGGGCTCGGATTATTCCATCAAGCACCTGGCCAAATGCGAAACCGTCGATCTGATCAGCAACGGCGTGAAGATGGCCAAGGACCGCGGCCTGGTGGTGCTCTTGACCACCATGTTCGGCTATCCCTGGGAAACCGAAGAAGACATGACCAAGACCTACGAGGTCACCAAGGAGCTTCTTAACTATAAGGTCCGCTTCGGCGACTGCATGCAGGCTTCGGTCGTCATCGCCTACCCCGGTTCGCCCCTGTGGCGCGAAGCCACCAACAAGGGCTGGCTGTTAATCGGCAAGGAAGACTATGAACGTTACGATATGAGCCACCCGATCCTGAAGACCAACGTGAACCCAGCCCCCTGGACCCGCAAAACCTGGGCGCTGATGAAAACCCCGTCGTTCATGTTCCGGCAGTTGATTACGATCCGTCACTTCCGGGAATTCGACTTGTTGTGGAGGGGTTTGAGGTCTTTGCTGGGCCACGTGCAGGATTATTCGGAACCTATACCGGAGAACGCGACCACCAATGCCACCACGCCGCAAACAGCCGCCAGCCACTGAAGCCGCCCAAAAACCGAAAGCAGCCGCCATCCCCACTCCTGGACAGTGGAAGGGGAAGGCCATCGGTTTCATCTTTGCCCTCCTGATCCTTTGCGCCATCTGGAGCACCGGGGTTTTCAAGCAGTTCTTCGCCGGCCCCAAGATCCCCCTTCCCCGTGAGACCGCGGGTTTGAGCCTGGGCATGAGCCTGGACGATATTCTCCAGCGCTTCCCCACCGCCAAGAAGAAAATGCGGGCCTTCAACAACGACCCCGATTTCAAGATCGTGACCCTGGACGCGGCCGCCGGCGTGACCGGCGCCACCTCAGTGGACCTCTTGTTTTACCTGCCCAACAGCAAGCTTTACTTTATTTCGGCTACCTGGGATGGAGACAGCGCCAGCACGATTCCGGTTACGGATTGGGCCCACCAATACCGCCGCTGGAACAAGAACACCAACGGCGCCCCCGAACCCCTGGGCAATGACGTCACTTTGAAGGAATGGCATTTCGACGATACCCACACCGAGATGGTCTTGAGGGATTTGAGCTACTCCAACCACATGCAACGCTGGCAGGACATCCGGGATTCCTCGAACGATGCCGCCCAGCAGGCCTTTGCGAAGTATCGGTTAGACGCCGGAAGCTGAAGCGTTTTTTCCTCAGCTCTTTGTAGACGACGCTTTCATTTCCAATAGCACCCCATCCAAATACATGTCCTCCCAGCCCGAATATTTTTTTATGGCCATGATGGCAAAACATGGGCACTATATGGACGGCTAATATTTTTTACAGCAAAAACACCTTAATTAAGTATCCTAAATGAGTGATTTTTAACAGTCATAGAATTTCCTTTTTAATATGAATACAAAATAAAAAAATCTTTTTCATCAGGATAAAAAATGATTAAAAAAATTTCAGTGACTAATTTAAATGGTTCACTAACGAAAGAAATTGAATTCCATAAAGACTTAAATATTTTCACAGGTAAAAACGGATCAGGGAAAACAAACCTGCTAAAAATGATTTGGTATTTAATAAGTGGAAATATTGAATTTGCTATTTCCGAAGTGGACTTTGAGGACGTTTTGCTAGAAACAGATGAATATAAATTATCGATTAAAAATCATATTTTGGACGGAAGGAAAAAATCTCAAATTTCGTTCACCGCCAATGAAGCTAATGAATCGAAGCAAAAGGATTTTGATCCTTCTAAAGAAGACGACACTGTTGACGAAATGAATCAACTCGTCGTCGAAAAAATAAAAAGTTCAATTTTTTTTCCATCATTTAGACGCATCGAAGGTAGTTTCGCTGAAAAGGAATCGACAAGATATCGCCTAAGAAGTCGCAGTAAAGTTTATGATGGATTACGAAATTCCATGAAAGAATTCGCAGATCGATTAAGTGTTTACGATCACAAATTCATCTCCTCCATCTCTACGGACGACATTAAAGAATACACATTTCAAACTCTCGCAAAAATTTCAGAGAGCACCGATGAGAAGTCGCAGGAATATTTTTCTTTTATTATTAAACTCATTGAAGAAGATAAAGACACTCCTAAAAAAATTATTTCCAAAATAAAAAGCAAAATTGAAAATTACAACGAAGTGCGAGACATCATCAGAGAGCCTTTTTTGCAAATGTTTTCTCTGGTGACTGAAGTTTTCAAATATAAAGGCGTCAAGTTTTCTGAAAGCGTAATCTTTGGCGATGATAAAAACGCAATTAACTCTGACCGTCTATCGTCCGGCGAAAAACAGATGCTGAGCTTTTTGTGTTATGGAAGTTTTTATAGTAATTGTCCGATATTTATCGACGAGCCCGAATTAAGTTTGCATGTCGATTGGCAAAGATCTCTTTTCGATATACTTTTAAAATCAAATTCAAACCAATACATAATCTCAACCCATTCCCCATTTATTTACTCTCAATATCCAGACAAAGAATTTCAAATCAGTTCTGATAGGGGCTGATATGCCTCAAAATGATATTTACACAGTTGATGAATTAATAAGTGCTATAAAACATTCCGATTTACCCACAATTCTTGTCGAAGGCCCTTTCGATGTCCTGATAGTCAAAAAATGGCAAAAGCAATTTAGATTTTATGTATCAATCTTACCAACTTCGGGGAAGCCATCATTGTTGGATATTTACTTAAGAAGACATGAATTTGATGACAAGAAAGTAATCTTTCTGGCCGATAAAGACATGTGGCGGTTTGAACCAATACCGCCGCAATTTTCCGAAATAATATTTACACAAGGTTACTGTATCGAAAACGATCTTTTCTCAAATTCCGATGTTATGAGGCTCTTAACTCCGCAGGAATTGTCCTCGTTCGAAAGATTAATTGGAATAATCGGAAGGTGGTTCGCCTTTCAATTGGAAATACATCGAAGTGGTCAGTTAACAACTTGCGAAAGCCACATAAACGAAATTTGTGATTTCAATATTCAAGATATATGTCAAACTTATCGGCAGAGACATCGATATTCAGAACCAAGACTCAATACAATCAATGAAATAATGGCAAACTATGAATTAAATATTAGAGGAAAACAACTATTTCAAGCTTTAGCCAGATTTTTAAATGCGCCAGGTAGAACGACACGATATAACGAGAATACATTAATCGAATTGTGCGCACTAGAAGACGACAATAACAACGTTAAGAACCTAATTTCACAGATGGCTTCGAAACTCTGGGGTCTTAATAATTAAAAATATCTTTTGAAAACAAAGGGGCCCGACCTACATTTTCCACTTTAGATGGTTCTAACTTAAGACCGCTCAATCCGTCCCCATGCTTGGCGCAGCAAAATTCCCCCTAAAAATGCGGTACCCGGGTTGTTTTTTTAAGAAACCAAGATCGAGGATAAAGATAAGGACTGCGGATATAACTACCGCGTCCATCCTTGCCGTTCACTCAGGACCGGAGGCCCGGGCATCGACCCTTCCACCTTCGATCCCATTAAAGGAGGAACCTATGAAACGTTCCTTGCTTTTGTTGGGTTTGTTTATCCCCCTCGCTTATCTGACGGCGGCCCGGGGGTTCGGTCAAGTGTCGATTGGGGTCGGTATTGGCGCGCCGGCGCCGGCCTACGGCTACTGGTACTATCCTGATGATGGGGTCTATTACGATTACGGGGCCCACATGTATTTCTACTTGGACGGCGGCAACTGGGTCCGGGTCCGGCATCTGCCGCCACGGTTTCACCACCTGCACCATCACGTGATGGTGCATTCGGATCGGGACAGGCCCTGGTCCCATTACGATGACCACCGGGCGAAATATCCCCCGGGACATTGGCACGAGGATAGGCATGATGACGGCCGGGACCATGATCACGGTCACGACCACGACGACCACCACTTCGACGGGCATTGATCTCATGCCGTCCAATGGGGCCGCTTCGCGAAATGAAGTGTTAAATCAAAAAGGGGTGGATTCCCTTACAGGCATAGTGGGCCGGTCCAAGGATAGAAGGTCTGGTTCACCGTCACGGGCAAACCAAGCCTATCCACAATCACCGCTTCGAAGCCCGTAATACTGTAAACCCCTGGTATCACAGGGTAAGTTCCACAGCAGGCTTGATGATCATCCACCTGGACGGTGATTTGAACTCCGTTGTTGCAAACCGATAAATTGTAACTGTCCGAGCAGTAACCTCCGGTGCCGACCACCACCATGGCCTGGGTGGTGGGATTGAAGGGTATGGGGAAAGACCCCGTCGGCGTATAGGAACCCGATACATAATTGGCCCAATCTGCGGCGGTCTGGAGCAAGGCAATGCCGGCAGGATGCGGGGGCAGGATACCGGACCAAGACCAAGTCGGCGTTGTCGTGGGGACCGGTGTTAACGAATAAACAATTGGAGCGCCAAGTGACCCCGAACCGCTCAGGAGGTTTAACCCTGAGGTTTGGCAGCCGGGAGTGATGGTGGCCGTTGGGGTAGCTGGAGGCGGTGCTGGAGCCGATGGGGGAACGGAGATCGGCTGGTTGCAAGCCAATGGAGCCATCAAAAGGGGCGCGGCCAGGATGAGGAAAACAAAGATTCGCTTCATAGGACTTCCTTAAATAATCACTGCTGTAATTGAATAAAACAATACCGCTGGCCCCGATAATTGTCAAATTCAGTACTTATTGGGGGCGCTCAACCTTGCCGTCGGCGTGTTTGGCGAAGCGGCCTCGCCCCGAGAATGGACCGGATCATCCGACTTCCAGAACCAGCCGCTGAAGTGGATGCAACGACAAACCTCGACCTCCCACTATAGATCTCGGTTTATCATTTACTTTCACTCTTACGAGCCAATGCTTTCGGAAGCTCTCTTTCGTCAAACTAGGTCTTATGCCAGCTGATTTTAAGACGGGAAGCACTTTCCAAAGGCCAGCAACAGGCGGGGCGAACCTTTGATCCTCACTTTTCCCCTGAGCAAAGCCCAAACCAGATTGGCTTCCTTTCTCAAAAAACCAAGCCAGGTTTCGCTGTCGGCGACCACCCCCAAGTCCGCTTTTTCCTGGTGGCCCTCCAACACCTGAAGGGTCTGGTTGCGGATGATGACCGTGGCTTTGGCTTCCTCCTTTCCCGTAAAGGTGAAGTGGTATACCGCTTCCAGGCCCTTGGAGGCCCCCCTTTGGAAAACGACGGGAATGCCGGCCAAAAAAGCCTTGATCGAATATTGGCCCGACAGGCCGTTTGCGACTTTCTTGACCGTCTTATGCGGGAAACGGCGCTTCACGTAACCTTCCGCGTCCGAACCCGGAACCACGTAAATAATTTCCTTCTTTTCCTGGAGCGGCTTGACGACCTCCTGGAGGAACTCCTTCCGGCCGGTCAAGAAGGGGGAGATGACCTCCTCCCCCGCCGGGCAGACGGCCATGCAATAGGCCGCCTTATAGTTGGCGCCGTAGGATAGGCTTTGCCACAGGGAGACCGTCTCGGTCGGAGTGACTTTTTTCCGGTAATCCAAGGGGCTTTTGCTTTCGGTCACCTTCTCGACCCAATCGTTGAACCCTCCCATGAATTCCCGATAGTTGTGGGTGTAACAGGCGGCGAAATCGAAATGGCCGTCCGCGCCGATGGCGCCCGTGGGACAGGCGGAAACGCAGAGCTTGCATTCCAGGCAGGGGTTGTAATCCAGGGGACGGTCATAGCGGGTGACTTCCGCTTCCATGGCGATTGTCGCCAAGACGATGAAATTGCCGAAACGGGGATGGATGACGTTGCGGTGGATGCCCATTTTCCCAAGGCCCGCCTGGACCGCCACCGGCTTGTGGGACAGGACCCATAGTTTGCCCGCCCCCCAGCGGTCCGCTTCCATGGGGAAGCCCGCGCCCCCGGCGTTGATGGCCCGCACTCCCCGGCCTTCCAATATCCCCACGATCCGGCGGGCGGCATCGTTCGTCTCATCCGTTTGGTGGTGGAATTCCATGTTGGCCACGGACCGGGCGGGAGTGCGGATGTTTTCCCGGTTCATCCTGAAAACCAGGCTGATCAGGGTCTTGGCTGGCGGGAAAAAAGCCAGGGCTTCCTTTTTTTGATCCGCCATTTCGGGCCGGCCCAGTTCCACAAAGCCCACATCATCCGCCCCGGCTTCCCGGCAGGCCTCCTTCAGCCAGTCCGCGTCCAGGGGCGGGGAAACCGGGGGTTTGGCTGGACTGCCTGCCTTTTCGTAAAAACGCTGCACGGTCGGATGGGTTTCCCATTTCGCCATAAGCCTTCTCCTTTAAAAGATGTATATACATGTATTTAAGGCAAAAAAAATCAAACCTTCGCCGCGGCTTTTGCCACCTCATCGAGCAGTCCGGTCATCTGGTCCCAAACACGGGTGGGGAGGGTTTTTTCAAGTCGCGATTGGGCCTTTTCCCAAAGGGGGAGTACTTCCTTGTATTTGCGGCGGCCCAGGGCGCTCAACCGGAAATGCCTTTCCCGCCGGTCCTCGCCGGGACGGGCCTCGACCAGCCCCTTCTTCAAAAGTCCGGCCAGGGTACGGGTGAGGGTGGTTTGGTCCAACAGCAAAACCCCGGCCAGTTTGGCCTGGTTCAATTCTTCCGCTGATTCGAGCGCCATCATGAGGGTGTATTGGGCCAACTCCAGGCCCGTGCCGGAAAGTTCCTTGTCATAAAGCCGTGTGACGGCCCGGGCCGCGCGCCGCAGGCTGGCGCATGCGCAGGGGAGGGTCGGCAGGAGGTTTTCAGCGGATGAGTATTTCGCCATATTCATGTATATACATGTATCTGCCGGGATTGTCAAGCCGGGCCGACAATTTGTACTTTATTTCGGCTGCTCGATCTTGCCGTCGGCGTGCTTGGCGAAGCGGCCCTCCCCGCGCGAATGCACCGGATCATCCGACTTCCAAGGCCAGCCGCCGAATTGTGTCCGTTGGTAGTCCTCAAAAGCCTGCTGGATTTCCCCCATCGTATTCATCACAAAGGGCCCATACTGGGCCACCGGTTCGCCGATGGGGCGGCCTTGCAGAAGCAGTAATTCCCCCTCCGAATCGCCGTTCTCCAACAACACATCCACATCCGGTTCCAGCTCCACGCCCTGCTTCACCTTCACCGTCACGCCCGCGATCATGATGGATTCCCCTTTAAAGAAATAAAGGGTGCGGTTCGTTCCCTTCTTGGCCCTCGGCAAAACCCACCGGGCCTGGGGGTCCATCTTGATGGTCCAAATGGCCAGGTCGCTTTCGGGCTTGGCGGCCCAGGAATCGGGCGGCGGGGGCAGGGCTTTCACATCCCCCAATTGCCCGGCGCTGAGAGTGACTTCGGTCTTCCGGCCCGCCTGGTCGGCGGCCGTGACTTTGGGGATCTTTTCCCCCCATTGCATGGAAAAATAAGGCGCAACCATCTTGCCTGCCTTGGGCAGGTTAAGCCAGATCTGGAAAAACTCGGTCGGGTTGGAGGCGTCCGGGTTCAACAAGGGAAACATTTCCGCGTGGTTGATGCCCTTACCTGCCGTGAGCCATTGGGTATCGCCATGGCCGAAACGGGCCGTGGCACCCAGCGAATCCGAATGGTCGATGATGCCCTTGCTGACAACCGTGACGGTCTCAAAGCCCCGGTGAGGGTGCTGGGGGAATCCCGGAACCCTATCCCCGTGGTACATGCGCCAACCATCAATACCCTCGAAGTCGTTGCCGATATTGCGGCCCTTGAGGGAAGCCTTGGGGCCCAATTGGTCGTTGCCCGCCGGGTAGTTGTCGACGTGGTAAACGCAAAAGAGAAAGGGATCGGCTGTTTCCCAGGGGAACCCCAGGTTTTTGATCTTCTTCACCGCACCTTCTATTTCACCCGCTTTGGCTTTCATGGCTGTCTCCTTAAGAAGAACCCAGATGTCATTGCGAGGAGGTCATCTCTTGACCGACAAGCTTGCGGTAGTTGGCCTGGAGTTCAGGCCAACCATCCTTGGCCATTGGCCAAGGACAATCCATAACATTCAACAAACTGCAGTTTTTGGATTGCATTGGATTGCTTCGTCACCTCTAACACCGAAATTCCTCGCAATGACAGCTTACTTCACAGCCCTATCATTAAGTCTTTCAGCACAGGTCGGCAAGGAGTTACGGAGCAGTAACCAATCTGTCATTCCGAGGAGCAGAGCCGATAGGCTCGGTTTGCGACGTGGGAATCCCAGGTTGTTGAAGCCTTAAAAACCTGAGATTGCCGCGTCGGCAACCGCCCCGATTGGGGCGCCTCCTCGCAATGACAATCTATCTAGGGATGAAGCTTTTGGCCCTTGGAGAGTATCTCCACGAACTGTCTCAAACGTTTCTGCCGCGTCTCAGGCTTTTTAGCGCCGTGGAGCCGATAGATGATGGAGTAACGGTTGGTCCTATCGAGTGTTTCCAAAAAAGCCTTGGCCTTCTTGTCTTTACCGACTTCTTTCAGAAAATCCGCCGGATATTCGGCGGCGCTGGGAGAGGGGGCCGCCTTCCCCCATCGGCCGTCCTTCTTGGCCGCTTCCACCTGCTTCAACCCGGCCGGTTTCATCCGGCCTTCCTTCATCAACCGTTTCACATGGCCCGTATTGATCTTGGACCAGGGGCTTTGGGGCCTCCGGGGCGAGAATCTCTGGAGCCAGGCGCTATCATCGAAGCGGTCTTTCTGGCCGTCGATCCAACCGTAGCAAAGGGCCCCGTCCAAGGCCTCCGCATAGGTAACGGAAGATTGCCCCGAGTCTTTCTTGAAGATCTTCAGCCAAAGGCCCTTGGAGGAACCATGGTTCTTGGAAAGCCATTTCTCCCAGTCCTTGGGGGTCTTGAAGGAAAGGATTTCGAGTCCGGATTTATGGAGCATGGATTTATTCTGCCAGTAACAACCCGGGATTTCCATCCTGCTTCGTTGGACCTGCGGCTTAACCTTTGGACGCCGGCTCACTCCGACCGGCCTTCAGGACCACCGCCAGCTTCAACAATTCCGTGAAGAACCTCCCGACCATGTCCATCCGCCCCTCCCGGAGCGGCCGGAAGGTTTCGGAAAGGGGCTGGTCCGGATTTTTGTTCTGTATGACGCCCCGGACGATCTCCTGGGGGATGCTGACCGCGCTTTGGATGGGGTGCATTTGGAGGGCGATGGCGACCTGCCGAAGCTGCTCGATCGCCCTCGACCCGCCCGCCCCGCCGTGGCTGACAAAACCCACCGGCTTCTGGTTCCAAGGGAAGTAGATCCAGTCCAACGCGTTCTTGAGGACCCCGGGATAGCCGTGGTTGTATTCCGGCGTGACGATCACGAAGCCGTCGGCCTCGGAAATCTTTTCCGCCCATTTTTTCACCAAGGGGTTCTTGTATTCCCCCTTCGCGGCGATGGGAGAGACCGGCTCGTTGAAAAAGGGGAGCTCCCAGTCCTTCAGGTCCACCAGTTCGGCTTCCACGCCCTCTTCCTTTTTCAACTCCTCGCAAAGATAAACCGCGGGCTTGTCGCTGAACCTGTTCGGCCGGGTGCTCCCCACCAGCACTTCGATCTTGACCATGGCCGGTCCTTTCCTTTTTCAGGCGGTTTAGTCCGCCTTTTTCTTCTTCGTAATGTCGCAAAGCATGTCCGAATGGATGTTGAGGCCGATATTCGTCATATTGTAGACGTGCTCGCTGGCCACCAGATAGACGATTTCGCAGATTTGGCGCTCCGAATAATGCTCCCGCATCCGCGCGAAGGTCTCCGGGTTTACTTTCTTATCCCGGGTCAGGTCCGTGACGTAGTCCAAAACGGCCTTCTCGCCCTCGTTGAAAAGCGGGCTGGCGGCGTAGTCATTCAGGGCGTCGAACTTGGCTTCGTTCATCGACGCTTGGACGACCCCTGCCCGGCCGATGTCCATGCAGAAAAGACAGATGTTCAATTGGGCCACCCGTTCGCGCACCAGCAGGACGGTTTCAGCGGGAAGCTCCAGCATCCGGTCCAACTGGGAGATCATCCCCGAGAATTGGCCGAAAGCCGTCGGCATCCTGGCCTGGAAGACCTTCACGGGTGTGATGACCTTGCCGTAGGTCTTCAGGAAAAAGTCGTAGGTTTGCTTCATCTGCGGGTCCGTCGGCTCCTCGATGGGGGCCAAAAACGGCTCGTCTTTGACTAATGTTTCCATGGTATTCCTCCTAAACTTCGCGGTTTGGGCCCTTAAAGGGCCCTTCTAATAATATGACGCACAATGAGAAGAAATCCGGACAGGGGAAAAACATCGGAAACGACAACAACTATTTGGCCACAGATGCATGGGATGAACACAGATACTCAAAAAGAGTCCTAATTTTTTCGTCTTTTTCCCCAACGGTTTGTTTGAGGCTTGGGCTTATCCATCCCATGTATCCCTTGCATCTGTGGCCAAATTGCCGTTGCTTGGATCGGCTTAATCCTGGCAGGATTTGAGTTTGCGCTCGAAGAAGACCTTTTCCGGTTCGTTCCTGGACTGCTTCACGGCCTCGGCAAAATGAGCCCTTGCCTCCTGGGGCTGGCCCGCCAAGAGGTGGAATTCCCCCAGGGCCGCCGAATAGAAGGGATATTCCTTGAGCTTTTCGGCCCCCGGAATGGCCTTCAAGGCTTCCAAACCCTTCTCGAAACCCCGGGCCTTGCCCAGGGCGATGGCGCGGTTCAGGGCCACCACGGGCGTGGGCTTGAGGTGGTAAAGCAGGTTATAGAGTTCCAGGATCTTCCCCCACTCGGTCTCCTCATAGGTCTTGGCACTGCAATGGAGGCCCGCGATGCTGGCTTCCACCAGGTACTCGCTGACCAGCTGCCCGGCCCAGGCTTTTTCCAGGTATTCCAGTCCCTTGCCGATAAGGGCCTGGTCCCATTTGGAACGGTCCTGGAACTCCAGTTGGATCAGGGTGCCGTCGTCCGCCAGCCGCCCCGGCAGGCGGGCGGCGTGCAGGCACATGAGGGCCAGGAGGGCGAAGGTCTTGGGCCTCTGGCCCTCGGAATGCTGGCCCAGGAGCAGGGTCAACCGCATGGCTTCGTAACAAAGCTCTTCCGGTTCCTTCCGGTCCGACCGGCTGCCGTGGTAGCCTTCGTTGAAGAGCAGGTAGAGGGTCTGGTAAACCGCCTCCAGCCTTTGGGGAATGTCGAGGTTGTTCGTCAGTTCCACAAAACTGCCCGATTCCCTCAGGGTCTTCCGGGCCCGGCCCAGTTTTTTCTCCACGGCGTCTTCCTGGGTGAAAAAAGCGTGGGCGATCTCGGAAACGCTGAAGCCGCAGAGGGTCTTGAGGATGAGGGTCACCTGGGCGTCGGGGGAAAGCTCCGGGTGGCAGCAGGAAAACATCATGCGCAGCTGGTCGTCCTGGATTTCCTTGGCGGGCACGGGCCCCTCCTCCCCTTCCTCCTCGCGCAGCCTTAAAAGGTGGGTCAGCTCCGGCGTGACGAACTTGAAATGGGTGTCGCGGCGGATGAGGTCGATGGCCCGGTTGCGGGCGGCGCGCATGAGCCAGGCCGAGGGGTTGTCGGGCAGGCCGCGCAGGGGCCAGGTTTCCATGGCCTTGATCAGGGTGTCCTGCACCACGTCCTCGGCCATGTTGAGGCGGCCCAGGCCAAAGATCCTCGTTAAATAGGAGACCATCTTCCCCGACTCGCGCCGGAAAAGATGGTCGATCACCTGGGGTAGTTCTTGGGTCATAGGATGTTTACTTTACTTCAATTTGCGGTAGTGGCTCAGTTTGAATATCCCCCATTTGAAAAAGGGGGGTAGGGGGGTATTAGCTTTGGGAGCAAGGCTAACTCCCCCTCCATCCCCCTCTTTCAGAGGGGGAATAAGCACCATGTGCCTATTCCCATCCTTAGCGGGTCCTACATCGCCGCGATGGGCCTCACTTCGACCATGCCGTCCCCTTCCAGGACCGGGCAGCCCTTGGAAAGCTCGACGGCTTCCTGGATGTCCTTGGCCTGCACCACGATATAGCCGCCGATGCTGTCCTTGGCCTCGGCATAGGGCCCGTCGGTGACGGCCTTGGCCGCGCCCTTGACCAGCTTGCCCGTACCCTCCAGGCGTTCGCCGGCACCGTTGAAGTGGCCGGAGGCCTTGAGGCTGTCCATCCAGGCCATCCACTTCTTCATGCGCCTCTCCATATCCTCGGGGGATTGGGGCGCCCAGCCTGCTTGTTTGTTCCAGAAAAGGTATAGAAAATTCGCCATTTTGCTTCTCCTTGTTTTTGGGTCGGTGAATAAAAAAGTTTATCGGCTTGGATCACATGGACATGGGCCGGATGGGCCGGACCTCGATCAATCCATCGGGTCCCAGGAAAGGGGCGTCCTTCAAAAGACTCACCGCCTCATCCATATCCTTGGCGGTGAGGATCATGTAACCCCCTACCACATCCTTGGCTTCGGTGAAGGGGCCATCCGTCACCCCCTTATTCCCCCCATGGACCAACTTGCCCTTCCTCTCCAACTGGGCTCCGGGGTCCTTGAGATGGCCGCCCTTTTTCATGGCTTCCATCCAAACCATGAACTTTTGCATCATTTGCTTCATCTCTTCCGGCGAGGGCTGCGCCTTGGGCGGCGGGCCGCCTTGTCCCCTGTGCAGATACATGAAGTCGGGCATTTCGTTTCTCCTTGATTGATAAAGAGGGTGCGCAACCTAAAGTTAAAAAGGCTTGCTCACATCGCCAGGGGGCGGATGGGCCGCACTTCGCAACGGCCGCCCAGTTCCAGGATGGGGCAGCCCTTGGCCAGTTCGGTGGCCTCGGCCAGGTCCTTTGCCTTGATCAGGCTGAACCCGCCGATGACGTCCTTGGCTTCCGGGTGGGGGCCGTCGGTCACCTGCTTTTTGGGGCCATGGAGCGTGTTGCCGGTGAATTCCAGTGGCGCGCCCACGTCCTTCACGTGCCCTTTCTTGGCCAGCTCTTCCAACCAGTTCTTCCAGCGTTGGGTGATCGCTGTTTTTTGTTCGACGGTGGCCTGCGCCATCTTTTGCGCGTCTTCCCTTTGGTTCCAGAACAGATATACGAAATCAGCCATGGCTCGTCTCCTTTAAACCTGATAATGGAAGGCCCGTTCAGCAGCCTTCATACCATACGACGAAGGCCAAAGCCAAACCCGGACATCCCCCTAGGCTAAAGCTTCGGGGGATAGGTCGCCATAGACCCTTTTGGAAGAACAATAACGGCCCGAATCTTAGACTGGAATTAATATCTCAGTAACCAGGTCTTTTTCCGGCGTTATCCGGGGGTCGTTGGTGTAGTTCTCGATGCACCAACCCTTGCGCATCCGGATCTTCTTTTCCGGCAGGAACTTGTCGAAAACGTAGCCGCAGGCCTCGGGCAGGTCCGTATAGGGCCCGGTCAGCACCCATTTGGCGTAGTTGCCGCCCTTGAAAAGTTCGTAAGAGAAGCCTTCGGGCAGGTGTTTGGGCTTGGAAGCCACGGCCACCCCGGCGCGGTAGGTTTCGGGCTTGAACTTGTAGAGGGCCATATAACCCGTGATCTTGCTGTTCTCCACGATCTTGGGAACGGCCGGATGCAGGGCGTTCCAGGCCTCCTTGGCCGTTTCCATGAAAGGCCCCACCTTTTCGACGAAGACATAGTGGGTGGCCGGCCATTTCACCTCCTGGGGTTCGGTGGTCAGGCTCATATGGCCCCCGTCCTTTTTGGGAAGCCGGAGGTTGCCGTCCATGCCCATTTGGGACATGTCCAGGATGCTCTTGCCCGTCTCCAGGACGCTCTTGAGGTTCGAAACGATGGCGGGCCAGCCGTTGTTAAGGCCCCGCAGGGTGAAGGGGTTCTTCTCGGTGTCCAGATTCGTCAAATTCGTGTGGGTCAGCATCAGCTTCACGCCGCCCAGCATGGGAAGGATCTCGAAGGCCACTTCCGTGGGCTTGGCGCGCTTCGTCTTGTCCCCCGGCATTTGGAAGGTATAGGCCAAAACCTTGGACGGCTCGAAACGGGTGATCTTGCCGTAATCGGCCGGGGACCCGTCGGGGCGGTGGAATCGCAATTCGGCCCCCAATTTCCAATCGGCCTTGATGGTATGCCCGAAAAAGTAGAGGGGGATGAACTGGTTGTCCGTCAGGGCTTCCCAGACCTTCTCCGGGCCGGCGCCGATGTGGATATAGTAGGTAAAATCCGGGGCGGGCTTGGCCGCCGCCTTCTTTTCACCCGCCGTCTTCTTCCCATTGGTCTTCACCCGCGATTTCAGTTTCGTCTTCGCCATGACGCGCCTCCCCGGTTGTGGTAAGGGCTCATTCTGGCAAAGGGCGGGGCCCCAATTCAAACGCCCTGCGAACAATTTACAATTTCGGCGTTTACCCTTGGATTCCGAAGCCTTTCCCCAGCGATCAAAAGGCTGAAGAAAGCCCCTCTTTTTGCTATCCTCACAGGCGCTATGAACAGGGCCCAGTTTGAACAACACCTCCGTTCCCTCCCGCCCAAGGCCAAGGTCCTCGACGCCGGCTGTGGGACGGGCCATAATTCCCGCTACGCCCTTTTCCTGCGTCCGGACCTGCAGATCACCTGCCTGGACATCGATCCCTCTTATAAAAAGGAAGTCCCCGGGGAAACCGCCTTCGTTTCGGGGGACGTGAACCGGCTGAAGTTCAAGAACGAAAGCTTCGACGCCGTGCTCTGCTTCCACCTGATCGAGCACCTTCCCAGCCCCCACGGGGCCGTCCGCGAAATGGGCCGGGTGCTGAAAAAAGGCGGCCTCTTCTTCGCCGAAGCCCCCAATTGGGTCTGCACCCTGCTTCCCATCGGCACCAACTTCTGGGACGACCCCACGCACCTGAGACCCCACAGCAAGGCCAGCTTCGCCGAGCTCTTCAAGGATTTCGCCGTCCAGCTGTTGGAAACGGACGAACCCATCATGTTCTTTATCCCCAGCCTCTACAACATCCCCCAGGGCGGGTTGACGAACCTGATCCGGAAGCTCCTGAGCCTCCTCGGCCTTTTCCGCATCGCGGTCTTCCTCATCGCCAAGAAAACCAAATAATGGACCTGGCCCCCGTGAAGCGGCTCAAACCCTTTGCCGTTGTCCTCGGCCTGGGCCTTTACGCTTTGATCCTGAAAAAAGCCGGCCTCCACGACTGCCTGGACCTCTTGGCGAAGGTCCAATGGGGCTGGCTGGCGCTTTCCTTCGTCTTCATCGTCCCCGAGGTCGCCTTCAAGGCCCTGCGCTTCCAGGTGCTGGTCAGGCGCCTGGGCGCCCAGATCTCCCTCAAGGACGCCTCCGATGTCTACCTCTCGGGCCAGCCCCTTTCCACCCTGACCCCCTCCAAGCTCGGCGACATCGTGCGGGTGCTGGGACTCTCCCGCTGGGGCAAGCTGCCCCTGACCGCGGCCTTTTCGGTGCATGTGGCCGACAAGGTTTACGACCTCCTAGCCCTGGGGCTCTTGGGCTGCGTGGGCGTCCTGGACCTTTTCACCATGACCGCCCGGCAGGACACGGCGGCGGCCATCCTCTCGGGCATCCTGTTGGGGGTCCTGCTCATGGGCCTTTTCCTGCACCCGGGTTGGATGCGCTCCATCGTGAAGCCCGTCCTCATGAGCCTGGCCCCCAAGAAGCTGGCGGCCCAGCTTTCCACCCACGGCGGGGCCTTCTACGAGAAACTTCAGGAGTTGTTCAACCCCGCCCAAAGGGTGGCCATGCCTTTCCTGCTTTCGATTTTGGCCTGGGCCATCGTCATCCTGCGGGGCTATTTCTGCGTCCTTTCCCTGGGCCTCCCCATCCCCTTCGGGCCCTTCGCCCTGCTTCTGCCCGTGGTCGTTGTGATAGAATTCATCCCGATTTCCGTCCTCGGCTTCGGACTCCGGGAGTGGGCCTTGATCCTCTTCTTTTCAGAATACGCCTCCAATTCCTCGCTGGTATCCCTGGGCCTGCTCTTCCTTTTGACCGGACCCATCGCCGCCGCCCTGGTGGGCGTTCCGGCCGCCCTGCGCCTGGGCGACACGCTGCCTAAAAAGACATGAATGTTTAACGCCAAGACGCAAAGACGCCAAGAAATGCATGTTTTTAAACGAAACCACGACTTCACAAAGCAAAGACTTTTGCCACAGATGCATGGGATAAATGGGATTAAAATCCAAAGAAATAAGTTTAAAAGTTTGGGTCTTACGCCGGGATTCTGACCGCCTTATCCTTGTGCATCCCATGAATCTGTGGCTAAAAACAAGATTTAATCTCTGCTTCGCCAAAGAATTTTCAGCTTTTTACTTTTGCGTCTTAGAGTCTTCGCGTTGGACTTATCTTTAGATTAAAGAGTTAAAACCCATGAAACCACTGCCCTACACCGCCGTCGTCGCCTCAGACCGGATCGACAAGGAGATCCGCAGTCTCACGGCCTTGGCCCAATTGCCCAAGGAGGACAGGCCCGCCGAGGTGCTGGTGGCCGTGGGCCGCAACCCCTCCCAGCAGCGCAACCTGGGCGTCTTGAAAAGCAAAAGCCCCCTGGTTTATTTCCTGGACGACGACAGCCTGGCCATCCCCGGCAACCCCCAAAGCCTGGCTTCCCACTTCGAGGACGGCCGCACCGCCGTAGCCGGTGGCCCCAACCTATGCCCGCCCAACGCTTCCTCTTTCGAAAAGACCGTCAGCGCCGTGCTGGCCTCCTGGATGGGTTCTTTTAGCGTGCGCAACCGCTACGCGGCCATCGGGTCGGTCAAGGAAGCCACCGAGAAGGACCTGATCCTGTGCAACATGATGGTGCGCCGCAAAACCTTCCTGGCCGAGGGCGGCTTCCGCAAGGACCTCTACCCCAACGAGGAGAACGAGTTCTTGAACCGCCTCCTGCATTCCCAGTACCGGCTGGTCTACGATCCCGGGGCGGCGGTCTTCCGCCACCGCCGCAAAAACCTTGGGGATTTCTGTTACCAGGCCTTCCGTTACGGCCGGGGCCGGGCCCAGCAGATGAAGGTCTATCCCTGCCTGTCCGACCTGGTGCACCTGATCCCGGCTTTCTTCCTCTTCTATGTCCTTTCCCTCTTGGTATCGTTGGTACCGACCCCGCTCCCCTCCTGGGCCGCCATGTTCCTCGCCTCACCCTATTGGCGCTACCCCTTCTACCTCTTCCTGGCCCTTTCCCTGGGCACCGGCGTCTCGGCCATTTCCTGGCACCGCAACCCCCTGGATCTTTTCACCGTGCCGCTTTTGATTTTCCTCCGGCAGGTCTTTTACGGCCTCGGCCTCCTGGCGGGGCTTTCAACCCCCATTCCGAAAAGGGAGAATCCGCCCATCCGCCTCTACAAGGCGGTCCTGAAGGGTCCGAAGTTCCGCTTCACCGAAATCAAGTTAGGGAGGCAATCGTGATCGGATTCCTCAAGGCCAAGACCCATTGGTTCCTTTTCGCGGCCGCGGCCTTCACCGCCTTCTTCCACTGCCTGGTGCTGGGCCAGGCCTATTTCGCCGACGACCTGTTGCACCAATACGCCCATTTCCGCACCTTCGTCAAGATGCAGGCCCTCCAGGGCCACTTCCCCCTTTGGAACCCCTATTTCCTGGGCGGCCAGCCTTGCTTCGCCGATCCCAACCTGATGATGGCCTATCCCCTGCTTTACCCCACTCTGCTCTTTCCCATCCCCTACGGCCTCGGGGTCTTTTACTTCCTCCACTTCGTGTTGGCGGCGGTGGGGATGCACGGCTGGCTCAAGTCCCTGCGCCTGCCGGAGAACGCCTGCCGCCTCTTCGGCCTGGCCTATGCCCTTTCGGGCTTCTTCTGGTGGGAACTGATCCACCCCCCCATCCTGGCGGCCCTGGCCTGGTTCCCCGTCTTCATGTGGGCCTTGGAGAAGTTGAGCCGGGACCTTTCCCCGGCCCGCGCCTTTCCCGCCGGGCTGGTGGCCGCCATCCTTTTCACCTGCGGCAACTTCCAGATGACCAGCTGGTTCTATTACTCGGGTTTCTTTTACTTCCTCGGCCGGCTCTTCTTGCCGAAGCCCGCCGGCGAGGGGCCTTCCAACCCGGCCGGCGCGAAGCAATGGGCCCTCGTCCTTTTATTCGGCCTTTGGGGTGCACTGCCCCTTATCTTCCAGATGGTGCCCACCTTCGAGTTTTCCCAGCTTTCGAACCGCACCGAGGAAAGCCTGGGCTATGACAACTTCAATTCCCAGTTCTCCATGCAGCCCGCAAGCCTTTACCAGTTCTTCTTCCCCGATATCGGCGTGCCCCAGGGGACGGACATTGAAAGGTGCCTGCAGCCTTCCAGCGTGGACAACGCCTTCGTGGGGGTCTTCGGCTACCTGGGCATCTGGGTGCCTTTCCTCATTCCCCTGGCCTTCCGCCGCAAGGACAAGGCCTTCCATTATTTGCTGGCCGGTCTGGCTCTTTTTGCCGTCCTCACCGCCTTCGGGAAATATTTCCCCCTGCATCGCATCCTTTGCGCCGTACTGCCCACCATCAAGCTCAGCCGAGCGCCCTTCCGCTTCGTGGCCCTCTACGTGGTTTGCGCCGTCCTCCTGGCCGCCTTCGGCTACCAGGCCCTGGAACGGGCCCTGGAGGAAAAAGGCCGGGCCGGTTGGCTGCCCCTGGTGGGCCTGGTCTACGGGGGCGTCCTGTTGCTCTTTTCCTTCCTGAACCCGGACCAATCCTGGCGCGAAATGATCGCCCTCTTGGCCGGGGGGGCCGGGATCGCCCTTTGGGCCTACACCGAATCGTGGAAGAAGCTGGGGCGCTGGATCTTCCAGGCCGCCCTGATCCTGCCCCTCTTCTTGAGCGGCTGGGCCGGCTACGGCTGGGGCCCGGCCTCCAATTACGACGTGCAAACCCATTTCGCCCCCTTCGATTACCTCCAGGAGCATTCCAAGGCCTGCCGCTATTATTTCGAAGAGGGAATGTCCTATCCCGTGGAGAAACAGGGGAGAAATATGTATTGGGTCTTCCCCATGGACTACCCGATGGATTTCGGCCTGCGCACCAGCAACGGTTACAACCCCATCGTCTTGAAAAGCGTGTCGGACTTGAACAAGATGCCCCTGCCCACCTTCATGAAGCTTATGGCCGTCCGGGGCCTGCTTTTCAGCCAGGATCACGGCGAGTCGAAGGATTTCATCCGCAAGAATTTCGGCAACCTCTTCCTTTACGAACTGCCCGACCCGCCGCCCTATGTCAACGCGCCTTCCCAGGTGAACGTCGTTTCCGGGGATACCGAACAACTGGCGGCCATGGCGGGCCCGTCTTTCGACCCCGCCAACCAGGCGGTTCTTTCCGAAGCACTGCCCGCCTCGGTCACTTCCCAGTTGGACGGCAAAAAAGCCCAATTGCAGTACGACCTCACCCGGGACGAACCGGACCACCAGGTCTTCAACGTGAAATTGGATAAGAACAGCCTGGCCGTCTTTTCCGAGGTCGTTTATCCGGGCTGGAAGGCCCTTTTAGACGGCAAGCCCACATCCCTTTTCACCGCCGACCACGTCTACCGCGCCGTCTTCGTACCCGCGGGCGACCACCAGGTGGAATTTAACTACCAGCCTTCCTGGGCCAAGCCCTTCCTGGCGGGATTCCTGTTGTGGCTCCTCTCCGCCCTGGCTTTCGGCGGTTATTTGTGGATGCGGAAGGAACCGGTTGAAACCGTGCAAGGTTAGTTCTTTCTTCACTGCTCAACCTTTAGAATTTTGCCATTTCGAACATGTTTCCCCCTCTGAAAGAGGGGGATTAAGGGGGAGTTAGCTTTGTCGTCACGCTCCCGTCAACAACGAATACCCCCCTCCCCCCCTTTTTCAAAGGGGGAGACTATCCTGCCCTCAGTAGGGCTTTATTTGCTGGTGGCCATCCTCGCCTTTTTCCCCTGCCTCTTCCAAGGGCAGGCCTATTTCGACAACGACCTCTTGGCCCAATTTGGCCCCTGGCGGGCCTTCCTGAAAGACCAGTTGGCCCAGGGCCATTTCCCCCTGTGGAACCCCTACCTGCTGGGCGGAACGCCCTTCTTCGCCGACCCCCAGAACATGCTGCTCTATCCCTTCAACTGGCTGACCCTTCCCTTTTCGGTGCCCATGGGCCTGACGGTTTTTTTCTTTATCCATATGGTCTGGGCGGCTGTGGGGATGCACCTGTGGCTGAGGTCCTTCGGCTTGTCCAAGCAGGCCTGCCGGGCGGGGGCCCTTCTCTTTTCCCTTTCCGGCTTCTTCTGGCTGGAGATCATCCATCCACCCGTGCTGGCGGCCTTTGCCTGGCTGCCCTGGCTTTTCTTGTCGCTAGAGGGCCTCGCCAAGGACGCCAAGCCCCTAAACGCCTTTTGGGCGGGACTTTGCTTCGCGATGCTTTTCCTCTGCGGCAGCTTCCAAGTCACGGCAGGAGCTTTTTATGGAGGTCTTGCCTACTTCCTTTTCCGATGCCTCCAATGCCGAAAAAGTTTTTCCCCTTTTAACTTTTCAACCTTTCTACTTTTGGCCGCGTTTCTGGTTTGGGGAGCCTTGCCACTACTGGGCCAATTGATCCCGACGATGGAATTCGCGAAGTTGAGCGACCGGGCAAACCCCGACGCCCAAACGGAAAAAGCCAATGCCCAGCTTTCCCTGAACCCGGCGACTCTTGGCCAATTCCTCTTTCCCCGCATGACATTAAAGGAAGGGGACGATATGGCCGTAGCGCTCCAATCCGGTAAGGACGCCCCCGACTTCCCCATGGCCGCCAATTGGGGTTATCTGGGAATCTGGCTTCCCTTTTTAGTTTGGGGCGCCTGGCGGCGGAAGGATAAGTCGCTGGCGCTTTTCTTTTCGGTCTTTTCGCTCATCGTCCTGGTCTTTTGTTTCGGTCGTTTCACGCCGGTCCACCACTGGCTTTCCAGCCTCTTGCCGGGCCTTTCCTTGATTCGGGTGCCCTATCGGTTCCTTTATCTTTATGTCCTTGCCGCCTCGGTGCTCGCGGCCCTCGGCATGGACCAATGGCTGAAAGAGGCGGGACAAACCAAAATCCCGGTCTGGCGCAAAGCTCCCGCAGGCTATTACGCTGCGGGCCTTTTTGTCTTTATTTTCTACCATGGCGGCAATTTTTTCTTCGAGATAACGGGCCTCGTTTTGGGTCTCTTGGGATTTCTGATGCTTTCCCGACCTTCCCCCATCATTCGGTTGTTACTGGCCCTCGGTCTTCTATTTCCACTCCTTCTCAATGGCTGGAACGACTTTCAGCCCGATTCCGCATCGAACTTTGATTTCACCACAAGGTCCATGGGAGCCGTGGAAGCCGGACGCAGCCTGCTCCCCAACCGCGCGATTTTCCTGACCGATGAAATGGGATATCCCATCCGGGTCCATGGCCGGAATTATGTCCTGGCCTATCCCCAAAACGACGCCTGTGCCCTGGGAATCAAGAATTTCGGGGGCTATAACCCCCTGGTTCTCCAAGCCAAGAGGGAGATCGGCGGCCTGCCCCTGGCCGTGGCGATGCAATTCGGGGCCGTCGACGGGGTCCTGACCCATACCGACCACGGGCCTATGCCCGGCTTCAAGAAGGAATCCTATCCGCCCTATTTCCTTTATAGGAGGCAACAGCCGCTGCCCTGCGCCTATGCCCCATCCAGCGTGATATCCGTCACCGACAGCGGCCAACAACTGGCCCAGCTTCAAAAACCGGATTTCGACCTGTCGAAATCCGCCCTTTATCCCGATTACCTCCCAACGGATTGGGACACCAGCTCCCCAACCGCCGCCCGAGCCTTGAACTGCGGGTTGGAGGACGAGGAAAGCGGCCATCAGCGCTTCTCGGTGGACTTGGGCCGCGGCAGCCTGGTGGTCTTCTGCGAAACCATGTATCCCGGCTGGAGGGCATGGGTGGACGGGAACTCCGCCCCCCTTCACACCGCGGACCTGGTGCTCCGTTCGCTTTACCTGACCGCCGGCCATCACGAAGTGGAGTTCAAATTCGAACCCGCCTGGTGGACGCCCATCCGGGTGGGCCTGGCCCTTTGGCTGGTCCTCACCCTCTCGGCACTCCTGGTCCTACTGCGGCGCAACTTCTTCGCCATCTTGCAAAATATTTACTATTCCATCGGCGGGCACGGGCTGGGCCGCATCAAGGTCCTCCGCTGGGCCTACGGCACCCTCTTCAAGCTCTTCAAGCCCAAGTCCGTGATGGTGCAGGGCCACCGGATGTGGCTGGACGACAGGGACACCCTGCAGCTGGCCGTCAACCAGGTCTATGAGCCGGTGGAAACGGCCCTTTTGAAGGACCATTTGAAGCCCGGGCAGGCCTTCGTCGATGTGGGCGCCAATATCGGCTATTACACCCTGCTGGCCGCCCGCATCGTGGGCCCCCAGGGCAGGGTTTACGCTTTCGAACCCGATTCCGCCAATTTCAAACTGCTCGGGAAAAATACCGCCGCCAACGGCTACGGCAATGTCACGGCGGTCAACAAGGCCCTTTCCAACAAATCCGGCACCGCCCGCCTCTATATCAACCCGGTCAACCGAGGCGACCACCGCATTTATGATTCCAAGGACGGGCGGCCCTCGGTGGAAATCGAAACGGTCACCCTCGACCGGTTCTTCGAAAAATTGGACAAGAAAGTGCATTTCATTAAAATGGACGTCCAAGGTGCGGAAGCCGCGGCTTTGGGGGGAATGAAGGGGCTGATCCGCAGGAACAAGGGCCTGAAGCTGGTGACGGAGTTCTCCCCCGGCTCCCTGAAGGCCTTCGGGGCCGACCCGAAGAAATACCTGAGGGACCTTCAAGCCCTGGGATTCCGTTTCCAGGAGATCTCCGAGAAACACGGGACCGTCAAGCCGGTCACACCTGCCCAACTGTTGAAACGTCCTTGGGGCGGCAGCGAGGATTACACCAATTTATTCTGTGTAAAATGAGAAAAATGAAGCGTTCCTTTTATTCCCTTTTATTAATCGCCACTTTCTTCCTTTCAACCGATTTAGAGGCCAAGGAACATCGGATCAGCCTGATCGGCATTAGCCATTCCGGCTGTTATGGGACATGCCCTGTTTACAGCTTTTTGGTGAAAAACGACGGCACATTTGAATACAACGGATACCGATTCGTAAGCCACAAAGGAGAACACCAAGGCACCGTGGACCCAAAAGCCTTGCGCCAGGTCTTGAAGTTAATCGCAAGCTCGGATTTTATGAGTCTCAAGGATAAATACCGCCGCGGCATAACCGACATGGATACGGCTTACACCACCGTGGTGATGGATGGGAAAAAGAAGATTGTCGAGGATTACGCCAATGCCGGTCCTCCTGAGCTAAGATCGATCGAACAATCGATCGAAAAGCTTTTGAAGTCGGCGAAGTGGGAAAAACCGTAAAGGGGTAAATCAATGCTTTCCAAGAACCAATTCGTCCGGTCCCACGGACTGGGCAACGACTATCTCGTAATGGACCCGGCGACGCTGTCCTTCGAGCTGACCCCCCAGAACATCATCCGCGTCTGCAACCGCAATACCGGCGTGGGCTCCGACGGCATCCTGGCCATCGAGAAATCAGCATCTTCCCTGGCCAAACTTCGCATCTACAACCCGGACGGCAGCGAAGCCGAGAAGAGCGGCAACGGCCTTCGCATCTTCTGCAAGTTCCTCTTCGAGCACGGCTATACCGAGAAGACCTTTTTCGAAATCGAAACCGCCGGCGGCACGGTGCAGGCCCAACTGCACGTGATGCTGGGCAAGGCCCCCTCGGTCACCGTGGACATGGGCAAGGCGGAGTTTTCAGCCGCCAAGATCCCCGTCAACGTGCCCAACACCGAGGCCGAGGTGCTGGACAAGAAGATCCCCCTGCTGCCCGACGGCGAGGGCCTGGCCATTAACTGCGTCTCCATGGGCAACCCCCATTGCGTGGTCTTCGCCAAGGACATCGGCGAGGCCGAGAAAATGGCCCATGAGGTCGGGCCCCTCCTGGAAAAACACCCCCTCTTCCCCAACCGCACCAACGTGCAGTTCGCGGTGGTCGACAACCGCAAGGAAGTCTCCATCCGCATCTGGGAGAGGGGTGCGGGCTACACCCTGGCCTCCGGCTCCTCCTCCTGCGCGGTGGCGGCGGTCTGCGTGAAGACCGGCAAGACCGACGGCGACCTGACCCTGCATATGCCCGGCGGCGACCTTTTCCTGAAGGTCAGCAAGGATTTCGAGCTGACCATGCGGGGCCCCGTCGAGGAGATTTGCCTGGGCTCGGTCACCGGCGAACTGCTGCAGTTCCTCGAGAAAACCGCCCCTAAAAAAAGCTAACGAAAACATCTTTAACCACAGAGGTCACAGAGTACACAGAGTTAAACCCGTGTATTTTTCAAAGAAATCCCTGAGCCTTACTCTGTGTCCTCCGTGTACTCTGTGGTTCAAATTCGGTGCTGCCTCGCTTGAGTCCGCCCGGCTGGGACACTACAATGCCCTCTCATTTCGATCCTAGGAGGGTCCCATGCCGCTTCAAGAAGGTTCACCCGCTCCCGATTTTTCCCTGAAGGCCACCGACGGCTCCACCGTCTCGCTCTCCCAGTACAAGGGCAAGAAAAACGTGGTCCTTTACTTTTACCCCAAGGACGACACGCCGGGATGCACCAAGGAAGCCTGTTCCTTCCGGGACGACATCTCCCAGATCACGGCCAAGGACGCGGTGGTCCTGGGCGTATCGGTGGACGACAACGACAGCCACAAGGCCTTCACCGAGAAGTTCCACTTGAACTTCCCGCTTCTTTCCGACATGGGCGGGGCGGTCTCCAAGGCCTACGACGCCTTCCGGCCCGAGAAGGGCAACAGCGCCCGGGTGACCGCCGTCATTGACAAGGAGGGCAAAATCAAGAAACTGTTCCCCCAGGTCAATCCCGAGGGCCACAGCCTGGAAGTCTTGAAGGTCCTTTAAGAAGCACCAACCCAACCGAAAGGCAAGCCATGAAGACCAAGCTCAACAGCCGTTCCGCCATGATGACCGAGGGGGACAAAAGGAGCCCCAACCGCGCCATGCTGCGCGCGGTGGGATTCAAAGATGAGGACTTCAAGAAGCCCATCATCGGCGTGGCCTCGGCCTGGAGCGAAGTGACCCCCTGCAACATCCACCTGAACGAGCTGGCCGAGCGGGTGAAGCGGGGCGTGATTTCGGCCGATGGCTTCGGCCAGATCTTCGGCACCATCACGGTTTCCGACGGCATCGCCATGGGCCACGAGGGCATGAAGTTCTCCCTGGTCTCCCGGGAAGTCATCGCCGATTCCATCGAGGTGGTTTCCAACGCCGAGCGCTTCGACGGCCTGGTGGCCATCGGCGGATGCGACAAGAACATGCCCGGCTGCCTGATGGCCATGGGGCGCCTCAACATCCCCGCCATCTTCGTCTACGGCGGCACCATCCTGCCCGGCAAATGCGAGGGCAAGGACCTGGACATCGTCTCGGTCTTCGAGGCCGTGGGCCAGTACAGTTCCAACAAGATCGGCCATGACAAGCTGGAGCAGATCGAGAAATGCGCCATCCCCGGCCCCGGTTCCTGCGGCGGCATGTACACGGCCAACACCATGGCTTCGGCCATCGAGGCCATGGGCATGGCCCTTCCCCACGATTCCTGCCAGCCCGCCGTGGGCGAGCCCAAGCGCCTCGTCTGCGACCGGGCGGGCCAGGCGGTGGTGGAACTGATTAAGAAGGGCATCCACCCCAAGGACATCATGACCAAACCGGCCTTCGAGAACGCCATCACGGTGGCCTTCGCCCTGGGCGGCTCCACCAACGTCGTTTTGCACTTGATCGCCATCGCCAAATCCATCGGGGTCAAGCTGACCATCGACGATTTCGACCGCATCGGCAGGAAGGTCCCCCACTTGGCGGACCTGAAGCCCAGCGGCAAGTACGTGGCGGCGGACCTGGACCGCATCGGCGGCATCCCGGCCGTCATGAAGCTGCTTTTGGATGCCAAGCTGCTGCAGGGGGACTGCCTGACCGTAACGGGCCGCACGGTGAAGGAAAACTTGAAGCTGGCCCAACCCTTGTCCAAGAACCAGCCCATCATCGCGCCGCTGGAGAAACCCCTCTACCCCACCGCCCCCATGGTGATCCTCCGGGGCAACCTGGCACCCGAGGGCGCGGTGGCGAAAATCTCAGGGTTAAAGGTCGTAACCCACACCGGCCCGGCCAGGGTTTTCAACGGGGAGGAAGCGGCTTTTGAGGCCATCCAGAAGCGCAAGATCAAGGCGGGGGATGTGGTGGTCATCCGCTATGAGGGCCCCAAGGGCGGGCCCGGAATGCGGGAAATGCTGGCCATCACCGCGGCGCTGGTGGGACAAGGCTTGGGGGAAAAGGTCGGCCTGATCACCGACGGGCGGTTTTCCGGCGGGACCCACGGGCTGGTCGTGGGCCATATCGCCCCCGAGGCCCAGGTGGGCGGCCCCATCGGCCTCATCAAGGACGGGGACAAGATCACCATCGACGGGAAAAAGAAGCGGCTGGAACTCCACGTGGGCGCTGCGGAATTGAAAAAGCGCAAAACCAAGTGGAAGCCCGTCCCCAACCCCTACCCCAAGGGGGTGCTGGGCAAATACGTCAAGCTGGTCTCCTCGGCCAGCCAGGGCGCCGTCACCGACGAGTTCTAAGGGATTTTGGGCAAAAAAAATCGGGTGGGCCTTTCGGTCCACCCGATGATGTGGAGTTTCAGGTTCACACCTGAAACCACTTTCGACTTAACGCCGTTATTACTTGGCGGAAGCCGGAGCAGCGGCAGCGGCCGGAGCGGCGGCATCAGCAGCAGCCTTCTTGGCCTTCTTGGACTTCTTCATCTTCTTGGACTTCTTTTCCATCTTGGCAGGAGCAGCAGCCGGGGTGGAAGCGGGGGCAGCAGCTTCATCCGCCAAAACCACGCCAGTGGCGCCCAAGAACATCACGGCCATCAAAGCAACGATAAAACGCTTCATTAAAAGCCTCCTTAAAGTAAAAATAGTGGTCGACCACTATTTCGCTACACAACAACGGCCCGACACCCAAGTGCCAGGCCGTTGAAAGCCGGTATTCTAAGCACACACCCTGGGGAGTGCAACTTTTTTTATCTGAAAAATAAGGCTGGGAGGCTTGTTTTTGGGGGCTTTTCAGGCCTTTTTGAGGGACTGCCAGGCCAGGCGCGCCGCGCCCACCGCCCCCATGTTGTCCCCCAGTTTGGCCATCCGGAACTTCAAGCCCTTCAAATGGGATTTGAAACTGCGTTTTTGAAGTTCCTTCATCATGGGCTTGAGCAGTAAATCCCCTGCCCCGGCCACGCCCCCGCTGAAAATAACCACGCTGGGGTTCAAAAGGTGGAGGGAGGTGGTCAATCCCACCCCCAGCATGCGGCCCGCCTCTTCATAGACCTTCAAGGCCTTCCGGTTGCCCGCCTCGGCCATCAATTGGAAGCTGTGGGCCTCCAGGGGCGCTCCCGCCGGGGGCTTCAGGCCCGCCAGTTTGGCTAGGCGCACGATGCCCGTTGCCGAGACGTATTGTTCCAGGATGCCGCTGTTGCCATAGGGCGCCGGGGGGCCCTTGGGGTCCACCACGATATGGCCGATATGGTTGCTCACGCCGGTAGCGCCCTGGAAGATCTTGCCGTCCACGATCAGGCCGCCGCCCACACCCGTTCCCAGGGTGACGCAAAGGACGACTTTTTCGCCCTTTCCCGCCCCGATCCAGCTTTCACCCAAGGCGGCCAGGTTGGCGTCGTTCTCGAGGAAAACCTTCTTGCCCAGTTTCTTTTTCAGGATGGCCACGATGGGCACGTTCTTCCAGCCCAGGTTGGGGGTGTAGATGACCACGCCCTTGAAGGGGTCCAGCGGGCCCGGCGACCCGATGCCCACAGCCAGATGGGAGGCCCAGGGTTGGCCGCTATTGTGGCTGGCAGCATGGATGCTTTCGACGATGCGGTCCAGGACCCCTTTCGCCCCCTTGGACGACAGGGTCTTGCGCTTGTCCTTGCCCAGGACTTTCCCCTTTTCGTCCACCACGGCGGACACGATGTTGGTGCCGCCCAGATCCACGCCGATGACTGTTTTCAAAACCCTCTCCTTGTTGATGGGAATGCCTCTGCGGCCAGGGCCGCCCCAAAGGGGCCCAGGGCGGCGTTATTGTAATGGGGGACTGTGCTTTAGGCAAAAAAATTCAGGAAAAAGGGGCGGGATTTCCGCTTATTTGGAAGGGCTTTTATAGGCCCCCGGGTCGATCCCGGGGAAAAGATTGTCTTTTTCCTCCAAGTCGGAAAGGAAAATTTCATCGACCTTGTGCCGACGGACCTGCTGGGAAAGCTTGTGGAACCGGGCCAGGTGGGTCTTGAACCGCCTTTCGGCGTAGGCCTTGTGGTTGCCGGTCTTGAGCATGAAGGCCCAATCGCTGGCCTGCGCCAAAAGCAGTTCCCGGGCGGCCTGGCAAATGGCCCTTTGGGAGGCGCCCTTTTCCCACTCGTATTGGTCCGCCAGGTAACTCATTTCGTCGCAAGCGCCGCTTAAGGGGGGATAAAGCCAGTCGTTGGTTTCGTTCAGCCAGAACTCCGCGTAGCCCCCCAGCCCCCAAGAGGAAAAAACGGGCTGGCTGGGCTGGTTTTCGGGGAATTCCTCCAGGTAGGCCGATGGCGTGGTGAAGGAAAGTCCTCCTCCCTGCCGGTGGTTCTGCTCAAAAAGCGACTGGAGGAAATCGGGCCCTTCGTACCACCAGTGGCCGAAAAGCTCGGCATCGTACATGCAGGTCATTAAGGGGGGGCGGTCCATCCACTGGGAAACGGTCCCCGCCTGCTTACGGCGGTTGGCCAGGAAGTCGGCGGCATGGGCCTCGGCCTTTCGCCGGGCCCGCTGGGGGTCATAGGGTTCCTTCTGGTTGCCCGGCCCGGTCACTCGATAGTACTTGAGCCCTGTGAACCGTCGAATGCCCTCAGGCTGCAGATAAGGGTGCAATTCCCCTTCCGTCAGGTCGAACCCCGCGTCGCGGTAAAACTCGCGGTAATCGGGGTCTCCCGGATAGCCTTCCTTGGAACTCCAGACCTGTTTGGAGCTTTCCAGGTCCCTTCCGAAGGCCGAAAGTCCCGAAGGGCATCGCACGGGGGCGAAGGTGCCGTACCGGGGACGGGGCTGTGCCTCCAGCAGGCCGTTGCTTTCGACGAAAAAATACCGGAGGCCGTAATGGGCCAAAAGGCCGTCCAATCCCGGCTGGTAGCCGCATTCGGGAAGCCAGAAACCCGCCGGTTCTTTGCCGAAGAAAGCCCGGTGCGACCGGAGGGCGGTCTCCACCTGTCCCCGCACCGCCGCTTCCCTTAAAGCCAAAAGCGGCAGGAAGCCGTGCGTGGCCGCGCAGGTAATGAGTTCCAGCTGGCCTGAGGCCTGGTAGGCCTTGAATCCTTCGGCCACGTTGCCATGGTACTTTCCCAGCAAGTCCCGGCGGTAGCGTTCCAGTTTTTCCAGGTACATCGCAAGGACCGGCTTGAATTCGGGATGGGACTGGATCCTTTTTTCTTCCTTGCGTGCCAGGCCGAGCAGTTCATCCGCGTAACGGACCGCCCTTCTTTGGAGTAGGGGGTCCAGGCACATGGAAAGGAATGTCGGGGAAACCGACAGGGTCATCCGGAAAGGGATCTGCCGGCGCGACAATTCTTCAAAGGCGGAAAGGAGGGGCAGGTAGGTCTCGAAAAGGGCCTCGTAATACCAGTTCTCTTCCAAAAAGTGATCGTGCTCGGGATGACGGACGAAAGGGAGGTGGCAGTGGAGGACCAGGGAAATCTTTCCGGTCGGAGTGGGGTTGGAGGGGTCGGGCAAAGGTTCCTTCTTGGTTAAGGGCGTTGAACGCGGAGGCTTAAGCCGTCAACCGATGTGGGAGGCGGAATAGCGGCCCATCTGCCGGCGAAGCAGGCCTTTCCGGTGGGCTTCGGCGGAGGAAAGGCCCCGGAGGGCCAGGGAGTCGGAGGTTTCCTCCACTTCATTGAAATATTCCAAAAGCCCCGCGGGGGTTTCCCATTGGGGGGAGGAGGAAGCCGGGGCGCCGTTTCCGCCGCCGGCGAAGGTCCCGGTCATGACTTTGTTGGAGCGGGCGTAGACGACCATGCGGCCCGAGGCGGCCTTTTGGGCGATTTCGATGAAGTAACTGCCCGAGGCGCCTTCCTTCAACTCGACGTAGCGGTTCATTTCCCCCGGCTCCACCCGGATTTCCTGGATCAGTTCCGCCTGCCCGTCCGGGCCCGTTCGGAAAACCCGCAGTACCATGGCGCTGTCCTTGTATTCGCCCATCAACTGCTGCTTCACGGCCTCGACGCTTTGGGGGGTCACCTCCCAATAAGTGAAAATGCAGTGGGGGTCCCGGATAAAGGCCACCATTTGGGTCTCTCCCTGGCGGGCCGGTTTTTTCCAGGCCGAAACAGGGGCCTTGGAGGCGGCTTTGGGGGGAAACTTTGCGGCGCGGGGGGCCTTGGGAGCGGCCGGCTTTTTGGCGGCGGCTCGGACAGGCTTGGAAGCGGTTTTCGGTTTGGCGGCGGATTTGGATTTGGAGGCGGCCTTCGGAGCGGTTGAAACGGTTTCGGCTTTCTTTTTCCGGGGCATCGGGTCCTCCCGTCGGGTCTGGGATTTAAGGGCTTTTATCTTCCTGTTTTTAATCCCGAATGGCAAGGGAGGAATGGGACCAACTCCCGGCTTTTTTTGTATATTTCAAAACGGTTAACGGCCCGCGGGCACCGGGGTAAACGTGTAGGCCTTAGGGTTTGGACGTGGATTGCCGCACGATGAGTTCCACCGGGGCCTGCAGCCGCTTGGGGTGCAGCTCCCGGTTCTCCAGGATTTCCAAAACCCGGTCGACCGCCACTTTTCCCATGTATTCCTTGGCGGCTGAAATGGTGGTCAGGGGCGGGTCGGTGTAATTGCTCATGGTGATGTTGTCGAAACCCACGACGCTCAAGTCCCTGGGAACATCGCGGCCCACCTCGCGGGCCGCCCGCAGGACGCCTGCGGCCATCTCATCGTTCACGCAAAAAAGGGCGGTGGTTTTCTTTTGCTTCTTGAGGATTTCCTTCGCCGCGGCGTAGCCCTCGTAAAAGGTGAGGTTCTGGCACTGGAAAACCAAATCCTTGGAGGCTGCCAGGTTGTTCCGGACATGGGCCGCCTTCCACCCTTCCTGGCGTTCCTCCAGGCTGGGGCGGCCGCCGGGGGCGGTTAACAAGCCGATCTGCTTGTGGCCCAACTGGATCAGGTGGTCCACCGCCAGGATCCCCCCCTGTTTGTTGTCCGTCTGCACCGTGTCGACGCCCGGGAGTTCCGGGTAATTGTCCACGGCCACCACTGGAATGCGGCGTTCTTGGATGTCCGCCACCATTTTCGGTTCGCTGCGGCCGACTAAAAGCACCCCGTCCACGTTTTTTTCGCGCACGATCTGGGGCAGGCTGGGGTAGCCGCCATAGGCCGAATCCACGTAGGAAAAAAGCAGGTTGAAGTTCTTCCCCACCGCCTCCTTCACCATGCCCTCGATAACGAAGGAATAAAACTGGTTCGAGATGACGTTGTCCTCCAGGTAGAAGACCACGCCCAGGTTCCGGGTGCGCCGCCCCGCCAGGCCGGCCGCCATGGCGCTGGGGTGGTAGTCCAGTTCACGGGCCGCCGCAAGGACGCGTTTCTTGACTTCCTCGCTGATGGCCACATCCGAGCGACGGTTGAGGACGAATGAAACGGTGGTGATGGAAACCCCCGCCTTCTTCGCCACATCCTTGATGGTTGGATTGGAACCCATCGAAAACTCCATTCACATGGGGATTCAAAACCGGGGAAGAATAAGCCAGAAGGACACGGGCAGGCTCCCCTACCTGTTCATTTTAAGGAAAAACAAAAGGAAGGAAAACCTGGAAGGCCTAATGGATGACGGTGATCTTAAGGATCCGGCGTCCCAGAAGCCCGCCGTTGGTGGCGTTGCGCAGTTCCACCACCGCCAGGTAAAGGCCGCTGGCCAGGTGGCCGACGCCGACGGTCGGTGGGTGGGTTCCGTTGTCCCCGGTGATGGGCGGGGCGATTAATTCACCGGCGACGGTGTAAAAGTTGACCGTCAGGGTGAGGTTGGTGGAGGAGTTGTTATAGAAGGTGACCGGGCCCGAGCCGCGGCCGACCTTGTTGGGCAAAGCCCAGGTCTCGCCCAGCCCCGACTGGGTCAAATGCCCGTCCACGGATAACTGCTTGATGACGGTGGTTTGGCTGCCGTTCCCGTTGTTGGTGTGGATTTCCAGGAAATATTGGCCGCTTTGGACATAGGCCCCATTGTTGCCCGTCCCGTCCCAAACCACGGACGTGCCCGCGTTCAAGGTGATGGTCAATACGCTGGGGATGGACCCACCCGAGGAGCCGGGAGCGATTACTGGATTGGACAACTGGACGCTCGAAACCGAGAGGGCCTGCCCGGGGTCGTCGAAGTAAGTGACCAGGTTTTTCACTTCCTCCCCTGCCTCGTTGTAGATAAGGATGGTCGATTTAGCCAGCGACCGGCTGACCGTCACCTGCTGGGTCGTGCTGGTGATGGCGCCCGTGCTGTCGATATTGTCCACCTTGATGTAATAAGCGCCGTTGGTGGCGGGGTCGCCTGTATTGGTCGAGCCGTCCCAGACGGCGATCGGAACCCCCTGGAAAACCACCGTCACCGCGTCGTTCGCCCCGTGCAGGCTGGTGATGACGGGTGTGGACTGGATCGAGAAGTTGTTCAACGGCTGCGACATCTGCTGGACGTAGATCTGCTTCACCACCTCGCCGGACTCGTTGTAAACGTTGATCTTCACCGTGAATTCCCCGATCACGGTGGCCGCGGCGCTGGTCGACAGCGGCCCGCCGCCCGTGAAGGTCAGCTGGGCGTTGTTGATGATGCTCGTTCCCCCCGCCAGGAAGTTGTTCACCTGGGTTTGGTAGGTCAGGAAGTAGGCTCCGGGGGCCAGCGACGGGGGCAGGGTCCAGGTCAATTGGGAGAGGGACTGGGTGTAATTGGTGGCCGTCCCCGCGGGGCTGGTGCCAAATGAAACGAAGGTCACATTGGCCGGCAGGATGTCCGTCACTACCGCGCCGTTCATCGAATTGCCCGTCACGTCCACCTCGATGGTGTAAACCAGCGAGTTGCCCGACTGCACGCTGGTGGGGTTGACGGACTTGTGGATGGTGACATTCGCCGGCGGCGTGGACGTGGGAGTCAAGGTAGCGGTGAATGTAGCGGTGGCCGTGGGGGTGAAGCTGGCCGTGGAAGTGGGGGTCAGGGTGCGGGTATTGGTGGGGGTGTTGGTCGGCGTATTGGTGGCGGTGGGTGTCCGG